>URUJ01000005.1 GCA_900551095.1 uncultured Anaerococcus sp. | reverse complement strand
GGTGGGAAGAAATGAAAAGAAAATAAAAGAATATATACAAAATCAATTAAAAGAAGATTATTATGCTGACCAAATAAGTATAAAGGAATACAATGACCCGTTTACGGGGGAGTCAGTAAATAAAAACAAATAAAAAACTGCTTCAGCAGTAGTTGGGATAGTGGTGCATGTGACGGAATATTCGGAGCCCCAATAGGGGCGTGCCGGTATTCGCGCCTTATAGGCGCTATGCAAACTACCAGCTAAGCTGGTAGTTTTGATTGTGAGAGTTTGAAAGAAAAGTTAAGGGAGAAAAGATGGACCAGGATTGTGGATTTAGAAAAGGGGATAAGTGGTTTAGGTATAGGGCTGCGGCAATAATAGTCGAAGATGATTGCGTTTTGTTTGCGGGAAATGAAGTAGATGACTATTACTATTCTATAGGTGGTGGAGTCCATATGGGGGAAAGTTCTGAGCAAGCCATAAAAAGAGAAGTCTTCGAAGAAACAGGCGTAGAATACGAAGTTGATTATTTGGCTATTATTCACGAAAATTTCTTTGTGGGAAGCTCTAGTTTAAAAGGCGTAGACTGCCATGAGATTTGCTTTTATTATATGATGAAGCCAAAAGGCAATAAAAATCTTAAGAGCCATAGCCTTACAACTAGCGGCCTAAAAGAGACCATGCACTGGCTACCAATCGACCGACTTGAAAATTATAAAGCTTATCCGACTTTTATGAAAAATTATCTTAAGAAAGACCATAAGGGCATAGAACACATCATTACAGATGAAAGATTCTGACGAAACTCTTCCTGCTATTGAATTATTATAAGCCCCTTTTTTATATAAAATTATTCCTCGTCTCTGATTAAAGATTGCACTTGTTAGGCTTATAAGGTGTGGTAATGATACAAATAAATCTATTCACAAGGACAGGGGATATAGATTTTTATCTCGCCTATCTGGATTTACCATAGGCAAATTAAATGGCAAGATTTGAACTTTTAGGAGGGCTTTATGTCTAATAAGATCTATCTAATATTATTAGGTGTAAATATTTTAATTATTATCGTAAATTACAATCTTTTAAAAAATCCAAAACCCTATCCACCTGAGGAAGTTAGGAAAGAATTTAAAAGTGGGGGAGTAAGCTTAGCTTCATCTAAGTTTGTGGGCTCTTCTCATTACCTTCTCCCAAGACTTGTTAAAAGCGAAGCAAATTGGGAAAATGGAAATAATTTTTGGTATAAATCATGTATAAAGCTTGGAATAATGGGCATAAGCCTTACAATTCTCACTATGATATTAGGGGAATATTTTAAGCTATTTGACTCTTTAATAGGCATGTTTATTATATTTATTCCTGTGAGTTTAGGAATGATATATATTTGTATAAGGATGGAAAAAGATATTTTAAAGGATTAATTTATAGAATTTTTTTTATGAATTTCAATCTATGAATTTTGAAAGGATAGTTATGAATCTTGAAAATATTATTCATAATCAAATAGAATTTTTTCTAGGCAATTCTACCAAGTCCTATGATTTTAGGATGAGAGAGTTAAACAAGCTTGAAAAGGCCATAAGGGAAAATGAAGGGGAGATTTTATCAGCCCTTGGAAAAGACTTAGGCAAATCTAATTTTGAATCCTACCTTACTGAGTATAACTTTGTTTTAGAGGAGATAAACTTTGTAAAAAAACACCTTCATAAATGGATGAAAAAAGTGAGGGTAGGAAAGTCTCTTACAACTTTTCCGGCAAAAAGTTTTTATGTCTACGAGCCTTTGGGCGTAACTTGCATAATTTCCCCATGGAATTATCCCTTTAATTTGAGTTTGGGTCCTGTTGTTGGGGCCATAGCAAGTGGTAATACTGTTATTTTAAAGACTTCATCAAAATCGACTGAAACAAGTAAAATCATCTCAAGAATTGTCGGGGATAATTTTAGGGAAGAGTATTTTATTCATTTAGATAATGAAAAACTCGACTATGATGAATTGATAAATAAGCCTTATGACCATGTTTTTTATACCGGAGGTCCTGCTGTTGCAAAAAAAATTATGGCGGCCCAAGCACCTTACCTCAGCAAATTAACCTTAGAACTTGGGGGTAAGAGTCCCTGCCTTGTGGAAAAAACTTGTGATATAAAAATGGGAGCGAAGAAAATTGCCCGGGCTAAAACTGTAAATGCTGGCCAAACCTGTATTGCTCCAGACTTTTTGATCGTAGATAAGGCTATAAAAGACAATTTAATTTTAGAATTAAAGGAAAATCTAACTGACTTTTACGGTGAAAACCCACTTGATAATAAAGATCTACCAAGGATTATAAATACTCATCACTTTGATAGGCTTTTGAAGCTTATAGACGATGACAAGATAGTTTTTGGAGGAGCTTATGATAGGGATAAATTGAAAATCGCCCCAACTATCATGGACGGGGTCGATTTTTCTGATCCTGTCATGGTCGAGGAAATTTTTGGGCCAATTATTCCTATAATTGCTTATGACGATCTTGATGAGATTTTGGCGAAAATAAAAAGGATGCCAAAGCCACTCGCATTTTATACTTTCACTCGCAATAGGAAAATAGAAGAGAAAATTATCAGGGAAATGGAATACGGCAACGGGGCTATAAATGAGTGCCTGATGCAAATTGCAAATCCTAGGCTAGAATTTGGGGGAGTAGGAAATTCGGGTCAGGGAGGCTACCACGGTTATTTTGGTTTTATGAATTTTTCTAATAGGAAATCAATGGTCAGGGCTGGATTTTTTGACAATCCCTTCCGCTATCCACCTTATAAAGAGAGGAATTTTAGTCTAATAAAGAAATTCTTAAGATAAAATAGCTTTTTTAAAAAGTAAAAAGAAATAAATATTTTCATCAAATTTAGGTCTTAAAATACGAAACTACTATAAATTTTATTCGTATTTTAAGACTTTTATAATATGTCTTAATTTGAAATTTATTAATGAAATTGGGTTATAGTTTTTTGTTCGATGCCAAATAATGGAGAAAATTATAAACCTTCCTTACATATGTGTAATTTTGAAAAGGATAATTTGGTATATACATCTTAAGAATAATAGTTTATTACTAAGTTAGCAAAAAATAATTAAACGTTTTCTATAGCGATATTGTTTTCATATAGGGCATTATTTAATTTAATTATTAACAATATTACTAACACTGACCGAAATATATACTAATAATTAGGTGTTAACTAAGAATATCTATTAAAAAATTATATT
Organism: uncultured Anaerococcus sp.; assembly: GCA_900551095.1. GTDB lineage: Bacteria > Bacillota > Clostridia > Tissierellales > Peptoniphilaceae > Anaerococcus. Next base: position 70,339 of record URUJ01000005.1, on the reverse strand, counting down.
GGTATATTTATAATAAACATTTTCTTAATTTTTTATGAAAAAAACCTTTACATATATAAAAAAATATGATATTATAGTTATAACAAGGACTGGTATCGATTACATGGTGTGTTTTATATTTGGTATGTGATATAATTATAGGGATATTAAAAATTAAGGAAGTGCTATGAATATAAAATACATCGCTAAATTATCAGGAGTTTCAACAACTACCGTTTCTAGAGTTTTGAATGATTCTCCTTATGTAAGTGATAAAACTAGAGAAAAAGTTCTTCAAGTTATTGAAGAAAATGACTATATACCAAATAAAATTGCTAGAAATCTTCATAAACAATTTTCTAATAAAGTTGGAGTGATTGTTGCTGATATATCAAACGAATTTTTTTCTAGTGCTATTAGTGGAATTAGCCAAGTTATGGATGACAATGGGTTCCAGGTCTTGTTTTATAATACTGATGAAGATTTGAAAAAAGAGTCTAAAGCCTTATATTCAACTTTTGAAGAAAGATTGAGTGGCTTAATCATTTCGCCAGTTTCATCTAAAGACAAGAACACTTTGGAGAAGCTAAAAAAATTGAAAGATAAGATGGAAGTACCTATTGTTCTTTTGGATAGAGATATTGAAGGAATAAATTTGGATGCTGTATTTGTTGATAATGGGTTTGGATCTAAAAGAGCAGTAAATGCCCTTATAGAGGAAGGTCATAAAAATATTGCTATTATAACAGGTCCGATAACTTCAACACCTGGTAATTATAGATATAGGGGTTATATTGATGCTCTTAAAGAAAATAATTTGCCAATTAAAGAAGAATATATAGTTTCTGGGGATTTCAAGATTAGCATGGCCTATGAGAAGACTAGGGAATTACTTAATCTGAAAAATCCACCAACAGCTATATTTTTGAGCAATAACATGACTTCTTTGGGTGCGCTTAAGTATCTAAAAGAAAAAGGTTATAAAATTGGCGAAGATATTTCTATAATAGGTTTTGACGAAATAAATCCATTTAAAGTTATCGACTATTCTTTTTCTTATGTTGGCAGAGACGCTGTGGAACAAGGAAAGATAGCAGCGGAAGTTTTGCTTGATAGAATAGATAAAATTAATCAAGGTATTTCCTATGAAACACAGAGGATTGTTTTGGATTGTTTTTTAAGTCTTAATGGGTCAGAGAAGATTTTAAAATAGATTATAGGGACTTTTCTCAAAAGTATATGAGAGAGTCTACTTGTTTTAAAAATTGTAATCGATACCAATACATATTTTTTGATGACTTAGGAGGTTATATGAGTAAGGTTGTTGTTTTTGGTAGTTTTGTAGTAGATCTCATGGCAAGGTCACCACATTTACCTGAACGCTCAGAAACTGTTAAAGGTTCTTATTTTCAAATGGGCGCAGGAGGAAAAGGTTTTAATCAAGGTGTAGCTTGTCATAAAGTTGGTGCGGATATGACTATGGTGACTAAACTTGGCAAGGATACATTTTCTGATGTTTGTCTTAATACAATGAAAGAATTAAATATGGATCAAGATTATATTTTGATTTCAGACGATAAACCTACAGGTATTGCCCTTATTATGGTTGATGAGAATACTGGTGATAATCAGATTACAGTAGTACCTTCAGCTTGCAACGATATTAAGATTTCTGAGCTAGAGTCTTTGGAGGATTTGATTAAGGAAGCTGATTATGTTCTTTTGCAGTATGAGGTAAACCAAGATGCTAATGAAAAAGTCAAGGAGTTGGCTCTTAAAAATAATACTAAAGTCATAGTTAATACTGCTCCATATGTTGAAGTAGATGATGAATTTTATAATAATCTGTACATGGTAACACCAAATGAAGTTGAAGCAGAGGCTGTTACAGGCGTTAAGGTAGATAGCTTGGAAAGTGCTAAAAAAGCTGCTTTAATCTTTAGGGAAAAGGGTGTTGAAAATGTACTTATAACTTTGGGATCAAAGGGTGTTTTCATCTCTGACGGAGATAGGGAAGAAATATTAGATTCATTTAAAGTTAAAACTGTTGATACTACAGGAGCTGGTGATGCATTCAATGGCGGATTTTTAGCGGCTTTATCAGAAGGAAAAGATATTTGGCAGGCAGCAGTTTATGCAAATGCTGTTGCAGCTTTATCGGTTCAAAAGCTTGGTACAACACCATCTATGCCAAGTAGAGAAGAAGTAGACGATTTCTTAAAAGAAAGAGAATTATAGGAGAAAGAAAATATGTTAAAAGGAATACCAACACAAATTAGTTCAGAACTTTTAAAAGCTTTAGCAGATATGGGACATGGGGATATTTTAGTTATTGCTGATGATTTCTATCCACCATATTCAAAGACACCTAATGGTAGAAGTATTAATGCAAAAGGTAATACTGCACCAGAAATGCTTGATGCGATATTAGAACTTTTTCCACTAGATACTGAATATGAGGATCATCCAGTGGAGTACATGATCCCAGATAGTGATGCGAATGTTAATTTACCTGAAAGACCAAAGGTTTGGGATGATTGTATAAGAGTTTGTGAAAAACACGGGTTAACAAAAGAGCAAGTTGGTGAAATAGAGAGAAGTAAGTTCTATGAAAAAGCAGGACGAGCTTTTGCTACAGTTTGCACAAGTGAAAGAGAAGCCTATGGATGCTTTATTATTCAAAAGGGAGTTATGTAAGAAATGGAAATTAATAGATATATTGATCATACATTACTTAAAGCAGATGCTAAGAAGGAAGATGTCATAAAAGTATGTAAGGAGGCGATAGAGTATAATTTTAAATCAGTTTGTGTTAATTCATCCTTTGTTAAATTAGTAAACAAAGAATTGGAAGGAAAAGGTGTTGACGTAACTGTTGTTGTAGGGTTTCCTTTAGGAGCTATGAGTACAGAAGCTAAAGCTTTTGAAACAAAATATGCTATAGAAAATGGTGCTAATGAGATTGATATGGTAATAAATGTATCAGCTCTAAAGGATAAGGATTATGATTATGTAGAAAAAGAAATAAAAACATTAAAAGATGTATGTGGTGAAAAAATCCTTAAGGTAATAATAGAAACTTGTCTATTAACTGATGATGAGAAGATCAAAGCTTGCGAGTTGGCAAAAAAAGCAGGAGCTGATTTTGTAAAAACTTCAACAGGATTTAGTACTGGTGGTGCTAAAATAGAAGATGTCAAACTTATGAGGGAAACTGTAGGGGATAAACTAGGTGTAAAGGCATCAGGTGGTATAAGAACTCTAGCCGATGTGGAAAAATTTATCGAAGCAGGTGCAAGTAGGATAGGAGCTTCTGCATCTGTAAATATTATGGAAGAAATAAAAAATAAATAAAGGAGAAAAAAATGAAAAAATTTAGATTATTAAGCATGTTTTTAGCATTAGCAATGATGATTAGTGCTTGTGGTGGAGCAAAAAATAAAGAAGCATCAAATGAAGATAAATCTGAAGGTGTGAAAGATTCTTATGATGTAGTATATCTTACACCATCAACAGCATCACAATTTTGGACTCACGTTGGTATAGGTATAGAAAATGCTATGAAAGATATGGAAGAAGAACATGGTATAAAGATAAATTATTCTATTGTAGGCCCATCAGAAGAAGGACAAACAGAGGAATACGTAACTGCCTTTGAGCAAGCAATAGCTAAAAAACCAGATGCTATTATCACAGCAACCCTTGCTATAGATTCAACAATTCCAAAAGCGAAAGAAGCTACTGATAATGGTATAGTTCTAAACTTTGTTAACTGTGGGCTTGGTATAGGTGATGATGGAGCACATGAAGAGACATATAACCAATTTTATTATTGCTCAAACAAGACAATAGGAGAAATGGCTGGAGAAGCTTTCCTAAAAGCTAAAGAAGAGAAAAATATTGGTGAAGGTGTGGTAGGTGTTAATACAAATGTAGAAAACGAAGCCCTTGACCAAAGAGTAATAGGTTTTAGAGAATATATCAAAGAACACGCACCAGAACTAGAACAAACAGATACTTATTATAATGGAAATGTAGTTGAAAAAGCTCAATCAAATGCAGAAAATATAATTTCAACATTTAGCGATAATTTAATGGGTATGTTTGCAGGAAATAATATTACTGGTAATGGTGTTGCTCTAGCAGTAGAAGGAGCAAATCTAAAAGATAAGATAGTTACAGTTGCAGTAGATTCCGATGATACAGAAATTAAAGCTCTTAAAGACGGCGTTATAGATGCAATAATTGTTCAAAATGCGTATGAACAAGGATATTTAGGTATGAAAAATGCTATCGAAACTTTAATTAATGGCAAAAATCCTGAAGAAAAGAAACAAGTAAATTGTCCTCCAAGCATAGTTAATAAAGATAACATGGAAGAAAAAGAAATTCAAGAACTATTAGATCCAACTTTATTGAAAAAATAGAGTGTAGTGAAATTTGTTAAAAAATTAGGTAATTAATTAAATCTGAGGCTTCTCTTATATTAGATTTTACTAAATAGAGAAGCCTTGGGTATTAATAAGGATTTGATAATGACAAATTTCAGATGAGAGGTGAACATGGACAAAAATAACGATCTGATATTAAAAGTTTGTAATGTGACCAAGGTATATCCTGGTGTAACTGCTCTTGACGATGTATCATTTTCTATAAAAAAAGGTGAAGTTCATGCCTTAGTAGGTGAGAATGGAGCGGGTAAATCAACTTTAATTAAATGTATAATGGGAGTTGAAAAACAAAATTCAGGGCATATCTATCTAAATGATGGTAAAGATTGGATAGAAAACAAGGATGCTATAGATGCTCAAGATAATGGTGTATTTGCAAATTATCAGGATGTAAATATTGCACCAGATCTATCAGTGGCAGAAAATTATTTCTTGAGAAAACAACCTTCAAAAAATGGAATTATTAATTGGAATCAAATGTATGATGAGTGCAAAAAAGTACTCGAAAAATTTGACCTTGATATCAATCCAAAAGCCAAAATAAATACCTTGCCTTTAGCTATGCAGGCAATGATTACCATAAGTAAGATATCTACAAATGATACACTAAGATTAGTAATCTTCGATGAGCCAACAGCCCTACTTGAAAATGAAAAAGTAGAGAAATTATTTAAATTTATTGAAGAACTTAAAAACCAAGGCGTAAGCATAATATACATATCACATAGGCTAGAAGAAATTATGGAAATATGCGATTGTGTAACTATATTAAAAGATGGTAAGTATGTTGATACAAAACAAATAGATGAAGTTGATAAAGATAAATTAATTTCTTTGATGGTTGGTAGACAGATGACTGATATATACGATATCAAGCATCAAGTAGCTGGAAAAGAAGTTTTAAGAGTAGAAAATTTCACCAATAATATTAATTATCACGATATATCATTTGATGTAAAAGAGGGTGAAATTTTAGGATTTTTTGGTCTAGTTGGTTCAGGACGTAGTGAATTAATGAGAGGTATATACGGCATAGACGAAAATGCTAATGGCGATATATACATTAAAGGGGAAAAAGTAAAGATAGACTCAGTCTCCAAGGCTTTAAAAAATGGATTAGGATTTTTGACAGAAGATAGAAGGGAAGATGGGCTAGCTTTGCCTTTATCAATAAAGATAAATTCAAATATGAATTCGTATGATTTGATTAGTAGAAAAAACGTTATCTCACTTGAAAAAGAAAATAATAGGGCTAATCAATCAATCAAAGATTTGAAAATCAAAACCCCATCATGCAATCAGTTGGTATCACATTTATCTGGTGGTAACCAACAAAAGGTTGTAATATCAAAACTTTTAAATAGAAATCCAGACATTTTGATTTTCGATGAACCAACAGTAGGCGTAGATGTCGGTGCGAAACAGGAAATATTTCAAATAATGGAAAAACTTATAGCACAAAAGAAAGCTATAATCTTAATTTCATCATATTTACCAGAGGTGATGGGATTATCAGACAGGCTTATTGTTATGGCTAAAGGAAAAATCACTGCTGAGTACACCAGGGATGAAATCGAAAGATTACATGAAGATGATATCTTAAAGAAGACATCAGTTTAATTTGGAGTGAATAATGAATAAAACAAACAAAAAGATAAAAATATCAAGCCTTACTAATAATACTGAATTTAGTTTAGTATTCATTATACTAGGACTATTTATAATAACATCTATTTTTACAGACAACTTTATGACCCAATATAACATGACAAACCTTATGAAACAATGTGCTATTGTCGGAGTACTTGCTGTAGCACAAACATTTATCATAATCACAGGAGGTATAGATATTTCTTGTGGCGCTATAGCTGGTTTATCATGTATGGTACTTGCTATATTACAAAGAGATACTGAATTAGCTTTGCCTATCACTTTACTTGCAGCAATCCTAGTTGGTTTAGTTTCTGGATTTGTAAATGGAGCAATTATTTATAAATTTAAAATTCCACCAATGATAGCAACTCTCGGAACATCTACAGTTGTAGGTGGTATAACAAAAATTATTAGTAATGCTTTGACAGTTAGTGGATTAGATGAAAGAATACTAGCTCTAGGAAATGCAACAGTATTAGGTATATTACCTGTACTTGCTTTAATATGGATTTTAGTAGCTGTAATTATTTTCTTTGTTCTAAGATATACAATATTTGGTAGAAATATTTATATACTTGGATCAGGGGAAAATGTAGCAAAATTAAGCGGTATCAACGTGAAAAAAATGTATATCGCAACCTATACTCTAGCAGGTCTTCTATATGCAGTAGCAGGAATATTACTTGCAGCAAGAGTTCAAAGTGCACTTCCAACAGGAGGCGAGGGCTATGAGATGAATGCTATAGCCGCTGCAGTAATTGGTGGAGCTTCACTAAGCGGTGGTCGAGGTTCTATGGTCGGAACAGTACTAGGCACAATTCTTATGATATTGATAAATAATGCTGGTGTACAGTTTGGATTAAATACACACATACTTGAAATAACAAGCGGAGTAATTATCCTATTTGCAGTTGCATTTGATATGTATAGGAATACAAGATTGGCAAATCAAAAATAGTAGATTTTCATATATTTTCTTGTGTAATAAACATCCTAAGTTGGTTGTAAAATCATTTTAGGATGTTTTTTGAATTTGAAATGATTTGAGTTTTGTTTAATCTTTTAAATGCAAAAATTATTTTCCTATTGAAGAGCTCAAAAAAAGCCCGAAGTTTTGTGCTTCGAGCTTATATTTTTGATTAGATTTCTGTGTTTTTTACGTCTTCTGCTATTATTTTAGCAAGTTGTCTTAGTTCTTCAACTTGTGGATCTTTTACGCCTGAATTTATTTTTACTACTTCGCCGATGTAGTTTGGTTTTGCGGCTTCTAGGATTTCTTGGGAAATTTCTAGACTTCTTCCGCCCCATGACCAGTTGTTTAGGAAGGATACTGTTCTGTTTTTATATCCTGTGCCTACTAGTTCTCTTAGGAAGGCATCCATTTTGTAGTATAGGCCTGCGTTGTAGTTAATTGGGGCGAATACTTGGTGGCTGAATCTGTGGCAGTCTGCGATTGGGTATGAGAAGTCCCAGTCTGAGATGTCGTATAGAACGATATCTTCAACGCCTTCTTCTGCTAGGAAGTTTGCGAGGATGTCACTTGCTTGTTCTGTATCACCGTACATTGATGCATAGACAATGGCTACACCTTTTTGTTCTGGTGTAAAGCCTGCCCAGTGGCCGTATTTTTCCATGATAAAGTTAATTGAATCAGCATCTTTGTAAACTGGACCGTGAAGTGGAAGGATGGCATTTATAGGAAGACCTTCTACCTTTTTAAATAAGTTTTGTACCATTTTTCCTTGTTTGCCTACGATATTGATGTAGTAACGTCTAGCCTGGTCTAGCCAGTCGCCTTTGTAAATTACCTTGTCTGCGGAAATATTTCCTGCGATTGCGTTAAAGGCACCGAATGCATCTGCTGAGAAGAAGAGACCTTCTGTTGTTTCATAGGTCATAAATACTTCTGGCCAGTGAACCATTGGTGCAAAGACAAACTTAAGATTTCTCTTACCTAGGTTTATTTCGTCGCCTTCTTTGATTTCTAAATATCTATCAGCATATTTGTCATCGTAGAATTGCTCAAAAAACTTGTGTGTTTTAGCATTTCCTACAAATTTACAGTTTGGATATTCTTTTAGTATAAAGTCGATGTTTCTGCAGTGGTCTGGTTCCATGTGGGAGATAACGATGTAGTCAAGATCTTCTCCATCTAGGGCTGCGGCTACATTTTCCATATATTGTCTAGTGAAAGCGCCTTCTACTGAATCCATTAGGGCGTTTTTTTCGTCTTTTATAACGAATGCATTGTAAGAAACCCCGTTTGGAACTTCAAACATATTTTCAAATCTTGCGATTCTACGGTCGTTCACACCTACCCAATATATATTATCAAGTACTTCTATTATATTGTGCATAATTACTCCTTTGTTTATTTTTTAATATTCTTACTTTAACTATACTATTATCTGGCTATTTTTTAAATAGTTTAATAATATTGGAAAAGAATGAGGGAAAATGTTTTAAACAAATGATAATGGGTATCATTATAAATAGAGAGAGCAATATTAGAATTAAAGGAGATAATATGTCATATAATTTACCAAAAGATTTAGAAGAGTTTAGAAAAGTTGTTAGGGATTTTGCTGAGGAAAAAATCAAGCCAATTGCCTTTCACCTTGACCAAACCAAGGAATTTCCAAAAGATATTGTTAACGAAATGGGAAAGATGGGTCTTTTAGGTATTCCATTTGATGAAAAATACGGTGGAGCAGGTCTTACTAATGAACACTATGCCATAGCTGTTGAGGAATTATCAAGAGTTGATGGTGGAGCTGGTGTTATTTTATCTGCTCATACATCACTTGGTACTTGGGGAATCAATGAATTTGGTACAGAAGAGCAAAAGGAAAAATACCTAAGACCACTTTGTGATGGTACACAAATTGGTGGCTTTGGTCTGACAGAAGAAAACGCTGGTTCTGATTCAGCTGAGACTGAAACTACAGCAGTTGATAAGGGAGATTACTACCTATTAAACGGTAAAAAAATCTTTATCACAAATGCACCAGAGGCACAAACTTATCTAGTAACTGCAGTTACAGAACCAGGTAAGGGTAACCATGGTATTTCAATGTTTATCGTTGACAAAGACTTTGAAGGATTTACCTTCTCAGAACCATATGATAAACTAGGTATCAGATCATCAATTACTGCAGAACTTCACTTCAAAGACGTAAAAGTTCCAAAGGAAAACCTCCTTGGTGAACTTAACAAGGGTTTCAAATATGCTATGATGATTCTAGATGGTGGTAGAATTGGTATAGCTTCACAGGCTTTAGGTATTGCCCAAGGAGCTTATGAATCAGCCCTTGACCACGGTATGCACAGAATTCAATTTGGCCAAGCTATCGGTCGTTTCCAACACAATTCATTTACACTTGCCCAAATGGCTACAGAATTAAAAGCAGCTAGACTTTTAGTTTATGATGCAGCTAAGAAAAAAGACGCCCATGTTAAAGGATATGGTAAAGATGCCGCTATGGCTAAGCTTTATGCATCAGATTTAGCTGAAAAACTCACCTCACAAGCCCTTCAAATGTATGGTGGTTCTGGATTTATCAAAGGATCAGATGTGGAAAGATTCTACAGAGATGCCAAGATTACCCAAATTTATGAAGGTACAAATGAGATTATGAAGCTTGTTATCTCAGGATATATCCTTCCAAAAGATAAAAATGCGAAGAAGGATGCTCCAAAAGCTAAGGAAGTTAAAAAAGATGATGGCAAGAAGAAGGAAATCTTTACAGGCGATTCAAAAGAAGCAGCTAAGAAACTTGTTCAAGCTTTAGTAGCTGATGGTTATGATCTTAAGAAAGATGCTGTTGACCTAGAAGGACCAGTGGAAAATGCTGACAGAGTTGTTGCTGTAGGTATGGGTCTTGGAGAAGCTCAAAACCTTGAAATGGCAAAAGAACTTGCCAATGTGACAGGTTCTGTTCTTGGTTCATCAAGACCAGCAGCTCAAGTTAGAAGATATGTACCACTCAGACAATATATTGGTGTATCTGGCAGGAAGTTTGCAGGAGAACTTTATATAGGAATTGGTATTTCAGGTGCTGGCCAACACTTAAGAGGACTAGAAGATGCTAAAAAGGTTGTAGTAATTAATAATGACGAAGCAGCACCATTTTTCAAGCACTGTGACTATGGTATAGTAGGGGATTTCCACGAAGTTGTTCCAGCTTTAATCGAAGAAATCAAAAATCTATAATTATATTTAGAGAGATGGACCCAGTTGGGTCCTCTTTTTTTTATCTAGAAGTGGTAAAATAAGATTAGGTGATAAAATGAAAAGAAATATAAAAATAAAATCTGCATCTTTTCCAATTTCTTTGGGAAATGTGGCAGAAAATGTTAAGAGAATAAAAGAATTAATAGATAGTTCGCAAAAAGAAAAGGTAAATATCCTATCCTTGCCAGAGCTTTGCCTAACTGGGGCAAGTCTTTATGATGCCTACTTTGAGGAAGACTTGTTAATAGCAGCAGAAGAGGGACTCAAAGATTTGATTGCCTTTAGTGAGATTTTTGACCTAGCCTTTAGCTTAGGTCTTCCGATTAGAACTGAATTTGGTATTTATAATGTCATGGCCCTTGTAAAATCAGGCAAACTTTTAGGCCTTGTTTGCAAGGAAAATTTAAAGCCTTATGAAAAAACTATTTTCGAATCTTATCCAAGGGGAGAATTTAAGGCCCTTAACTATAGCTTAGATGAGGATCCTTTTGTAAGCATTATTTCCGGCCTAAAAATCGGAATCACAATCGGTGAAGATGAGGAAATGACCATCCCAAAATCCCTTAAATTAAAGGAATTGGGAGCGGATATTATCCTAAACCCAGCTTGCAAGGCTCGCTATATTTTTTCAGAAAAAGAAGTAGAGAAAAAAATTGAATTTTTATCAAAAGATGTAATTTATATTCATACTTCAGCAGGCGATGGAGAATCGTCAACAGATTTGGTCTACTCAGAGGGGGCTTACATCGCAAGAAATGGGGAGATTTTACCAGAAAATACCCATGTCTTTCCTTTAGAAATCTACAATGAGGAACGGTATGAAAAATTTCATGTATTTACTGATGAGAACTATTTTGTGGACAGATTCCCATATCTTCCAATATCAGATTATTCAAAAGATTACCTAGAAGATGCACTTGAAATCCAGGCTTTAGGCCTCATTCAGAGAATGGAAGCTGTTGGTACAGAAAAAGTTTATCTCGGAGTATCTGGTGGGATTGACTCGACTGCAGCCCTTCTTGCCATAAACAAGGCCTATGAAATTCAAGGTTTTGACAAAAAAAATATCGGATGTTATACCATGCCAGCTTTTGGCACAAGCGATAGGACTAAGTCCAATGCTTATCTTTTGTGTGAGGCTTTGGGAATTGAATTAAAAGAAATAAATATTACAGAATCGGTGAAAGCTCATCTAAAAGATATTGGTCATGACGGGGTGACTCCAGATCTTGCCTACGAAAATGCTCAAGCCAGGATGCGTACTCAAGTATTATTTAACCTATCAAACATGGGCGGGGGTCTTGTAATTGGTACTGGTGACTTATCTGAAAATATGCAGGGCTTTGCTACCTACAACGGCGATCATATGTCATCTTATAGCCTAAATGCCAGCCTCATGAAAACAGAACTTAGATATTTAATCAAATCCTACGCCCATTTTACAGAAAATGAAAAGCTTAAAAATGTTTTGACAGATATTTTAGATACTCCAGTTTCACCTGAGCTTGTTAGCGAAAAAGAAGGGAAAATTACCCAAAAAACTGAAGATATAATTGGACCATACGAACTAATTGACTTTTTTATCTACCAACATTTGACCTACCACAAGCAGGCAAAGGAAATCCTAAAGGAAGCTCAAATGGCCTTTGCAGGTGCTTATGATAAAGAAACTATTGAAAAATGGATAAAATCCTATTTTGTTAGGTTCGCAAAAAGTCAATTCAAAAGGTCAGCTTCAGTTGACGGGCCAAATGTCACAGGTAGGAGTTTTTCGCCAAGACTTGGTTTTAAAATCCCTTCTGACCTAGGGCCTGAAATTTATCTTGGAGAAATTGATGAATAAGAAAAATAAAAAGAAAATTGTGGCAACTGCCATCCTTGCCACAATGGTTTTAGGGGGAAAATACCTCCACGACCAGGCTTTCGTGGGGGTAGAAAAAAGAATAGTCCTTACAAATCCCAAGGTCAAAGAAGAGATCAAAATAACTCAAATTTCGGATTTTCATTCAAATGTACTTTCAAATCTCGAAGAGGTTTTGGGAAAAATTAGGGATTTTGACCCTGATTTAATTTTTCTTACAGGGGATATGATAGATTTCCCAACTGCAAAGAAAATAGAGAGAACCATGTATTTTTTAGAAAAGTTAAATGAATTAGGGATTAAAACCTATTTTGTTTCAGGAAATCATGAGGAAGTCTCAAGAGATTCTGAAGTATTCTATGAAAAAATAAAAAAGATTGGGATCAAGAAACTTGATAACCATGGAGAATTAATAGAAATCGGGGATAATAGACTATATATCTATGGAGTAACTTATTGGGGAGGTAATTTTGAAAATTACAGACCGCATGATAGCCTAAACTTGGTTCTTGCTCATTTTTCTAAAAATGTAAGGGATAAATATAGGGATGATATTGACTTTGTATTCTCAGGCCATACCCACGGCGGCCAAGTGAGAGCCCCATTTGTTGGCGCTCTAGTTGCTCCAGGAGAAGGATATTTTCCGGATTTTGATAGCGGTATTTATGAATTTGAGGACAGCCAAATATACGTATCAAGTGGACTCGGAAATACTTTTTTACCTCTTAGGTTTTTAGACCAAATTTCTTATACAAACATCACCATCAAGCGTCCTTAGTTTAGTGGCAAAATAAGGGTGTCCGAAGCCCAAGACCAGGGTTCGATTCCCTGAGGACGTGCCAAAAAGATTTTGAAAAAATCCTGTAACTTATTCCGTAGATTATTTAATTTCTGAATTAGAAAAAGATATGTAGAGTCATTTCGATTGATATTGGTCATAGAAAAAATATCTATGATTAAGTATTATAAAAGAGCTATCAAGATATAAATCTTTGATGGCTCTTTTTTTATAAAATATTTGATATTACTAGCAAATCTTGTTCTATAATAATTTACCTTGCCGGCCTAAAACCAGCATCCTGGGCTTCTTTTTCTGTTTTAAAATAAACTGCATTTTTTTCTTTGACTGTATCATAAGAATCCCATTCTGGGAGGTGGTAGAGATTGGAATTTTTGTTGCCCTTTATGAGTTTATTTTGGGTATTTATTTTATTTTCTGTGTTTTTATTAGTATTTGACTGATTTTTCTCATCTGACCAGATTCCAAGATTCTTATCCTGGGCGGATTTTTCCAGATCTTTTAGAAAATTATGGTATTTGATATCTGGCTTATAATAGTTTGCATAGGCATAGCCTTCTTTGACTAATATTCCGTTTAAGGTTTTATTTTCTATATCAGAAAGTTCTGGATTTGATAGAGGTTTCTCAAGCCAAACATATCTTAATAGTCTATCGTATTTATCTCTGTCAGAAATATCTCTTTCTAGGTAAATTTCCTTATCTTTTAAAATCTCTTCAGTGAAATCTTTAGCTTCTTCTGCCATAAATTCGGCAGGATTACCATCTTTAGCAATTTCTGGAGTATTTACTCCGACAAATCTAACTTTTTCTTTCTTGCCATCTATCTTAACCCAAATCGTATCTCCATCATGGGCGTAGAGGACTTTAGCTTTTTCATAACTTTCGTTATTTTGACTATTTTCGGCTTTATTTTCCTTGTTTTCATTAGGAATATCATCACAAGCAGTTAGGCTAAGGGCAAGTAAAATTGCAAAAATTATCCTAAGCATTTTTCATCTCTTTTTGGCAATCTGGACATATCCCATAAAACTCAAAATTGTGGCCGTTTATTATAAAGCCAGTTTCGGCCATTACTTCTTTTTCTAGATCATGGACTGGACAAGATTTTATAAGAAATTTCTTGTGGCAACGGCTGCAAGTTATAAAATGCTTGTGGTCATCCTTGTTTATCTGGTAATAGGAAATCCCGTCAATATCAGCAGTTTTCAGAAGCAGGTCGTTTTCTTCTAGGATATTTAAATTGCGGTAAACAGTAGAAAGGTCGATGGCCATTTCTTTTTGGAGGTCATCGTAGATTTCTTGGCCAGAAACTGGTTCATTTTTTTTGTCAATATAATCTAAAATCAGCCTACGTTGTTTGGTTATTCTTAAGTTTTTATTCTTTAATAGGTCATTTAATTTCATAGTATCTCCTTAAAAAATACTATACTTTTATTTGACAGAGATAAAAACACCTATATAATATCTAATGCAAATCATTTGCAAAAGGAGAATTTATGAAAAAGAAAAATTTATTTATAGGCCTAGCTCTTAGTCTTGCAGTAACTGGCTGCGGGAAAGAAGCTTTAGAAAATACAAATAATAATGTAAAAGAAGAAGTAAAGCAAGAAGAAAATGAAGAAGTTAAAGAAGCAAAGACAGAAAAGAAAGATGAATCAAAAGTTATTTATGCTTCATTTTATCCAATCTATAATTTAACCAAGCAAATAGCAGGAGATAAGTTTGAAGTAAAATCTTTTAATTCACTCACTACAGAAAGCCATGATTTCGAACCGTCTGCCAAGGAAATCGCAGAACTTAGCGAATCTCAATTGATTTTTATGAATGGAGCCGGAATGGAAGATTGGAAGGATGACGTAAATGAAACTATTGATATCTCAATGGTTGACACTAGTGAGAGCCTTAATTTAATAAAGGCAGACCACGACCACGAAGATGCCGAAGATCACGACCACGACCACGAAGATGCTGAAGACCACGACCATGATCACGACCATGAGGAAGGTGAACATCACCATCACCACCACGGAGAATTTGACCCCCACACTTGGCTTTCACCTGTAAATGCTAAGGCCCAAGCGAAGGTAATAGCTGATAAATTATCAGAAATAGACCCAGCGAACAAAGATTATTACCAGAAAAATTATGAAAAAATAGCTAAAGAATTTGATGAAATTATAAATGAATATAAGGACAAATTTAACCAAGTTACTAATAATAAATTTATAGTTCCTCACGAAGCCTTTGGCTATGTAGCAAGAGATTTTAATCTAGAACAAATTCCTTTAGCAAGCCTAACATCAACAGCCGACCCAGATGCCAAGGTCATGAAAGAAGTAACAGATCTTGCCAAGGCTGATAAGATTAGGACAGTTTTCTATGAAAAAGGTGGGTCAGATAAGGCAGCCAAAACTATAGCAGGCGAAATCGGAGCAGACACAGCGGCTTTATCAACTATGGAATTTGCAAGTCAAGATGAGATAGATAAAGAAGTAACCATCCAGGAAATAATTAAGGAAAACCTTGAAAATATATACAAGTCGCTAGCATAATATATATATGAAGCAAATAGAAATAAAAAACCTAAGGTTTGGCTATAATGAAAATTTAATATTAAAAGATATAAACCTAAGCCTTGATGAGGGAGACTTTGCCATAATCTCTGGGGAAAACGGCTCAGGCAAGTCCACCCTAATCAAGCTTATCCTAGGCGAGTTAAAAAAAGATAGGGGAAACATCAAAGTTTTTGGTATAGATATGGAAGACTTTAAAAATTTTGAAAAAATTGGCTACGTACCCCAGGTAAATGAAGCCATCAAGGTGGCCTTTCCAGTATCAGCCAGGGAATATGTTGGACTTAACCTTTATAAGGAATTTTCTATCTTTAATACTATCAGTAAAAAATCAAAGTCAAAGGTTGAAGATACCTTTGCGACCCTAAAGATAAAAAATCTCATAGATAGACCCTTTAATAAACTATCTGGCGGTCAGGCACAAAGAGTGATGATTGCAAGAGCTTTGGTAAATAATCCCGATATTTTAATCCTTGATGAACCTACTGTCGGCATTGACCAGAAATCCAAGGAAAACTTTCTTGATTTACTAGTCCACCTAAACACCCACCACAATATTTCGATTTTGATGATAACCCACGAAATGGAAATTTTGGGAGACTACGTCGACAAGGTATTTAAGTTAAAGGACGGTGTTATATGCTAAGTTATGACTTTATGAGAAGAGCCCTTGTTGTTGGCGTGATGCTTGCAATAATTATTCCCATGATTGGACTTGTTATGATAAATAGAAAAACTTCCATGATAGGAGACGCTCTTTCTCACTCATCACTTGCAGGGATTGCCATGGGACTAATTTTTTCCATAAATCCTATGTGGACTTCGCTCGTTTTCTGTGTGTTTGGAGCTTTTGCTATTGATATAATTAGGAAAAAATTCAAGGACTTTGGCGATATGGCGACAGCCATCATCATGAGTTTTGGTATAGGACTTGCGGCGATTTTATCAGATTTTGCCAAGGGAGGCAAGAGTTTTGAGTCCTATCTTTTTGGCTCAATTACAACAGTATCAAGTGATGACTTGATTTTAGTAGGGATAATATTTGCCCTTGTCGTATTGATGTCACTTTACTTTTACAATGCCCTTTTATTTATATCTATAAATCCGATAATGGCAAGGCTCGCTGGAGTTAAGGTAAGGATGGTTAACTCTGTATTTACTTTTTTAACAGCGATTACTATTGCAATTTCAGCTAAAATCGTAGGCGCCCTTATGATAACATCTTTAATGGTAATTCCTGTCGCCACTGCCTTATTAATTAGCGATTCCTATAAAAAAACTTACCTACTCTCCCTAATATTTTCTGTAATTTTTATGGTTTTAGGAATCACGTTATCTTTCTACTATGGCATAAAACCTGGTGGAGCGATAGTAGTAATAGCTATAATCTCCCTAATGATTACAGGCCTAATAAAATTAATAAGCGATAAGCTAAAGAAAAAGATTTGATAAAGATATAAAATATAAAAACGAGCAGATTAACAAAATAAATCTGCTCGTTTCTTTTAAGACCAAGTAGTTTACTAATTTAAGCTAAAAACCTTCTTTTTAGTTCAAAAATCACAAATCCTACTATTATTCCTAGAATAAAAATAATGATTTTATTCATCTTATTTTCTTCTTTCATTTATTGCTCCAATCGTATAAAATATGGACATACTTCTCTGTCGTTAGGACCATAAATGATACATCCACTAGCTGTCTTACCATATAGAACTTTTTTTAAGTTACAGTATATTGTCTTAGCTGTAGAAGTAGCCCATCTTAAGGCATCTGCAGTCCATTCGCCAGCGGATTTACCTGTTAAATAAATGATTACACCGTCAACGAGGTAGCCTACCAATACTCCTAAAACAAATATTGCTATAGCACCAGCTGTACTTAGGGTTTTATAATCTTCTTTGGTCATTTTACTTTTATTAAATAAATAGTGACTTTGACCATTGGATTCAATTTTTAGAATTTTATTTTCCTCAATTAATTCAGTTACGACTTTATTATTCATATCCAAGTCTTCTTCATTAGCTTGAGAGACCGAACTAATAGGTAGAGAAGAGATGAACATTATTAGTGACATTATTAATGCAAATGTTCTTTTCATAATAAACTCCTCATTTTTAAAACTACTTGGCATTTATATTATACAACGTTTTCTTATAAAGTCAAACGATAATTCCGAATCAATTTAGATGGCTATTTTTATGGATTTAAGATGAGATATTTAATAACTCCCTAAATAGTAACGATTTCTTATATATTTAATTAATTTTAGATGCTTGTTAAGGTAATTTTTTATTAGTATGTTATAATATTACTATATAAAGAAAGGATTTTTATGAAGATTATTATTTCACCAGCAAAGAGTTTTAAACATTTTGAAAATATAGATACAGAAAAATTACTTTTTCCAGAAAAGACAAAGATTTTGGTTGATAAAATCAAGAAACTTTCCATGAATGAAATGGGAAATTTAAATATGACTAACGATAAGCTTACGGAAAAAGCCTATTACGATTACCAAGAGTTTGACTTTAGAGACCTCTCAAATCCAGCACTTTTTTCTTATGATGGTTTGGTTTTTAAACAGTTTAAGATGGGAGATTTTGAGGATTTAGATTACTTAAATGACCATGTATTTATAATCTCAGCCCTCTATGGACTAGTAAAACCAATGACAGGGATAAGGGATTATAGACTTTATTTTGACAATACTAGGTATGATTTGTATGATTTTTGGAAAGATGACCTTTATAAAAAACTTTACGAGGATAATGACCTTGTTATAAATCTTGCAAGCAAGGAATATTCAAAGACCATCAGACCATTTTTAAAAAAGACTGATAAGTTTATCACAATAGATTTTAAGGAAGTTCGAGATGGGAAACTAAAATCTGTTGTAGCCTACATGAAGCAGGCAAGGGGAGCCATGCTTAGGGAAATTATCACAAGGGAAATTACCGATATTGACGAGATAAAAAAGCTAGATATCAATGGTTATACCTATGATCCATATAATTCAACCGACAAGTGTCTTACATTTGTTAGAAATGGGGAAAAATAATGAAACTTCTTCACCTATCTGACCTGCATATTGGAAAATCTTTGGGAAATTTTTCCTTTCTGGAAGATCAAAAATATGTCTTAGATCAGATTTTAGATATTATCAAAGTTAAGAAAATCGAGGCAGTAATGATAGCAGGAGATATTTTTGACACATCTGTGGCAAGTAGCGAGGCTCTTGATTTATATAATTATTTTATAGAAAAAATAATTTTCGAGATAAAAATTCCCGTTCTAGCAATATCTGGCAACCACGATTCTGCCAAACGTCTTGATATAAATAAGAGATTTTATAAGACTAATAGGTATTATCTAGCTGGTGAATATACAGAGGATGTCGTAACATTAGAAGACGAAAATGGACCGATTCACTTTTTCCTTTTGCCTTTTATGTCTCTTGCCAAGGGGAGGATTCTTTTTGGTGAAGATGTATCAGATTTTACAGATTTGTATAAAAAAGCTTTAGAAAACTATAGCTACAAGGATAGAAATGTCCTAATCACTCATTGCTATGCGACAGAGCTATCAGAAAGTTTGGAAAAAGAATACAATGAAGGGCAAAAACCTCTAACTATAGGTGGGTCAGATTTTTGTGATGCAAGTCTTTTTATGAATTTTGATTATGTTGCTCTTGGCCATCTCCATTCCGCCCACTATGTTTTAGATCCAAAGATAAGATATTCTGGCACTTTCATGCCATATTCTTTTGATAAAAAAGATGTAAATAAGAGTGTGACCATAGTAGATTTGGGAAAAAATTCGCTTGATATAGAGAAAATTCCAATCAAATTACTAAAGGAATTTGAAGTTAGGACTGGTTTTTTTGATGATTTAATTAGTGATCCAGTAAGTGATTCTTATATCAAATTTATCCTAGAGGATAAGGCCGCAATAGAAAATGCTATGGCAAAATTTAAGAAAAAATTTCCAAATGCAGTCCTTATAAATTACGCATCTAGGTCAGTTTTTGCTATGGAAAATAGTGAAATTAATATCAATATAGAAAATAAATCAACTATAGAACTTTTTGAAGATTTTATAGAATATAAGGACAATCGAAAGCTAACAAATGAGGAAATAAACGTCCTAGAAGACGTGATAGGGGCTATAAATGAGGGTTAGAAAGGTTAAATTAAGAGGTTTTTTAACCTACAAGGACGAAGAACTAATCGACTTTACCAGACTTTTTGACAAGAAAATATTTCTGATATCAGGTCCTACAGGTTCTGGAAAAACAACAATTTTTGATGCGATAGCCTTTGCTCTTTATGGAGAAGTGCCTAGAGAGATTGGAATGGAGGATTTAAGGAGCGATTATTTATCTGAAGAGGATCATTTTACCTATGTCGATTTGGAGTTTTCTTTGGCAGAAAAAATATATAAGATAATTAGAGTTCCTAGTCAGAGAGCTGTTGAGATAAAATCACCTAAAAACATCAGCCACAGAGTTGAACTTTATGATATTACAGAGGGGAAAATCCTCCTTGCTGATAAGGTTAAGGATGCTGAGGATAAAATAAGGGAAATAGTTGGTCTTGACAAAAGCCAGTTTTCTAAAGTCATGCTTTTAGCCCAAGGTCAATTTCAAAAGTTTTTGATTTCAAAATCTGACGAAAAAGCCGCACTTTTATCAGATATATTTAAAACTGATGCCCTAAGAGCCATCCAAAACGAGCTAAAAATGAGAGCTTTATCAAATAAAAAAAAATTTAGCCAGGTTGATAAGGATTTAGAAAATGTCCTTACTTATAATGAAATTTTGAAGGAAAAAATAAGTGAAGACCTTATTTTAAGTAGAGATTTTGAAAATATTATAAAAATAATAGCTAGTACTAAAAATGATCAAGATTTGCTTATAGAAAATATTTTAGAAGATCTTGGGAAATTAGAAGAAAACGAAAAATCACTAATAACAGATTTGGAAAAAGCTAAAACCTTAAACGAAAATATTGAAAAATTCAAAAAGGCAGATGAATCTTATAAAAATCTCCTTATTGATTTTGACAAAAATAAAAATATTAAGGCGGATTTAGATTTGATTTCCTACGCACTTTCCATAAAAATTTACGAAGAAAGGCTAGAAAAATCTAAAGTAGATTTAGAAAACTTCAAGGAAAAAAAGGAAGCTTACGAAAAATTATTAGAAGAAAAAGATAAGAGCTTAAAAGAAATAGAAAAGGAAATAGAAAGCCTCCCTTTCTACAAGGATAAACTTGATAAATTAAAAATATCTCATTCTCAAAAAACAAAGGAAATAGCAGATTTTGAAGAATTTCTTCTAGTGAAAAAATCCTACGAAGAGATCAAGAATTTGGATAAAGACTTAGAGAAACTACAAAATTCGGTAAAAGAAGATGAGAAGAAATTAGAAAATCTCAGGGAGAATTTCGATAAAACCAATAAAGATTTAAACAAGGCCAAAGATGAGGATTTTAATCTAAGAGAGAAGATTTCAAATATAAATAATAGGCTTGATAAGCTAGGTCAAGATTACAAGAAACTTAAGGAAAACAAAGGCTATGAAGAAATTCTAGCAAAATTATCAACAAATTATGACAAAACTCAAACTTTATTAGAAAAAGCTGACAGCTTTAAGGATAATTTTGAAATAAATATATTAATTGATAGGCTAAATACAGAAGGAGTTTGTCCTGTTTGCGGCAAAATCCACGAAGGAAAAAGAGAAAAACTTCCAGTAATAAATTTAGATATAGAAAAAATTAACCAAGACCTTGCAACAATTACGATAAATCTCGAAAAAACTAAGGCAATTTATGAGAATAACATAAAAAATATAAGTTCAGATTATAAACTGGTAGAAATTGAAAAAATAATTTTTGACAACAAAGATGCTTTAGAATCTTATAGTGATCTTTATCATAAAAATGAGGAACGAATTAAACTTCTGTCTAAATCACTAAGTGAAATAAAAAACCAAGGTTTGATTCTAAAAAAAGAAAAAGAAACTAGAGATAAATCTATAGGTGAGATTTTGGATAAGCAAAGAAATTCAGAAGAGCTAAAAATTAAATTTCTTTCCCTAAATAAGGCCATGACGGGAGTTGATAGAAATTTATTGTTAACTCAGAAAAAAGACCTTGAAGAAAAAATCTCAAGTTTAGAATCCTATATCATAGATAGACAGAAAGTCTACCAAGATTTAGTAGTTGAAGTAGCCAATAATAAGTCAAAATTGGCAGCACTTTTAGATAATATTTCTAAAACAGATTATGATATAGGAATTTATCACAAAGATTTTGAGGAAAAACTTTTTAATAAATTTGAAAGCAAGGAAGTCTATAAAAATTACCTTGCAAAGGAAAGCGTGCTAAAAACAAAACAAGAAATCGTAGAAGAATACTTCAAAAATTTGGAGAAAGAAAAGACAATTAGGGAAAATCTCTTATATTACAAAGATCAAAAGCCTCTAAATTTAGATTACTTAAAAGAAAAATTAGAAGAAGTATCTCAAGATATTAAAATCCTTGATAAAGAAAAAACTTTAGTGCTAACAAGGCTTAGCCTTATAAAAAAAGATTTAGAAAAAATTGAAAAAATTTATGAAGATTATAAAACATTATCAAAAACAGCTTATATCGTATCAAACTTATCAGATCTTGCAAACGGTGTGACAGGCGGTGTAAAGGGCATTGAAAGGCTTGATTTTGAGACTTTTATACTTTCTATTTATTTTGATAGGGTCTTAAATTTTGCCAATATAAGATTTAACCAAATGACAGATGGCCAATTTTCAATGGTTAGAAAAACTGAGGCGACTGATGCGAGGTCAAAGATGGGGCTTGATATAGAGATTTTAGACTCAAATACTGGTAAAAAAAGACCGGCCTCAACATTATCTGGTGGGGAAAATTTCCTCGCAAGTTTGTCCCTAGCTCTCGGTCTTTCTGATGAGATTGGTGCAGAAAATGGCGGAATAAGAATAGATACCCTTTTTATAGATGAAGGTTTTGGAACCTTGTCAAAAGAATTTTTGGCAAATGCCATTGAAACCTTGGAAAAACTTTCAAAAGAAGATAGGTTTATCGGGCTTATTTCCCATGTGGATGAGTTAAAAGATGCGATTGAAGCAAAGATTTTGATTACTTACGACCCAAGCTGTGGGTCAAGTTTGGAGATTGTAGATGATTAAAATAATAATTTCAGAAAGAGAAGAAAAATCCAGCCTTTACCTTTATAAAAAAATCGAAGAAAGACTAGATAACGGCAAAAAATCAATTCTTATAGTTCCAGAACAATACACCTTGGAAACCGATATCGACTTTCTATCTTCTATCAAATACAAGGCTGTGATGGATGCTAAAGTATTGTCATTTTCATCTTTTGCAAGTTTTTTTATGGATAATTTTGAGGGCGAGAAGCTGGAGTTTTTAAACAAAGAAGGCAAGGTCCTTTTGATAACAAATATCCTCCAAGATTTAAAAAATGATTTAGAACTTTTTGAAAACTCTTACCAAAATATTGACTTTATCAATTCTATAGTTTCTTTAATTTCAGATTTTAAGGACAATAATTTTGACGAAGATTTTTTTGAAAAAATTGCTGAAAGTGATGTTTCTGAGATTTCAAAAATGAAATTTAAAGAAATAAAACTAATCCTTGACACTTATCAGAAAGAAATTGAAGGAAAATATCTGGACAAGGAAGACATCCTAACCTACCTTGCGGAAAATATTGAAAAAACTGATTTCTTAGACAAATATGAAATATTTATTGATAAGTTTGATTTTTTTGAGGAAAGGAAAATTGATTTAATTTATGCTCTTTACGAAAAAGGTCTGGATATAAATATTAGTTTAAATATCGACCCGAAATTCATCGTAAATCCGATGATAAGGCCAGAAATATTTGACAGTCCTGCTAGGACTTTTAACATCCTAAGGGATAATTTTAGGACAGAAATTATAAAACTTGATACAAATATTAATGAAAATGACCTTGACCATCTGAGGGATAATTTTGAAAAATATAATCCAGAAATTTATGAAAATAAACCTACTAATATCAGTCTTTACGAGTCGGTCTCAACAAAATCTGAAGTTGAAAACCTGGCTCTTCTCATAAATAAAATCATAAAGACAAATGAAAATATCCGCTACAACGATATAGCGATTTATCTTACAGAAGTTAAACAATATGAAAATGAACTTATAAAAACCTTCAATAGGTATGAAATCCCAATCTTTCTAGATAAGAGAAGAAAGATGGCAGATAACCATATTGTTAAGACTTTTTTGGCTCTTATAAGGCTAAGGGTAAATAATTTTAGGACGGAAGATTTATTTTACATTTTAAATTCAAAATTAATTGGCATTTCAGAAGGTGAAGCAAATACTTTGATTAATTTCCTAACCTATAGGAAAATCAAGGGAGCTATGTTTGAAAATGACAAATATTTTGCAATGGATGAGAATTTTTTCGAAAAAAATCTTGCAGATGATCCCAAAAAAGAAATAAAAATTGCCAAAAAACGTGAGGAATATGAGATTGTTGGAAAAATTAGGGCAAAGATTCTAAATTTAATAAGAGGTTTTGATAAAAAAAATCAAACAATTAGAGATCTTGCTACAAATATTTTCAATATGATTTCTAATTCTGATATTAAAGAAGGAATAAATAGTTTTCAGACCAAGCTTTTGGAAAATGCTGCCCTTGATGATTATAAGGAAAATGAACAAATTTGGGATGAATTTGTGGCGATTTTAGACCAGCTGGTTTTAATAATGGGCGATAGATATCTCTCTCTTCAAAGAGTCTATACATTAATTGAGTCAGTAGCAAATGATATTCAAATAGGCTTGATTCCGCCATCAAAAGATCATTTGATAGTGACAGATTTCCTTCGTGATAGGGTGAGTAATAGAAAAATAAATATATTAATGGGAGTAAATGATAGTTTTTTCCCTTCTTACGATATTAAAGATTATATAATCAGTCCGGATGAAGCCGAAGAGATTGAAAATGCACAAATAGATTTAAAACTTTACTCCAAAAACAGGGACAGGGCGGAACTTTTAAACCTCTATAAAATTATCTCTAATAGTGATAAATTGATATTATCCTTTGCTTTATCTGATAAAGAAGGTAAAGATTTAAGCGAAAGTGTTGTTATACGTGATGTAAAGAGGATTTTTCCGAAACTAAAGACAAATAGTCTGGTAAAGTTAGAGGCAAAAGATGCCTTTTATGCTAAGGAAAGCCTTAAAAAATACACTCTTGACGTATTAAACAAAGTTTCAAATAGACAGAGACTAGATGAAATAGATAAGGAAATTGCGCTAGCCTTTGTGAAATATTTAAAAGATAATTTTAAAGACAGGGAAAATAAACAAATATACGACAAAATCATAAAAGGTTTATTTTATAATAATGATAAAAGACCGCTTGCTCCTGAAATCAGGGAAGTTTTGTATAAAAAGCACGCCTATTCAGTATCAGAAATTGAGACTTATTCTGCCTGTCCTTATAAACACTTTATAGATTATGGACTAAGACCAGATGTTGAAAAAGAATTTGATGTAGATCTTCTAGATATAGGTAACATCGTCCATAAGTCCTTTGAAGATTTGTCAGAAATTATAAAAGACATGGATTTAGAAGAAGTTGATTTCGAGGAAATTGATAAGCTTTTAGATGATAAATTTGAAGAAGGAATCGAAGAAAATCTCGACCAGCTTAGAAAGGATAGTCCAAAAAATAAGTACATCCTAAATAATATCAATAAAGCAGCAAAGAGAAATACTAGACAGATTGTAGACCAGCTAAACAAGGGCGATTTTAAGCTTGAGTATTTTGAAGAGGCCTTTGATAAGGGAGGATTTTTTGAACCTGTATTTGTAGATGATGAAAATTACCTCAGAGGTAGAATTGATAGGATTGATATGGCAGGTAACCTTGTAAGGGTAATTGATTATAAAACTGGATCAAAGACTTTTAACCTAGCCAGTATCCTAAATGGCAAGGATTTGCAATTAATTATCTATATGATAGCGGTAAATGATGATGAAAAAAATCTTGAACCAATCGGTGCCTTTTATATTTCGTTAAAAGATGAGATAGAAAATTTTGATGGGTCTATTTCTGATGAAAAGAAACTTTTAGCAAATCTGGATAAAAAATTCGCTCTAGATGGAATACTTCTTGATAAGGACGGCAAGGCATTAAGTCTCATGGATAGAGATTCAAATGGCAAGAAATCAAGTATTGTAAGGGCAAGACGTAATTATAAGATAGATGATGAAGACTTCAAAAAATTGAGTGATTTTATAAAAAACATGGTCAAAGATTTAATAAAAGATATAAAGGATGGAAAAATCAATCTGAAACCTTTGAGGGAAGATAAGAATTACTCTGCCTGTACCTATTGCGATTACAAGGGTATATGTAAGTTTGACAAGATTATTGACACCTTTAGGTTTAGGGATATGGACAAAAATCTCACCATAAAAGATTTGGAGGCTAAAGATGAGTGAACTTAAGCTAACCCATGGCCAAAAAAGTGCTATTTTTGAAAGGGATAAAAATATAATAGTATCTGCAGCAGCAGGCTCTGGAAAGACTATGGTTCTTGTAAATAGGATGATATCAATAATGATAGAGGAAGGAATTGACATTGATAAGATGATCATAGTGACCTTTACCAACAAAAGTGCCCAAGATATGAAAGATAAAATCAGAGAAAATCTTGAAAAAAGAGCCGCTGATTTTGACCCAGCCTTCATAAAAAGACAATTTAAGCTCCTAAAACTTGCACAAATCAAGACTCTTCACTCTTTTTGTTCTGATATGCTAAGGGAAAATTTTTATTATCTGGATAATCTAAGTCCGAATTTCAAGGTGATGCCAGATTCCACAGGCAAAATCTTCATGGCAGAAGCTATTGATGAAGTTTTTGACAAAGAATATGAGAAAATGAACGAAGGTTTTGTATATTTTTTGCAAAACTTTTCCTCTGAGAGGTCAGATTATAATGCCAAAGAAATAATTCTTCTAACTTATAAAAAAATAGTAGGGATGATTGATGGTCTTAATTGGCTAAAATCTAGCAGAGATAGGGGAGAAAGTTTGGATTATTTCAAAGACTTTATTTCTTATAAGATGGATCAAGTTTTAAAATCTGTAGAAAATCTTGGCGTGAGATTAAATCCATCCCTTCCGGCTTCTGCGGTAAACTTAATTGCAAGCGATTATGAAATGTTAGCTGAAATTCGTAATAGTATTAATTCTTGGGATAAATTTCTTAATGCCTTGGGAAATAAAAAATATGTTACTTTTTCAAAAAAAATAAAGACTGAAATTGCTGATGAAGACCTGGTGGCTGAAATAAATTCAAATAGAGATGACTATAAGGCTCTTGTTAAGGATATTGAAAGTTTGGTAACAAATACTGATAGCAAGGCAACCAACTTTATAAATACTTGCGAAAGACAGCTTTTTAATGAGATTTACAAACTTACAAAAGATTTTATAGAGACATTTGATAAGAAAAAAACCAGCAAAGATTATCTAGATTTTAATGATTTGGAGCATGAATTTATAAAGCTTCTCGATAATCCTACTGCGAGAGAAAAATTAAGGAGCAAATATAAATATATTTTCTTTGATGAGTATCAAGACTCAAACGAAATCCAAAACTATATCGTAGAAAAACTTAAAGGCGAGACAAACTTATTTTTTGTAGGTGATGTTAAGCAGTCAATTTACGGTTTTAGAAGGGCAAGACCAGATTTATTTATAGATAAACTTGAAAGCTACGAAAAAGACAAAGATTCAATGAGGATAAACCTTAATGAAAACTTTAGGACCGATAAATTAATTCTGGATTTTAATAACTATATTTTTGATAGGCTAATGACTGCGGAAATGTCTGATATTGACTATAAAAATGGTGGACACAGATTAAACTATGGCAAGGATGAAAATGACCTTAAAGATTCTGCAAGAGTAGGGGTAAAAATCTTAGACAAGCCTATTAAGGAGGAAATTTATCTTACAAAGTTAATAAAAGAATTAATTTATGAAGGCTACGAGTATAGGGATATAGCGATTCTTTTAAGAAACGGAACAGAGTCTTACAAGTATGAAGAAGCCTTCAAAAAGGCTGAAATTCCATATTTTAATGATATATCCAAGGTTTCAACCCAGGCAAGTGAAGTTGGATTTTTCATAAATTTATTAAAGTATCTTACAAATCCCAACGATGATATAGTCTTGATGTCGGTTTTAAGGTCGGTGATTTTTGATATAGATGAGGATGATTTGGCAAAGATAAAACTGTCGTCCGATTCCTATAAATTTTATGAAGCCTTTGAGAAATATGATAAAGACGACGAACTGGGTGAAAAAATAAGAAAATTTAAGGATATGATAGAGGATTTAAAGGATAAACTTGCTATATTAAACCTTTATGATTTTGCTAATTATCTTTTTGAAAAATCTGGTCTATATGATTTTCTTCTAGCAAGAGATTTAGCTGAAGATAGAATAAATAATATCGACTCTGTAATTGAGTTGATGGCTGATTTTGATAGGGAAAATGATAATGGCTTATATGGTTTTGTTAGCTTTTTTAATAATCTTCTTCAAACTAGGTCGGATTCTATAAATCCAACTCGTGACCTAGCTGAGGGCGAGGATTTGGTAAGGATAATGACCGTTCATAAATCCAAGGGGTTAGAATTTAAAATTGTTATTTTAGCTGGATCTGATAAGGGATTTAACAAACAAGTTGCCCCGATAATTTTTGATGAAAAAATAGGCATTGGAATAAATGTAGCTGATTATGAAAAAAAGATAAAAATTCCAAATGTAAATAGGAAGCTAATCATAGAAAAATCTAGAGAAGATGATAAAAAAGAAGAAATGAGAATCCTCTATGTGGCACTAACAAGAGCCGAAGAAAGGCTGTATATCACTGGAAATTTTGATAAAGAGTCGTCTCTTTTTGAAAAAGTTTATAAAAATGAAAACTATTTGTCTTTAAATTCTCACCTAGAATGGATCATAGCTGCCCTATCATTTGACAATATCACCAGTGAATTTTTCACAGGAATAAAAAAAGAATCCGACTTTGATAAGAGAATAAGTTTTGATTTTATAGAAGAAATACAAGAACTAGAGACAAGGCAAGATGAAAGTTTAGTGGATTTATTAAATGAAGAAAGTAATCCAGAAATATACGAAGAAATAAAAAACCACCTAGAATTTTCTTATCAAGGAAAAGATGATATAGGAAAGAGCCTTAAAAAATCTGTAACAGAGCTTGCTAAGGACTTTAATGCAGAAAGTGAAGGCTATGAAACCTTTGATGTAGAAGGCCTTTCTCGTAACATTTCCTTTAAGAAACCGAGCTTTTTAGAAAAAGAAAAAACCTACAGCCCAACAGAAAAGGGAAGCCTTATTCACAAAGTTTTCCAAAAAATTCCTATGAAAGGCTACACAAAAATAGACCTTGAAAAAGAAATTGCTAGCTTGATAGATAAAAAAATTATTGATGAGGGTATAAAAAGCATAATTGAAATTGACAAATTTTTATATTTTTATGAGTACCCTTTAATAAAAGAATTGATTTCAGAAAATCTCCCAAAAAGAAGCGAAGAATCCTTCCTAATGACCTATGACGGTTACTATGTAAACGGACAGATTGACCTGATTTTTGAAAAGGAAGATGAAATAATTCTGTTAGACTTTAAGACTGACAGGATAAAAAGAGAAAATGCTTACGATACCCAGCTTGCTATCTACAAGGAAGCTATAGAAGAAGCTTTGGGAAAAAAAGTCAGCAAGTCTCTTATTTACTGGTATAATTTCAGAGAATTTCAGATTATTTAAAAGTCATGGACGAAAGATTTGAAAAGACAGATGAAGAGAAGATTAGAGCGGAGATTTTTGAAGAAACAATGGAAGGGGCCGCAAATTATGTCTCTATAAAGGCAAGCAAAATACTAGACTATGACTATGGGATATTATACTTTGATAATACTAAGGATGTTGATTTTAAGGAAATTGTCCCAACTATAAAAAAGGGTGCGGTAGATCAAAGTATTATTGGAGATAGGATAGTCTATGAATCTGGAGCGCTTTTGTGTGAGTATCTAGACGCAATCGAGGCTGAAAATTGGCAAGAAGAATTTAATCCCAAGGGCAAAAAAGATACGACTTTATATAGTCTAATCAAAGAAAATTTAAACTAAGCTATGCTTAATTAAACATAAAAAAACTAAAAACAAGCCATTCTATGAATAAAACCCCAAAAATCGGAACGACCTGAACCCCAAAATCCGGAATACGGATGGAGGGGTTTTTCTGTGGAAATCTAATGAAATCCGCCATTAATATCTATTATTGACCCTGTTATATAAGAAGCCTCATCTGAGATTAAAAAAGAAACTAAGTTGGCTATTTCTTTTGGATCTGCAAAGCGGCCCAATCCGATGTCTTCTCTTATGAGATCAAGCTCCCTTTCGCTATAATTATTTTTCATCATATCTGTAAGGACAACTCCAGGAGCTATGGCATTTACCCTGATATTTGATGGAGCAAGTTCTTTTGATAGGGCCTTGGTAAAGGCGTTAACAGCACCCTTACTTGCAGAATAGGCCGCTTCTAAAGCTGCGCCCTCCTTTCCCCAAATTGAAGAAATATTTATAATTACACCAGATTTTTGACTTATCATTGGCTCAAGGGCCCTTTTTGTGGCAAGGAAAACTGAGTTTAGATTAGTATTTATAATTTCCTGCCATTTTTCAAAGTCCATATCTTGAATAAGGCCTAGATAGGAACGACCGGCATTGTTTACCAAAATATCAACATGGCCAAAATTAGCTTCAGCAGTTTTAAATAGATAGTCAACCTCCGCTTCTTTGGAAAGTTCGGCCTTAACTGCGATCACATTTGGATTAATTTGTCTTAATTCTTCTAAAAGAGCGAGGGCAGGCTCCTTTGATTTATTATAATTTATTACGATTTTATAAGATTTGGCAAGTCTCCTAGCGATAGCCGCCCCGATTCCCCTAGAAGAGCCAGTTATTAATGCTGTTTTCATAAGATTATTATAACATATTTATCAAAATAGGGTATAAATAATAGTAAACAATTACTTTAGGAGGAAAAATGGAAGACGGCAGTTTATGGCCGAATATCTTACTTATAGTAGCACTTACAGCTGTTAATGCTTTTTTTGCATCGGCTGAAATGGCGATGGTATCGGCAAATTCAAATAAAATTAAGGAATTAAGTGAAAATGGTGATAAGAGAGCGGAGATACTTTTGGATGTATCTAAAGATCAAACGAGGTTTTTATCAACTATACAGGTTGCTATTACCCTTGCAGGATTTTTCTCATCTGGATCTGCTGCAACTAGCTTTTCTAAGCCAATAGGGGAGTTTCTTGCAAAATATAGTATACCGTACGGGGATACCATATCCTTTATTCTTATTACTATAATATTATCTTATATCACACTTGTTTTTGGTGAACTCTTGCCAAAGAGAATTGCACTTGGCAATTCGGAGAAGGTGGCTCTTTCATCAGCCAAGGTTATAGACTTTAGCTCTAAGATATTTAATCCATTTGTCAAACTTTTGTCTTTATCAACTGTAGGAGTTTTAAAGCTTACAGGAAATTATTCTGAAGAAGTTGAAGAAAAAATATCTGAAGAAGAACTAAAAAGTTATATTAGAGTATCTAGTCAACAAGGAGTTATAAATACTAGCGGTGAAGAGATGATAGTCAATATTATGGAGTTTGATGACACGCTGGCTGAGGAAATAATGACTCCTAGAACATCTATTTATATGATAGACTATGATGAATTTGACGAATCAAAAATTGATGAGATTCTTAATCAAGGTTATTCAAGGATTCCAGTTTTTAGGGAAAATCAAGATAAAATTCTAGGTGTTGTCAATGTGAAGGATTTGTTTAAAGAATATGCTGCTAATGATTATAAATTTATAAACCTTGATAATTGTATCAAAGAAGCATATTTTGTACCTGAAACTAAAAAGATAGATATCTTGCTTAAGGAGTTTCAGGAGATGCAAAATTATATGGCAATTCTAATTGATGAATATGGTGGTTTATCAGGCATGGTGACCATGGAGGATATTGTTGAAGAAATTGTTGGAGAAATAGAGGATGAGTATGATAGAGCTGAGACTCTAATTAAGAAAATATCTGATAAGGAATACATTGTTGAAGGATCTATGGATATTGATGATGTAAATAGTGAGATAGGCACATTTTTATTTTCTAATAATCACGAGACAATATCTGGCCTTATTATTGAAAACCTTGAGTTTATTCCAGAAGATAATAATAAAGACCAATTGAGGGTAAAAGTTTGTGGATGTGTCTTCACTATCTTATCTGTAACAAATAGGACAATTGATAGGGCATCGATAAAGATTGTAGAAGAAGAGCAAGATGAAGCTAAGAAAATCTATAAAAAAATGAAATCTTAAAGAGGTATTATGAAATATTTTAAGTTAAATAATGGTATAAAAGTCCCTGCCCTAGGATTTGGGACCTATAAGATCACAGAAGAAAGTGATATGGAAGTTGCTATAGGAGAGGCGGTAGATAAGGGTTATAGGTATTTTGATACAGCCAAATATTACGAAAATGAAAAGATTTTAGGAAAATATCTAAACCAGGCAGGTCTTAAAAGAGAAGACTTTAAAGTCGCAACAAAGGTATGGCCATCTTCTTTTGATACTGATGCTTGTAAAAAAAGCTTAGATGAATCCCTAGCAGACCTTGACCTTGGCTATATTGATATAATTTTGCTTCATTGGTATGGCAAAGATTTTGACAAGGCTTGGAAGGTTTTTTGCGATTATAAAGACCAGGGGCTAGTAAAATCCTTAGGAGTTTGTAATTTTACCATAGATCAGATGACAGAGCTTGTAAATATTGGAGAAAAGCCAGTTTTAGACCAACTAGAAAGTCACTTATATCTTCAAGATAGGAAAACTTGCGAGTTTCTAAAAGAAAATAACATCCTCCATCAAGCCTGGGGACCACTTTCTCAGGGTAAGTCAAACTTACTTGATGAAGAAATCTTAAAAGACATAGGGGATAAGTACGGTAAAACTCCTGCTCAAATTGCTTTAAAATGGAACATAGAAAGGGGAACTATGGTTCTTGTTAAGTCAACAAATCCTAATAGAATTAAAGAAAATATTTCTCTTTTTGACTTTGATTTAAAAGAAGAAGATATGCACGCCTTAACAAGTCTTGATAAAAATACTAGGTTTTCAAATGACCCAGCAAACAAGGATTGGCTTGACCAGATCAGAAGAGGATAGATTAAAAAATAAGTAAAACAAAAAAAACAAGGTCTAAATCTATTGAGATTGACCTTGGTTTTTTTTATGAGTGTTTTTTAGCAAAGTCCACAAAGGCTCTGGTAGAATCTTCTAGGAAGGTTCTTGTATCTGCCGCTAGATCTCCTTTTTCATCAAAAAGGGTGTGGATTGATGCTATGTAGACTTCTGGTTGGTTCATAGTTATTAGGTTTACATAGGTAAAGCTTTCCCTTAGGGAATGGTTACCCATAGCCCCGCCTGATGTACCCATTGATGCAGAAAATACTGCTGCAACTTTGCCGTCCCAGAGGTTGCCCTTGGGATCACGGATTCCTATGTCGATTACGTTTTTTAGGGCTGGGGCAAGGGAGCGGTTATATTCTGGAGTAAAGAAGAGATAGGCATCGTATTTTCTAAGCTCTTCTCTTATTTTTGTGTATTCTTCTCTAGGATTTTCTCTGTCATCATCTTGGTTATAGAAAGGAAGGTAGGAGATATCTACAATTTCTGCCTGGTTTCCTTCGTTAATAATATTTTTTGATATTTCTGCAAGTTTTTTGTTAAATGATCCCTTTCTCAGAGATCCTACTAAAATTCCTATTTTCATATTGTTCTCCTTTTATTTACTTATACCCAAATGAAGGCCTAAATATTTTTTAAGCAAAAAAGCCAGGAAAATCCTGGCCTAGTTTTACTTATCGTTTTTATTTCTTATATATTTATCAATATTTGCTGCAGCTTTTTTGCCTGCTCCCATGGCAAGAATTACTGTAGCTGCGCCACTTACAGCGTCTCCTCCTGCAAAAACTCCATCCTTGCTGGTCATGGTTGTATCATCTATTATTATTCCTCCCCAAGATTCGGTTTTGATGTCTGGGTTAGTGTGTTTAATTAATGGATTTGGTGATTGGCCGATTGATACTATTACTGATTCGAATTCAACGGTTTCATATTTGCCTGTCGCTACTGGACGCCTTCTGCCAGATGCGTCTGGTTCACCAAGTTCCATTTTTTCGACCTTGACTTTTTTTACCCAACCATTTTCTCCGATTATTTCTACTGGGTTATGAAGGTTCATAAAATTGATTCCTTCTTCCATGGCGTGGTGGCTTTCTTCAGCCCTAGCTGGCATTTCTTCAAAACTCCTACGATAAACGACAGTTACATCAGCACCTAACCTTTTTGCAGATCTAGCTGCATCCATAGCTACGTTACCGCCGCCAACTACACATACTTTTTTTCCTACGTGGACTGGTGTGTCGTATTTTGGAAATTTATAGGCTTTCATTAGGTTCATACGAGTTAAAAATTCGTTTGCTGAATAGACTCCATTTAGGTTTTCACCAGGAATACCCAAAAACTTTGGTAAGCCTGCACCGCTTGCTATATAAATTGCTTCAAAGCCTTCGTCATATAGGTCTTCTATTGAGAGAGTCCTACCGATTATAGTATTGGTTTTAAGTTTCACTCCAAGACCTATTACGTTTTTAAGCTCAGTATTTACAAGCTTTTTAGGAAGTCTAAATTCAGGAATACCATACATCAAAACTCCGCCTGCTATGTGGAAGGCATCATAAAGAGTTACCTTGTAGCCAAGCTTTGCAAGGTCTGCTGCAGCTGTTAAGCCTGAAGGACCTGCGCCAACTACAGCTACCTTTTCTTTGTTTGCATAAACTTCAACTGGTTTTGTGTATTTTTTGTTGTTGTGATAGTCTGCTACAAATCTTTCAAGCCTACCAATACCAACAGGTTCGCCCTTGATTCCTCTTGTGCAATTGCCCTCACATTGGTTTTCTTGTGGACAAACTCTACCGCAGATGGCTGGAAGGTTGTTGGTTTCAGCGATTTTATCGTAGGCCTTATCAAGGTCTCCATCAACTATAAACTGAATAAATTCTGGGATTTTTACAGAAACTGGACATCCTTCTACACAAGGTTGATTTTTGCAATGGATACATCTGGTTGCTTCTTCAAGCGCCATTTCTGCTGTATAGCCTGTTGCCACTTCCTCAAAATTTTTATTTCTAACATTAGGATCTTGTTCAGGCATCTTTACTTTTTCGTTAGCCATATTAAATTTTGCCATTTCTGACCTCCCCAGTTAAGTTACAAATGTGCTCTCTTTCTTCGGTGGCATAATTTCTTGACCTATTCATAGCCTCATCAAAATCTATAAGGAAACCATCAAAATCTGGTCCGTCAACACAGGCAAATTTCATCTGGCCACCAACAGTTAGTCTACAACATCCACACATACCAGTACCATCAACCATGATTGAGTTCATGGAAACAGTTGTTGGAATATCAAGAGGTTTTGTAATATTTACCACATTTTTCATCATAATAGCAGGTCCAATTGTTAGGACGTGGTCGTATTTCTTGCCATCTTTTATCAAATCTTCAAGGACTTGGGTAACAAAACCTTGTCTACCATAAGAACCATCATCTGTAGTTATGTATAAATTATCTGAACAATTTTTAAGTTCATCTTCAAGTATAATTATATCTTTGTTTTTAAAACCCATTATAACATCGACATTAGCACCGATATTGTGAAGGTATTTGGCTTGTGGGAAGGCTATTGCAGTACCAAGACCGCCGCCAATCACGCAGACATTTTTGCCTTTAAGATTGTCAAGTTCTGTAGGTTTACCCAAAGGACCTACAAAATCTAAAAATCCGTCGCCAGCCTTTAGAGAATTCATTCTCATAGTTGTACCGCCAACAACCTGGACTATAATTGTAACGTTTTCTCCATCAGTTCCTGAAATGGTAAATGGCACTCTTTCGCCTTTTTCATCAAGTCTTAGGATAATAAATTGGCCTGGCAGAGCTTTTTTTGCAATCTCTTCAGCTTCTACGACAAATTTGATAGTGGTATCGTTCAAATTTGTTTTTTCTATTATTCTTGCCATACTTCCTCCTTTAAACAAATACTTCTTACTTTAATTATAACATATTTCAGATTAATAAATAAAAAATATTAAGAGTGGTTTGGGATGAAATATTTATAAAATATAGTATTATAGACCTGTTATTATAAATTAAAGAAGGGAGTTTTATGGAAAAACAAAGAAAATATACAAATAAATACCTCTTAAAAAGGTTCATTCCTTATTACGGACCCTATAAGAAGGTATTAACCATAGATTTATTTGCGGCAGCCTTTACAACAGTCTCTGAGCTAATCTTGCCACTATTGTTATCCTATATTACAGATTGGGCTCAAATTGGTATCCTTGATGGGCCAAGGATAATAAAGGTAGCTATAATTTATGCAATCACCAAGGCAATATCAGTTATAGCAAGGTATTTTATGCAGTCTATGGGACACATCATGGGCGCTTCCATCGAAAGGGACATGAGAAAAGATGTATTCAACCACTTGATGGGAATGGATACAGAATTTTTTAACGAATCTAAAATCGGTCAACTTATGACAAGATTGACTTCTGATTTGTTTGAAATTACAGAATTTTCCCACCATGTTCCTGAGGAATTTCTAGTAGGTGCTATAAAATTAATAATTTCTTTTGTGGTACTTTTGACCATAAACTGGAGATTATCCTTGGTTATCTATATCCTAATTCCACTAATGTATGTGGTTTCAAGAAGGTCTAGGGCAAAATTTAGAAGAGCTACAAAAAATTCCAAAAGGCAAATAGGGGAAATTAACGCAGGTGTAGAAGATACACTACTAGGTATTAGCGTTGTAAAATCATTTGCGAACGAAGATATCGAAAAATCCAAATTTGCTAAGGAAAATGACAAGTTTGCAGACATCAAGGCTGATCAATATTATAACATGGCTAAATATTTTTGCGTCAAAGATACATTTTCTGGACTCATGTATTTGGTTTTAATATTATTTGGAGGATATCTAGTAATAAATAAAAAAATCACACCAGGAGATTTAATTGCCTTTACAATGTATTTAAATATGTTGGTTTCAACAATTGAAAGATTGATAAACTTTACAGATACTTACGAAAGAGGAACAACTGGGATTGAGAGATTTATAGAAATTATGAGTCTTGATAGGGATATATTTGATAGGGAAAATCCTGAAACTCTAACAAATGTTAAAGGAAAAATCGAATTTGATAGGGTTTCCTTTAAGTATCCAAACACTTCGGAAAATGAACCTTATGTTCTAAAAGATATGTCCTTTAAGATTGATGTTGGAGAAAATATTGCCCTTGTAGGACCATCAGGTGCAGGCAAAACAACAATTTCTAAACTAATCCCAAGATTTTATGACGTAAACAGTGGTGAAGTTAGGATTGATAATACCAACATCAAAGACTTATCGATAGAGTCTCTCAGAAATAATATTGGAATAGTACAACAAGATGTTTATCTTTTCTCAGGAACGGTAAAAGATAATATCGCCTACGGCAAGGAAGACGCAAAAATAGACGAAATAAAGATGGCAGCAAGGCTTGCTGGGGCAGATGAATTTATAAAAGATTTACCAGATGGATTTGATACCTACATCGGTGAACGTGGAGTGAAGTTATCTGGAGGACAAAAGCAGAGAATATCAATAGCGAGAGTCTTTCTAAAAAATCCGCCAATTCTTATCCTAGATGAGGCGACAAGTGCTCTTGATAATAAGAGTGAGGCTATTGTCCAAAAATCTTTAGAAAAACTTTCAAAGGGTAGGACTACTCTTACAATCGCCCACAGGTTATCAACTATTATAAATGCTGATGAAATCATAGTTTTAACCTATGATGGAATAGTTGAAAGAGGCAGCCACAAAGATCTTCTAGCCAAAAAAGGCGTCTATTACAATCTATATAATTCAAATAATACAGATTTATTTGGATAAAATATGACAGGTCTACAAGGACCTGTTTTATTGTTGGTAAAAAAGCTTAAAGATGTATAATATTAGAGGACAGAAAGGATTGCTTATGAAAAAAATTTTTGGCAAGTTCCTCCATGGACTTGCGACCGTAATTGGAACGATATTTACAGTTCTAATCAATTTTATGAATATACTTGTTATGACCTTTGAGGGAATTAGAAGTTTACTAGCAGTAGTTTTTATGGTGGGTTGTTCAACTTTTATATTCCTTCCAACTCTTTTATTATTTTTGCCTGCAAAAGTATGGTACGCGATTTTCATTGCTTTGGTGATACCAATACTTGGACCAAGCTTTATATCGCTTTTAAGGTATGGAAATTATGTCCTTACTGAATGGATGTACGATAGAGCAAATTATCTAATTACTGGAGAAAAGGTAGGATTTGAAAATATTTCAGATTATTCTGAAAAATATAAGCTTGATCAAGAAAAAGAAAGGCAAAGACAAGCCGAAGAGGAGGCTAGAGCCCGCCAAGAGAAGATGTATTCTTACTTCGAGGACCTCTTTGGCAATTTCACTTATTATGACACTAGAGATTTCAATCAGGATGATTTTGGTGGATATAATGGTGGATATCAAAATTATGGCCCAGGCTATAACGGGGTTAATGACCTTGGTTTTAAGGAAAAATATGAATCTGCCACAGGAGTACTTGGTGTAGCTGTAAATACAGATATTTATGAGGTTAAACTAGCTTATAGGAAACTTGCTAAGAAATATCACCCAGATTTAAACAAAGAAGCTGGTGCGAAGGAGAAATTCCAAGAAATAAACGACGCCTATGAGTTTTTGTCTGAAGAAAATATCAAAAAATATAAAAATAAGTATTTGTAGGAAAAGTTATGTACGATAAGATTAAAAATGAAAAAGCGGCTGTATTATTATCTGAAGTCGCCTCAGATGCTGGGGCTATTATGCTAGAAAATGGGGCGGAAATTTACAGGGTTGAAGATACAGTTGAAAGAATTATAAGAAGTAAGACCAACGCCAAGGATGTGGATGTGTATTCTACCTTCAATGTGATTATCCTTTCTTTTACCTTTGAAAACGAAATCCATACCAATGTTAGGAGAGTAAAAAATAGGTCAAATAAGCTTTTTTATGTTGATAAGGTAAACCAGTTTTCAAGAGATTTCTGTGCTGGCAAACTTAGTCTAGAAGAAGCCTTTGTAGAACTTAAAAAAATCAAAGAATCTACAGGAAAACCACTCTTTGAAAAAATCTTAGGAGGCGGTATAGCGGCGGGAGCTTTTTCCCTTCTTCTAAGTGGTGGTCAAGAGGAGATGGCGATATCCGTTATTGTGGGAATGTTATCTTATTATTCGTCATTTTTTATGGAAAAACATGGGATTG
Organism: uncultured Anaerococcus sp.; assembly: GCA_900551095.1. Lineage (GTDB taxonomy): Bacteria > Bacillota > Clostridia > Tissierellales > Peptoniphilaceae > Anaerococcus. The sequence continues at coordinate 31,172 of URUJ01000005.1, read as the reverse complement.
GTTATTTTGTCGTAAACTATCTTTACGGAGTGATAGTTTCCTTGCTAACTATGATTTTTGCTCATTTCACACCAGGGATTAATTCTGGGGTAATTATAGTTGCTTCCATGATGGCCCTTCTTCCAGGAATAATGATTACAAATGCGATGAGGGACTTGATGAGTGGGGATGCTACATCAGGCTTAACTGGAGCTGTCCTTGCGATTTTAATTTCGACAGCGCTTGCTATGGGAGTAGGTACTCCTATTACGATTATGAAGATTTGGGGTTAATATGTTTTATCTAAGAGAATTTATTATAGCAACGATAGCGGCTATTGGATTTGGTTTGATTTTTGACCTACCTAAAAAAGCAATTTATATTTCAAGCCTAGCAGCAGGTTTAGGTTGGATTATATACAAGGCAATCTTGTCATATACAGGATCCGTTTATTTAGGCTCTTTAGTTTCAGCCTTAGTAATGGCTGCAACTGCTGAGGTTTTGGCAAGGGTTTATCATTATCCAGCAAGTGTTTTTATCCTTCCTGGTATAATCAATCTTTGCCCAGGTGAAGCGATTTATAAGACTATGACATGTTTTATAGCAAATGACAACTTTAACGCTCTAAGTAATTTCTATAAGGCTTTAGGAATTGCAGCAGCTATAGCTTTCGGAGTATTATTATCATCTTCATTTTCGTCATCACTTAAGACATTTAAATGGAGAAATCAAAGAAGGACAGATTTTACAAAAGCATTTTTTAGGAGAAAAAAATGAAAGATATATATTTAGCAGGTGGATGTTTTTGGGGTGTAGATGCTTATTTTGGGGGCCTTGACGGGGTAGTTGCTACAGAAGCTGGTTATGCTAACGGAAAAACCGAAACAACTACTTACGAAGATTTATATAAGACAGATTTTGCTGAAACTGTTAAAGTGACATTTGACGATACAAAAATAACCCTAGAAGAAATACTAGAGCATTATTTTTATATTATCAATCCTTTTTCACTTAATAGGCAGGGAAATGATTTAGGTCGCCAATATAGGACAGGAATTTATGCAAAAGATGAAAGAGATTTAGACTTTATACGAGATTTTATAAACAAAAAGCAAAAAGAATCTGATAGAAAAATCTTAGTCGAAGTAGAAAAATTAAAGTCTTATGTTGTTGCAGAAAACTACCACCAAGATTATTTGAAGAAAAACCCTAATGGCTATTGTCATATAGACCTAACAGATGTACTGGAGATATAATGAAAAAATCAACAAAAATTATTGCAATAGGAGTAGCTCTTTTAATCGGAGCACCAACACTTGCCCACGCAGATGAAGTTATAAAATACGATCCTACAAGTCTTGATGAAGTCCTAATAAAAAATGGAATCAAGATTGATAAAGAAAAGGTAAAGGCAAGACGAGATGAGCTTATAAAGAAAAATCCAGATTTAAAACCTGACCTAAAGGTAGTTGAAGAGGTAAAGGAAAATAAGCCTATTGTCTATCCTAAAACCGCAGTATATTCAAATGTAGTAGATATGAGTGAGCACCAAAATCCTGGTGGCATAAATTACGATAAGTTTGCAAAAGACATAGATGGTGCAATTTTAAGGTCATCTATAACTACCTTTGATGAAGATAAGGAAACAGGAGAAAAAACTTATTATTTAAGAAAAGATTTTACAGTAGATAGCCACTATAAAAACCTTAATGCTAGAAATGTTCCGATAGGATTTTACCATTATTCAAGAGCGACAAATACAGCCGAAGCCACAAAAGAAGCAAATTATGTTCTTAGCTATATCAAGGATAAAAATGTTTCACTACCAATCTTCATAGATATGGAAGATAACTTAAGACAAGCCTTGGTAAGTAAAGAGGAACTTTCAAATGTTGCAACAACTTTCATAAATATAATGGAGAGAAATGGTTATCTAGCAGGAGTCTACTCCTATCCATACTTTGCCAAAAAACATCTTAGCAAAGAAGTACGAAACAGAGGTAATTTCTGGATAGCTGACTATGATGGAATTGGTTTTACTGGTTATACTGATACAGAATTTGACATTTGGCAGTATGCTCACAAGGGAAGGGTAGATGGATATTCCGGAAATATTGACAAAAATTCCTTATATAGAGATTATCCTTTATTAATTAAAGGCAAGTCTAGGAAAAATTATGATGAGCTTATCCAAGAAATTATAGACGGCCACTGGTCATACGGCAAAGAAAGGGAGAAACGTCTCAAATATGCCGGTTATGACTATAGCAAAATCCAAAAAGAAGTTACTAGACGAATGAATTTGAAGAAATAAAAAATTAACATATACTTATAAAAGGAGAGAAATTATGGCAATTAAATACGATATAGTAGAAAATATTGGAGTACTTTCAACCAATGCAAAGGGTTGGACAAAGGAGTTAAACCTTGTTAGCTGGAATGAAAGAGATCCAAAATACGACATTAGAGATTGGAACGAAGATCACACTAGGATGAGCAAGGGAATTACCCTTACAGCAGAAGAGGCAGAAGTCTTAAAAAATATCCTAGCTGATGAATTCGAAGATTAAGTAAACTCTCCCTTTTGGGGGAGTTTTTTTAAAAGGAGAAAAAATGGCATATATCTACGCCCTCATATCAGCTGTATTTGCAGCTCTTACATCAATCTTGGCCAAAATTGGTATAAGCGATATAAATTCAAACCTAGCTACTGCTATAAGAACCACTGTTGTCCTCGTTTTTTCTTGGATAATGGTCTTTGTAGTGGGTGGTCAACATGATTTTGGAAATATAAGCAGAAAAACCCTGATATTTCTAGTCTTATCGGGTCTTGCCACAGGGATTTCTTGGCTTAGCTATTATAAGGCGATTCAGATGGCTGATGTATCCAAAGTCGTACCAATTGATAAGCTAAGCGTAGTTTTTACAATGATTTTTGCCTTTACAATTTTAGGCGAAGTGGCAAGCAAAAAAGCGATTATAGGGACAATCTTAATTGGTCTTGGAACATTGACAATGGCACTATAGTTATTATTTTTATGCGAAAAAAGGGAGAAAATATGAAAATCAAATTAACAAATGATAAATTAAATTTAATAGCAAATACAAAAGGAGCTTACATAGAGGAATTTTCCTGCGACGGAAAAGATGTATTATTTCCAAAGTTTGAAACAGAAATATCTGGCAAAACAAAAACAAGAGGCGGTAGTCATCCGTGTTTGCCTTCCTTTGGCCCAAGTGAGATAAATCAATTAAAAGACCATGGTTATGGCAGAGATAATGAGTGGAATCTTGTAGAAAAAAGCGATAATAAAGCCGTTTTAACCCTAGGCGGCAAATGTGGTTATGAGGGAGTAGATTCTTTTATAAGTTACGAGCTTAACGAAAATCACCTTGAAGCAGAAATTAAAATGGTAAATAATTCTGATAAAGACCAACCTGTTGCACCTGGTTTTCACCCATATTTTAAGGCAGGAGACGGTTTTAAAGTAGATGGTGTAGATTTCTCTGGTTTTAATCTAGAAGATACTTATTTTTTGGATGCGAGTGAAGTTTCTTTTGAGGCAGAAAATTTTACCATTAAAATTACAAGTGAAAACTTCCACAAGTTTGCCATCTGGACAGATTTTCTGGATGATTATAGGTGCGTGGAACCTTGTTATAATGGAAAATCCTTTGTAAAAGGCGGAAATCCACATATCCTAAAGACCGGCGAGACTTTTTCGGCAAGGATGAAAATAAATATAGAAAGATAAAATAAACCAGGCCTTGAGTCTGGTTTTTTGCTTTGGTAATTTTACTTACTGTAGCCTATGTCTTTGGTCCGGTAATTCTTAATCTACAAAAAATTAAGCAAGTAAGAGCCGCTTTTGAGCGGTTTTTTCCTTTGGGCAAAAACATTGATTTCAATGCTTAGACAAGTATATTTATGGAATGAAGAAGATTTATTTTGACTATGCTGCAACAAGCATTAAAAGAAAGAAAATTTTAGAAGAAATATTAGAAAAGGCAGACTTATTTGATGGCAATCCTGATTCTAGTCACGCTTTTGGGAGAGATGCCAAAAAGATTTTAGAAGAAGCTAGAAGAGAAATAGCAGGAAGCATAGGAGCAGATCCTGGTCATATTATTTTTACATCAGGTGCTAGCGAATCGAACAATACTGTTTTATCAGCCTTTAAGAATGAAAAAATAATTACAACTAATATCGAGCACGATTCGATTGAAAATACTTATAATCCTTCAAATACAATTATTATAAAGGCAAACGAGGAAGGTATAGACCTTGGCGAATTAAAGGGAAAAATCACAGACCAAGTGCGACTCGTTTCTATAATGATGGTTAACAATGAAATGGGCCTTATCATGCCTATTAAGGAAATCGGCAAATTTTTAAAAGAAAAAGACATTTACTTTCATGTCGATTGTGTCCAAGCCTATGGTCACCTAGATATTGATGTAGATGAGCTAAATATTGACTTCTTGTCCCTTTCAGGCCATAAGATTGGCGGGATAAATGGTTTTGGAGTGCTTTTCGCTAGAGAAAATCTTCCCTCCTTTATAAAGGGCGGTGAGCAGGAAAAATACCGCAGGGCGGGCACATCCTTTGTGATGGGAGCTTATTCCATGGCAAAATCTTTCCCTTATATGATTTCTGAAAGAGAAAAGATAAAGGACTTGAAGGATTATTTGTTAGATTCTTTAGCTAAATCAAAGTTAAATTACGAAATAAATGGCAATCCAGAAAAAACAGTTGACCATATTGTAAATATTCATTTTAAAGATTATAAGTCAGACTTTTTGCTTACTTATCTAGATATGCACGGCATAGCTGTTTCTGCAGGTTCTGCTTGTAGGGCTGGGGCTGTGATTCCTTCGAAGGTTGTTGAAAGAATTTATGGCGAAGAAAGGGCCAGCCATTCTTTAAGAATTAGTCTCGGATTTGAAAACACAAAGGAAGATATAGATAGACTTATAGAAGTTTTAGGAGAATTGAGATGAGAGATAAAAAAGATATAAAGGTAATAGTGGGAATCTCAGGCGGAGTGGATTCTTCTGTTGCAGCCCTTCTTCTAAAAGAAGAAGGCTATGATGTGACAGGGATTTTCATGAAAAACTGGGATGATACTGATGAAAACGGCTTTTGTACCGCAGAAGAAGACTTCGAAGATGCGGTAGCTGTTTGCAATCAAATCGGAATCCCATATTACTCTATAAATTTTGAAAAAGAATATTATGATAGAGTTTTTTCGTATTTTCTTGAAGAATACAAGAAGGGTAGAACTCCAAACCCTGATATTATGTGCAATAAGGAAATAAAATTCAAGGCCTTTTTAGACTTTGCAAAAAATCTTGGGGCAGATTATCTGGCAACTGGCCACTATGCAAGAGTAGATAGGACTGATGGTGAAACAAAAATGCTTAGAGGCTTAGATAATAATAAAGATCAGACTTATTTTCTAAGCCAACTTTCTCAAAACCAAGTAAAAGATGTTTTATTTCCAGTTGGAGATTTACAAAAGTCAGAAGTAAGGGAAATAGCTAAAAAAGCAGGTCTTGCGACTGCTGATAAGAAAGACTCCACAGGAATTTGTTTTATTGGAGAAAGAGATTTTAATGAATTTTTATCTCACTACCTACCAGCCCAACCTGGAAATATTGTGGATACTGAGGGAAATGTTTTGGGCAAACATGATGGTTTGATGTATCACACTATTGGTCAAAGAAGAGGACTAGGAATAGGAGGCGAGGGAGAAGCTTGGTTTGTTTATGGTAAGGATTTAGCCAAGAACGAACTTCTGGTTTGTCAAGGCAAGAAAAATCCACTTTTATTTTCAAATAAGCTTTACGCATCAGAATTTTCTACAATATCTGATAAAGAAAGTCCGGAGGAATTTGATTGCACAGCCAAATTTAGATACAGACAAGCAGATATAAAGGCCCATGTAAAGGTTCTTGGAGACGGCAAAGTAGAAGTAAGATATGATGAAACCAAGGCAGTTACCCCAGGGCAGGCAGTGGTTTTCTACGACGGAGAAGTGTGCATAGGTTCTGCTATAATCGATGAAGTATATATGGATGATAAAAAATTAATAGTTTAAATTAATTTAAAATTGAAATTAGAATTTAAAAGCGATTTAATTTTAAATTGCAAATAAAAATAAACCTTGAAGACCATTAAAATTATTGATGCTAAGGCGAACCCACAAAGTTGGACCTAATACCAGAGTTAGAACAAAACTAGCTCTGGTATTTTTTTCTCCTTACCTACCCCTAGGGGTAGGGATTTTTATGCTGCATTTTTCTTTCTATATTCTACTAGCGATAAGTATCCTAATTTTTCCTTTTCTTTTCCTCTTTATAATATTTCATGAAATCTTTTATTGTTTGTTTTAAGTGTTCATATGAATAGAATTTGTGTCCGTATTATTTCTTGTTTTAATATTCCAAAGAAATTTTCCATTAGTGAGTTATCTAATTAGTTGCCTTTTCTTGACATAGATAGGTGATATCGTTTGCTTATAGGTTAGATGTGTATTGTTTTATTTGATATGACCAGCCTTGAACTGAGTTGAAAATTCTTTTTTCCTTAATTATTTATTAATTATTAGATAACTTAGATTTAATATTTTAAACAAATTATTACTTGATTTTATGAACCGATAAACGTATAATGAAAACGTTAACATTTTTTGTTTAGGTAGAAAGGAGATTGAAACAAATCCTAAACAAAACAGATAATAAGCCAAAATAGAAAGGGAAAAATTATGAAAAAAATAAGTATTATGTTATCTTACATTTTTGTACTTTTGGGGACAAGCTTTTTCTTAAATCAAAACAAGGTATTAGCAGAAAGCTTAACAAACACAGAAATAGCTAAAAATATATTAGTTGAAAACGGATATTCTAATTTAGAAGCAGAACAAGATTTAAAAGGTATGATAATTCAAGATGAAGGTGAATTAATAGGTATCGATATTTGCTCGAAATCAGAAAATAATACCACCTTATTTAGAGCAGCATCAATTCCCACAACAACACAGTACCTAAGTCATAATGCAGTAAAAGATATTTATTCAAATTTTAATGCTATAGATAAAGGTAGTTATATATTAGGGACTATAATAGGCTTTAAAAATCCAGTCCTTGGTGCTATAATTGGAGCAGGAGGATTCCAAAATCCAAATTTTAGAAACGCTATAACAAGAGCTTATCATCAGGGGAAAAGAGTTAAAATTGTTACCGAGTATCGTGGTTCAATGTCACTTAATAGAAACTATTACTACGTTGTAAACTAAATTATGAAATTTAATTCAAAAACAAAAAAAATTTTTATCGGTATCATAATCGCAATAACCTTAGCTCTTTTGTATTATCAAAAAAATAACGATCCATGGTTCCTATACCTCCTTATCCCACTTTGTGTATTAGGGATTCTATTGAATTATTGCTTAAATAAATAAAAGAAACGGTCAGAAACCCACATTGATAGGGTTTTGACCGTTTCTTACTTGAATAATCTCTCTTTAACGAATATATTTGCACTCCTTTAAAAAACAACAGGAGCATCCGTTTCATCATTAAGAAGATCAATCAGAAGTTCATAAGGGGTAATGCCCAATAATTTTCCTTTGAGAATTTCGCCACCAATAAAGGCTATTTTTACTTCTTGTCCAACTTTTTTGATAATTCTTTGTATCTTATTTGTCCTTTTAGATACTCTTTTACTATTTTCATCTTAAATTCTGTATTGTATTTTTTAATTAAAAAACTGACCTCCTTTAGTTAGTTTTTTAAGTCTAATTTTTGGGGGTCAGTTTAAGCTTTACGGTTTTTTCTTATATATTAATCTCTAAAACAATTGGGGTATGGTCTTGTCTTTCACCAGAGTCAATCATATCTGACTTTGTGATTAAGTCCTTTATCCTATCAGAGACTAAGAAGTAGTCAATCCTCCAGCCAGAGTTGTTGATTTTACTGGTTTTTACCCTTTGGGCCCACCAGGTGTAGCGTCCTTCGACATCGCCATGGATATGCCTAAAGGTGTCTGTAAAACCCTTAGCTAAAAGATTTGTAAAGCCTTCTCTTTCTTCATCCGTAAAACCAGGGGACATATGGTTATTTTCTGGGTGAGCAAGGTCGATTTCTTTATGAGCTACGTTAAAATCGCCAGCAGCTATTACTGGTTTATTTTGATCGAGTTTTTCTAGATAATCAGCATAAAGTTTGTCCCAAACTTGTCTATCAACAAGTCTATTTAGACCGTTTCCAGCATTTGGAGTATAAACATGGGTAAAATAAAAATCGTTAAATTCTAAAGTTATTATCCTGCCCTCAAAATCCATAGTAGAAGGAGCGCCTATTTGTGGAAAGCTCACTTCTGATATTAGATTTTTTTTATAAAGGGTCATTGTTCCTGCATAAGATTTTTTTGCGGGATCTTCGCTTTGCCTATAAACATAAGCATATTCTGGGAAATATTCAGCAAGTTTTTCTATGTGTTTTTTGCTAAGGCCACTGTAAGGAAGTTTGGTTTCTTGGATGGCTATTACATCAGCATCTTCTTTTACAAGACTATCTAATACCAAACGGCTCATAATTGCTCTGGTAGAATCACTTGTAAGAGCTGCATTTAGTGAATCTATATTCCATGAAATAAATTTCATAATTACCTCTTTTCTTTTTATAATCTATTATTAATATACAACTTATAAAAAACTTTTAAAATTTCTACAAATTTAATACAAATTTAACATCTAATTGGGTATAATATAAATAACAAAAGACACTAATATATGAATTTTTAAGGAGGGTGTCATGAAAAAATCTAAATTATTATTAGGCCTAGCACTTTCTGCTATATTGATTAATAGCGCTTATGCTAGCGAAATTAAAGATCAAAAAGTAAATGTAATCGAAGAAGAAGATCCTGTTTTAAATCCAAAAGTTGGAATATATAAGGTAAAGACAATTTATGAAGAAGGGGTAGAAATTGTCGACGTCAATAACGAAGCTGATGTCTATAGTGTTCCAAAATCTTATTTTAAGGGCATGGACCTTAAGGAAGGAAAAATATTCACCCTTTACACAAATAGAGATATCTTAGAAACATATCCAGCACAATTTGGCAAGGTTTATAGGGTTATTGAAGGCAAGGAAAGCCATGTTTTTTCTGATATTTATGTAATTAAAAAAATAAATGAAGAGGGCGTAGATGTTTATAAGAAATCAAATCCTGATGACCTTTATAGTGTCCCTAAAAAAGAATTTAAAAAAATTGAATTAATGGAAGGCAAAGAAGTAGAAATTGTAGCAGATATTGAACTTTTCGCTTCATATCCAGCACAATTTACAAAAATTCACAAAATAAATGAAGTAAAGGCTGAGGAAGAAAAACTTGTAAGAGACTTTGTAGTGAAAGAAATCTATGAAGAAGGCGTTGACCTTTATGAAGTGGGCAACGAATCAAACCTATTTAATGTGCCAAAATCAGAATTTAAGGATATGAAAATTGAAAAAGGCAAGGTATTTACAATTACATCTGATGTTATAGCTACAAAATCAATTCCGGCTCAATTTGGTAAGATTTTCTCTATCGTAGAAAAAGAAATGCCAGCAAAAACTATGACTAAAGAATATGTTGTAGAAGAAGTTAGCGATGACTTTGTGACTGTTCACGAAAAAGACATTAAGGAAAGCAAATACACTATCGCTAAAAAAGACTTTGGCAAAGCTAATCCAAAAGTAGGCGAAACTTATAAAATTGAAACATCTGAGGAAATTCTAACATCAGAGCCAGCACAATTTGCAGCTATTTATAAGGTTGAACTTACTAAAGAAGCTCCAAAAGAAAACAATAAGCAAGAAAACAATAAGAAAGAAAACAACAAGAAAGATAATAAAAAAGAAGAAATGATTTCTGATATCTTTGTTGTAGAAAAAATTGAAGAAGCAGGTGTAACTGTAGCTAGAAAGTCAAATAAAGATGATAAATATATAGTCCCTAAAAAAGACTTCGGCAAACTTGAGATAAAAGAAGGTAAAGAATATAAAATCTATACAGATGATATAGTTTTAACATCAGAGCCAGCTCAATTTGGAAAAATATTTAAAATCGAAGAAGTAATGGCAAATAAAGAAATGCCAAAAAATAAAGATAATAAAAACAAAAATAAAAAATCATCAAAAAACCCAAAAACAGGTTTAGTTGGTGCAAGCCTAGCTCTAATTGGAATTGTAGGAGCTGGTATCGGTTATAAGAAGATTAAATAACATATGTTTTATGCGGCACTATTAAGTGCCGTTTTTGTGTCTTTAAATTCCTTTTATTGCGAAACTATGTTAAAATTATATATATAAAAGCATGAAAGGAAAATTATGAAAAAGATAAAAAGAACAATTTTGGCACTTTTGTTGGTAAATCTTAGTCTAGCTGGAAAAGTCCACGCTAACGAAGAAGATGATATCTTAAAGTCAAATCTTAAAAACGCTGTAAAAGAGACCGTTGATGGCAAATTATATTATCAGGTAAATATAAAAACATTATACGGATCAAGTGATGTCAATATCTATATGGCTAATACTGATACAGATAATCTCCCAGCTGCATCTACCATAAAACCTTTTGTTGGACTTACTATTATGAACAAGGTTAATAATGGCCAGATGATTTATACTGAAGAAATCAAAAACGACCTTGATCTAAGTTTGAGACTATCAGATAATGATGCTACAAATAGGCTTATTGAAGCTGCTGGCGGTTTTGATGAAGTTAATTCTTATATAAAATCATCAACAAATAGCGATAGGACTAAGATAAATAGATTTATGATGCAAAAAGGAAGGGAAAATACAGCTAATGCAAAGGACCTCTCTTGGGCAATCTATGAGATTTATAGAAATGATAATATAGTAGCAAATGACATGAAAAAATCTCTTTCTAATTCATCCATGAAAAGAGCAAAGCTTCTAAAAAATATAAATCCATCTTACAAAGCTATGAATAAAACAGGAGAGCTTAATCATATAGAAAATGATTTGGCCCTTGTAGAAACAGGTTCTCAAGCTTTTATAATTAGTCTTATGACAGAAAATAATAATTATATGGATACCTATAATCAAATTCTTTTAATAAATTCTCTAGGTGAGAAAGTAGCAAAAGCCTATGAGAAGTACCAAGTTTCTTCTAATAATAAAAAAGCCTTAGAGGATGGGAAAATTCAACAAAGGGTAAATACTTCTGAGAAAAAACTTGCCTATGCAGTTTATAATAACCAGATTTTTGTAAATGCGGGAGAGATTTTATTAGAGTCTGATAATAGGGCGGTAGATGAGATAAGACCTTTTCTTTTAGAAAAAATAAATGAATCTAAAGAGATTTTGGAAAAATCTAAAAATGCTCTTAAAAATTATTCGACTGACCCTATAGCAAGTGAAGAAGATATGATAGTTAATATCGTAAGGTTAATATATACCAACAAACAGTTAAATTCAGACATAAATAGAAATCTTGCCCTAGCTTTTTATAAAAACAAGGCATCAGTTAAAGCAGGGGAAATTCTTCTTTCAGATTCTCCTAAAACAAGCCTTAATATCAGAAGAGGACTTCTTAAAAATATTAAGGCTTCAGAGGATATTTTAGAAAAAACTGAATTATATTTTGAAAAGTTAAATGCAGAAAATTAAATTTCTCATATAATAGACCTATGATATTATTAGCTGATGATATAATAAGGGTTGATAAATACGTATCTGACGAACTTGATGAAATACCAAGGGAGAAGATAAAGGATTTTATCAAAGCTTCTTTAATAAAAGTAAATAATGAAAAAGTAAAACCATCAACTAAGCTAAAAATGGGCGATGAGATTTTTATAGACGACAGCCTTTTTGAAGTGCCAGAAATTCTTCCGGAAGATATTCCGCTTGATATTGTCTACGAAAATAATGACTATGCGATAATTAACAAGCAAAAAAACCTTATAGTCCATCCAGCAGGATCAATTGTTACAGGAACTCTTGTAAATGCCCTACTTTTTAAATATGGTTACGAAGGTCTATCTCATATTGGTGGCGAAGATAGGCCGGGCATTGTCCATAGACTTGATAAGGATACTACAGGACTGATGGTTATAGCGAAAAATAACGAATCTTATCGTTACTTGAAAGAACTTTTTGAAACAAGACAGGTAAGAAAAGAATATCTTGCAATTGTTTTTGGCAATTTTGATAAAAAAAGTGGAAGAATAGAGAATTTTATGGATAGAGATCCTCATAATAGAAGGAAGATGGCAGTCCATCCTACTGGAAGAAAGGCGATTTCTGAATATGAAGTAATAAGCGAAGTAGAAGGCTTTAGTCTTGTAAAAGTCCACATAATTACAGGCAGGACCCACCAAATAAGAGTTCATATGACAGATATAAACCATCCGCTTTTGGGTGATCCTGTCTATGGGAATTTTAAACACAAGTTTAACCTAGACCATCCACTTCTTCACTGCACCCACCTTGCCTTTAAGGATAAGGATGGAAGGGAGATGGTCTTTGATAAAGAAGTTCCTGAAGAATTTCATAAATATAAAAATATTCTAGCTTTATAGAATTTGACCCATATTTTGGGTCTTTTTTTATGAAATAAATTTATTTAAAAAGTAGCTAATAAATTTTTTATAAAAGACCTTGTCATTAATTATTTTAAAGGTAATATGATTTTATCAGAGAAACGATTTCAAATAATTTCAAATAAAGGAGAAATGATGAATAGAGATCTAGGTATCAATTTATGTCGTGTAACTGAAGCAGCTGCTCTTGGTAGTGCAAAGTTTTTAGGCCAAGGTAGAAAAAATGAGTCAGATAATATCGCAGTTGACCAAATGAGGGCGATGTTTTCCTATTTGGGTATAAATGGAAAAGTTGTAATAGGAGAAGGAGAAATTGATGAAGCACCTATGCTCTATATAGGTGAACAAATTGGTGATCCAAAGGCTGCTAATCAAGTTGATATAGCTGTAGATCCAATTGACGGGACAACTTCCCTTTCAAACGGTACTTCAAATTCTATTTCTGTAATAGCGGTAGCTCCAAAGGGTTGTTTATTAAATGCACCTGATGTTTATATGAATAAAATCGCTGCAGGTCCATTGGCTAAGGGAAAAATTGATATCAATAAGCCAGTAAAGGAAAATATCGAAAATGTAGCCAAAGCCCTTGGCAAAAAAGTTGGAGATGTGACTGTATCTGTCATTCATAGAGATAGACATGAAAAACTCGTTAAAGAAATCAGAGAAGCTGGTGCTAGAATTTCTATGGTAGAAGATGGTGATATTCTAACAGCTATAGCTACTTGTATTTCAAATGGCAAGATTGACCTAATAATGGGAGTTGGCGGTGCACCTGAAGGAGTAATTGCAGCAGCTGCCCTTAAGTGTCTTGGTGGAGACTTCCAGGGAACTTTCGCTCCATCAGATTATAAGCAAGTTAAAAGATGCTTGAAAATGGGAGTGGATTTCGATAAGGTTTATAAAATCGAAGACCTGGTAAAGGGTGATGATGTTTTATTTGCAGCTACAGGTATTACTGACGGCACTCTTTTAAAAGGGGTTTCGTTTATGAATAAAAACATGGCATCAACCCAATCACTCTTATTGAGATTACCTAGTGGAACTATTAGATTTATAGATTCAGTTCATAAACTTGATCAAAAATTAGATCAAAAATAAATTTTTCAAAAGTCCTAATAATTTTTAGGGCTTTTTTTATGTTTATTTTTGCATTTCTTAATAAAATTGATTGATTAATAGAAAATAATCTTATATAATATAAAGTGGATTATAATCATTATCAGTTTATTTTACGAAATTACTATTAGTTTTTATATAAAAAGAATACTCCCGTATCTTGGCTTTATTAACTATATTTGATTGAAATTTTGTATAATAAGGGTAGGATAAGTGAAGAATTGGAAGGTGAAAGATTTGGCATTATTTAATTTTTTTAAGTCATTTAGTCAAAAAGAAATCGAGGAAAACAAAAAAACTGTTGACAAGATTCTAGCACTAGATGAAGATATGCAAAAGTTAACTGACGAACAGTTACAACATAAAACAATAGAATTTAAAGAAAGATTAGCAAATGGTGAGACCCTTGATGACCTCTTAGTTGAGGCCTTCGCTGTAGTTAGAGAAGCAAGTGACAGGGTACTCGGTATGAAACACTATCCTGTACAGCTTTTAGGTGGGATTGTACTACATAATGGACAGATAGCAGAGATGAAGACAGGTGAAGGTAAGACTCTTGTAGCGACCCTTCCTTCTTACTTAAATGCTTTGTCTGGCAAGGGTGTTCACGTAGTTACAGTAAATGACTACCTAGCTAAGCGTGACCAAGAGTGGATGGGAAAAGTTCACACCTGGCTTGGCCTAAAAGTAGGTTGTATTATTTACGGACTTACAAATAGTGAAAGAAGAGAAAACTATAACGCTGATATCACTTATGGTACAAACAACCAATTTGGTTTCGATTACCTTAGAGATAATATGGTTATATATAAAGAAGATATGGTTCAACGTGGCCTAAATTACGCTATCGTAGATGAGGTTGACTCTATTTTGATAGATGAGGCTAGAACTCCACTTATTATTTCAGGTCAAGGCGATGAATCTACAGATACCTACCAAAAGGCAAATGAATTCATTCAAACTCTTGAAGGTAGAATCCTAGATCCAAACGAAGATGCTGATATAGACCCATTTGATAGGGAATTTAAGGTAGAGGACGTAGACTTCCTTGTAGATGAAAAGAGAAAATCATCAAACCTTACTGAAAAAGGTACAAAAAAGGCAGAACAATTTTTTGGTATAGACAACTTATCTGATACAGAAAACCTAGAGTTATCTCACTATATCAACAACGCTCTTAAAGCTAATACAACAATGACAAGAGATATTGACTATGTTGTTAACCACGGTGAAGTTGAAATCGTAGACGAATTTACAGGTCGTATCATGCAAGGTCGTCGTTTCTCAGACGGTCTTCACCAAGCTATAGAAGCTAAAGAAGGTGTAGAAGTTAAAGCAGAGAGTAAAACACTTGCAACTATTACCTTCCAAAACTACTTTAGAATGTATGATAAATTAGCAGGTATGACTGGTACTGCAAAAACAGAAGAAGACGAGTTTGATGAAATCTATAAACTTGACGTAGTAGAAATTCCTACAAATAGACCTGTTCAAAGAAAAGACGATGAAGACCACGTTTATATTAACGAACGCGGTAAATTTAACGCAATTATAAATGAAATAAATGAAGTGCACGCTACAGGTCAACCAATCCTTGTAGGTACTATTTCAATTGAAGCAAGTGAAAGACTTTCTGATGCCTTGAAGAAAGCTGGCATCAAACATACAGTCCTAAATGCTAAAAACCACGAAAGAGAAGCAGAAATCGTAGCTCAAGCGGGTAGACTTGGTGCAGTAACAATCGCAACCAACATGGCAGGCCGTGGTACAGATATTACCCTTGGTGGTAACGTAGATTTCATGGCTAAGCAAAAGTTAAGAAGAGAAGGAACTTCCGAAGAATTAATTGAAGAAGTAGATTCATTCTCAGCTACAGATGACCAAGAAATTATCGATATTAGAAAGAAATTTAGACATTATAAAGACCAATTTAGACCAGGTATAAAAGCTGAAGAACAACAAGTTATTGAAGCAGGTGGTTTATATATCATAGGTTCTGAAAGACATGAATCAAGACGTATTGATAACCAGTTAAGGGGTCGTTCAGGTCGTCAAGGAGACCCTGGTAAGTCAAGATTCTTTATATCTCTAGAAGATGATTTAATCAGACTTAACGGTGGTGAAGTTGTAGCAAAATTTGTTGAAAAAGCAGATTTTGATGAAAATGAACCAATTGTTTCAAGAATGGTTACTAGATCAATAGAAAAAGCTCAAACAAGAGTAGAGGCAAATAACTTTGCTACAAGAAAAAGAGTCCTTCAATACGACGATGTTATGAACAAGCAAAGAACAATCATCTACAACGAAAGACGTGAAGTTCTTATGGGCGAGGACATGAAAGAAACAATCGTCGATATGATTAAGGAAGTTATAAGAGATGCGGTTTATACCTTCACAAATCCTGAAGTTAAGCCTGAAAATTGGGAAATGACAGCCCTACTTAACTATCTAAACGGACTTGGTATACCTGTAACTCAACTTCATTTTGAAAATATTAATTCCTACACCCAAGATAACCTAATTGAGTATATTACACAGGCTAGTCTTGCTAAATATGCTGACAAGGAAGCTACTTTTGGACCAGAAAACATGAGAGAAGTCGAAAGAGTAATCCTTCTTAGGGTAATAGATCAAAAATGGATGGACCACATTGACGCAATGGATCAAATGCGTAAAGAAATCGGAGTTAGAGCAATGGGACAAGAAGACCCAGTTAGAGCCTATACTAACGAAGGTTTTGATATGTATGAAGAAATGACCAAGGCTATTCAAGAAGATACTGTAAAATACATGATGAATGTTGAAATCAGACAAAATATCAGGAGAAAACAGGTCTTAGTTCCAGAAGAAGCAAGCCATGAAGATATTAATGGTCCTTCTACAGATGAAGAAGAATATGAAGGATTAAATAGGGCTGAACGTAGAAGATTAGAGCGTGAAGCTAAAAAATCAAACGTAAAGAAATAGTATGAGAGAAATATTTGAACTAAAAGAAGAAATAAAAAATCTTGAAGAAACTTTATCCCTAGTCGGAGATAGTCTTTGACCCGGCTAGGTTAAAAAATGAAATAGATAGCCTACAAAAAGAGTCAATTTCCCCAAATTTTTGGGATGACTCTGACAAGGCATCAAATATAATGGCGGCTCTTTCTGATAAAAAAGAAGATTTAAAAGCCTATACAGATATAAAAGAAGCTATAGAAGATAACAAAGATTTGATAGATCTCGTTGAATTAAGCGAAGAAGAAGAGCTTGAAACTATAAATGAAATTGATTCAAATCTTAAAAGGCTCAAAAAAAATCTAGCAAGTTTTAAACTTAAGACCCA
The DNA here is from genome assembly GCA_900551095.1 of uncultured Anaerococcus sp. GTDB lineage: Bacteria > Bacillota > Clostridia > Tissierellales > Peptoniphilaceae > Anaerococcus. Next base: position 14,129 of record URUJ01000005.1, on the reverse strand, counting down.
ACTTGATGGAGAATATGATAGGAACAATGCCTACCTTTCTATAAATGCAGGTGCGGGTGGTCTTGAGGCGACAGATTGGGCAGATATGCTCTTTAGGATGTATACTAGATATTGTGAAAATAGAGGCTTTAAAGTAGAAGTTAAGGATTTAAATAATGAAGAAGCAGGTGGAATAAAATCCGTAACCCTTCACATAAAAGGTCCTTATGCCTACGGGTATCTAAAAGGCGAGAAGGGCGTTCACAGACTTGTGAGAATCTCACCTTTTGATAGCCAGTCTAGACGTCACACTTCTTTTTCTTCAGTAGATATATTTCCTGAATTAGACAATGACACCACTGTAGAAATCGATCCATCCGACTTAAGGATTGATACCTACAGGGCAAGTGGGGCAGGAGGTCAGCACGTAAATAAAACTGATTCTGCAGTTAGAATTACCCACATACCTACTGGTGTTGTTGCAACAAGCCAAGCTGAAAGAAGCCAGATGCAAAATAGGGAAACAGCAATGAACCTCCTTATTTCAAAGTTAATTCAAATTAAAGAAGAAGAAAGAAAAGAAAAAATAGAAGATATCCAAGGCAAATATTCACAAATTGCCTGGGGAAGCCAGATAAGATCTTACGTATTTCAACCATACACTTTGGTTAAAGACCATAGGACAAACTATGAGATGGGAAACGTGGAAGCAGTGATGGATGGAGATATCCAAGGCTTTATAGATTCTTATCTAGCTAAAAATGAAAAATAATAGGGAAGCATTAGCTTCCCCTTTTTTAGATAAAAAGGAGAATTTATGTCAGATATAATTTTAACAGGAGATAGACCTACAGGTAGACTTCACCTAGGTCATTACGTAGGCAGTTTACGAAATAGGGTAAGGATGCAAAATGAGAATGAATATGACAAGATGTATGTCATGATTGCAGATAGTCAAGCTCTCACAGATAATTTTGATAATCCAGAAAAAATTCGTGAAAATCTTATTGAAGTTGCGCTAGATTATTTAAGTGTGGGTATAAATCCAGATAAAGTAAGCATTTTTATCCAATCTCAAGTTTCAGAATTAACTGAACTTACATTCTATTTTCTAAACTTGGTTACACTTTCAAGGCTTGAAAGAAATCCAACTGTAAAAACAGAAATCAAGCAAAAATCATTTGAAACAAGCCTTCCAGCAGGATTTTTAATCTATCCTGTAAGTCAAGCTGCGGATATCTTGCTTTTTGATGCAAATATTGTTCCAGTTGGCGAAGATCAGGAGCCTATGCTTGAACAAGCCAGAGAGATTGCTAGAAGTTTTAATAACATTTATGGCAAAACTTTTATAGAACCAAAGGCAGTTTTGCCTGAATCTAAACTTGCTCGTAGAATGCCTGGAATTGATGGAGCAGCTAAGATGAGTAAATCTTTAGGAAACGCAATCTACCTTGCAGATGATAAGAAAACTGTCAAGAAAAAAGTTATGGCTATGTACACAGATCCTGATCATATCAACATCGATGACCCTGGTAAAGTAGAGGGAAATGTCGCATTTACTTACCTTGATGTATTTGCAAATGACAGCCATTTCGAAAAATATTTGCCTGATTATAAAAATCTTGACGAACTAAAGGCTCATTACAAAAAAGGAGGCCTTGGCGATGTTAAATGCAAGAAGTTTTTGATTAAGGTTATAGAAGAGGAACTTGAACCAATTAGAAAAAGACGTGCTGAGTACGAAAAAGATATCGAAGGCGTTTTTGAAATCCTTAGAAAAGGTACAGCCGATGCAAGGACACAAGGTGCTAAAAAGCTAGAAGAGGTTAAAAAAGCTATGGGAATAGATTATTTCAATGACCCTAACCTAATAAAAGAGATTCAGAATAAATACAAGGTATAGCCATGCATCTTCCAAAAACAAAATCGAAGACGATATTTGTCCTATCTGCTACAGGCTCTGCAGTGGGTATGGCAAATGTCTGGGGTTTTCCTTATAAGTTTCACATGGGAGGAATGTTTTTTCTGATATTTTATCTGATTTTTATAAGCCTCTTTTCCTACGTTGGTCTATCTAGTGAATTTGCTATAGGTAGGATGGGCAAGGGATCGGTTGTAAAATCATATGAAAAAGCCATCAAGACTTCGCATCCTGACTCACAGCTTGCAAAAATTTACGGGTATTTACCGCTATTTATTTCTCTGATAATAGCTGTAGGTTATACAATCATTGTTTCCTATGTGGGGAAAGCTCTTGTTGATACTATAAATGGAACGCTTCTTATCACTCCACCATCAGTTTGGTTTGAGGAGTTTTCATCAAGATCTTTTGCAGTTATGGAAGTTCACCTTTTGATAATTATTCTTGTTATTTTGATAAGCATGGGTGGTTTTAAATCAGTTCAAAGGCTAAATTCTATTTTGATGCCTTCGATGATTGTAATTTATCTTATAATAATTTTAAAGATGTTAACGTTGCCACAAATTAACGAAGGATATAAACTTTTATTTAGATTTGATATGAAGGATTTAAATATAGGCACTGTTATTTCAGCAATGGGAGATGCGCTCTTTGCCCTATCTATAACAGGTTTTGGCACAATATTTTTAGGTAGGATGCTAACAGATGACCATGATATAATTACAAACTCAAAGCTAACAGGACTCTTTGATACAATAGTTGCCCTTTTGTCTGCCTTTATCATAGTGCCTTCTATTGTAGTTTTTTCTTTGCACCACGCAGAAGGACCGGCATTGATTTTCCATATTTTGCCTATTATTTTTAACTCTATGAGAGTTGGCAGGACTTTTGCGGTATTGTTTTACCTTGCGATAATCATGGCTGGTCTTACTTCACTTCAAACTATATTTGAATCTATTGCCCATACTCTTAATAAGGAATTTAAAATAAATGACAAAACAGCCTTACTCTTGGTTGGTACAGTTGTTTTGCTTTTAGGAGTTGACCTCCATCCGCTTGTGAGATGGTCACATTTAATGGATATTACTATATATTATCTAATTCCGCTTGGAGCTATGCTTGGTGCTGTGGTTTGGTTTTATATTATGGATCCAGATATTCTTTTAAAAGAAATTAATCTCGGGGCTAAGAAGAAAAAAACTTCGACTTTCATTAAAATTGGTAGGTATATTTACACTCCACTTGTTATAATTGTCTGCCTAGCATCAATTCTATTTCATTAAATATGCTCTTACAAAGATACATTGCAAGAATTTTTCTATGTTTTTAGAAAAATCTTATATCTTTGTAGGAGTATTTTTTTTCTTGATTTTTTTGGAAAATGAGTTATAATTAGATTGTACTTTAAAGTGATATACCGGCAAAGAAAATAAATATTTTTAAAGATAAATAAAGGAGAAGTTATGAATAAGTTTAGTTCAAAATTAGGTTTTATCCTCACGGCAGTAGGATCAGCAGTTGGCATGGCAAATGTCTGGGGATTTCCTTATAAATTTCAAAAAGGCGGAATCGTGTTTTTAATAGCCTACATAATTTTTGTTAGCATTTTCTCATACTGTGGTCTTGCTAGTGAGTTTGCAGTAGGAAGATACGCCCAAACAGGAACTCTTGGTGCCTATCACAAAGCATTTAAAAGTAGAAATGAAGATACTGTTTTAGGTAAGTTTATTGGTTACATTCCTTTAATAGGATCGCTACTAATCGCTATGGGTTATGCAGTAATTGTTGCCTACGTTCTAAAGGCATTGGTAGATTCTTTATCAGGATTTTTATTAACTACTGACACTACATCTTACTTTGATAGTTTTTCATTAAAACCATTTTCAGTAGTGCCATACCACTTTTTTATAATAGCAATAACCCTAATTTCCTGCATAGGAGGAGCAAGCACTATTGAAAAATCAAATAAAATCATGATGCCAGCTTTCTTTGTTCTCTTTGTAATCCTAGCTATTAGGATAGCAACCCTTCCAAATGCTTTTGAAGGATATAAATATATGTTTAGATACGACAGAAGTATGCTAAACTGGGGAACAATCCTCGAGGCTATGGGTCAGGCATTTTTCTCACTGTCTGTAACAGGGTCAGGAATGCTTGTTGTTGGAGCATATTTATCAGATGATGAGGATATAGTTTCTTCGTCAAAAACCACAGGATTTTTAGACACAATAGCAGCCATGCTTGCTTCATTTGTTATGATTCCAGCAATTATTGTCTACAATATGGATCAAGCAGGTGGACCTGGACTCTTATTTCAAGTCCTACCTACAATTTTACAAGATATGGCCGCAGGAAGAATCTTTGCCATTATCTTATATGTGGCAGTTGTATTTGGAGGAATTTCTTCTCTTCAAAATATGTTTGAAGTAGTTGCAGAATCACTAATGCAAAGACATCCAAAATTAAAACGCAATCTTGTTTTGTTTTTAATCGGAATAGTAGTTTTCGCTATAGGTATAAATATGGAAATGATACGCCAGTGGGGACCATTTATGGACATAATTTCAATATACATCATCCCAATAGGGGCAATGATCGGTGCCGTGACATGGTTCTGGGTACTAAAGAAAGATAAACTTTTAGGAGCAATAAATCTTGGATCAAAAAAAGAATACGGAGATACTTGGTACAATATAGGAAAATTTGTATACGTACCACTTGCGGTTATTTTATGCTTAATAGCCATTGTATTTAAGATTTCATTCTAAAAAAATATAATAAATATTTGAGTTTTGAAAATCCGATTTATGAAATTGGCTCTATAATAAATCGTGTTGGTAGAAGTAAATGATACTTTTGTCAGCACGTTTTTTTTGTAAAAAAAGAAGACATATTTAATCATTTACCCTATAATTAAATTAACCACAACTTAAAAAGGAGATTAAATATGTCTAATAAATATTTTATTACAGATTTACTAAATATTAAAGATAAAAATCTTAATTTTCTGATGGAATTTATCACAAAGTAATTATAGGAATTTTCGAATTTTTAGTCCCGTTCCAGTACCGGAGAAAATATTATTTTTTATAAATTTGCAGTATTTACTCATGTAATTAAGTCTAAAATTCTTTAAAATATAAATATAAGAAAATTAGAATTATTGATAGGAGGTTTTTAAATGAATGCGATTGAAGTAAAAAACATGAGTAAAAACTTTAAAAACAAGAAGCTTTTTAATAATTTTTCTCTAGAAATTGAGGCTAATACAGTCCATGCCCTTGTTGGTCCTAATGGTTCTGGAAAAACTTCGCTTCTGAGAATATTAACGGATTTATATTATGAAGATAATGGAAAAGTTATCGTTAAGGGAAATCATGCAATGCTTTTGGAGAATGATTATTTGTATGAAGATAAGAGTGGAATAGAAAATATAAAATTATATGGTTTATATTTTGGATATGAGCCTATAAATTACAAAAAATATTCTGAGCTTCTTCAAATAACAAATGATTTAGATAGGAAAGTATCAACATATTCTAAGGGAATGAAAAGGAAATTATCTTTATTAATTATTGTAATGATGAATAGGGAGATAATATTTTTAGATGAGGTATCTAGTGGGGTAGATCCAATATCAAGAGTTGAGATTAGAAAACTCATAAAATTACTAAAGGATGAAGGTAAGACCATAGTAATTACTAGTCATGACCTCTCAGAGATTGAAAAGATCGCTGATAAGGTTTCTATGATAAAATCAGGAGAGTTGCTTTTTACGAAAAATATCGGAGAAATTAAGGGAGAAAGCTTAGAAGATTTATTTATAGAGGAGGGTACAAAATGAAAAATAAGATTAATATTAATAGAGCCTGTAGGTACTATTTAAGAAAAGATAAAGATTTTATTTTAAATTTATTATTATTTACCTTGGTTTCTCTAGGATTTATTTTTTTACTGTATAAGGGAGTGTTTGATTCTAGAGGAAATGATTATATTATATTAATGCTATATGTACTAATGCTTGGAATTTCATTAATTATGTCTAATTCTATGGTTGTAAATCTTACAGTCAAGGATAAAATAAATAAACGTATTGAATTTATCCTAGCATCAGGAATAAATATAAAAGATGTGATTAAAGCCTATGGGGTAGAAATGTGGAGGCTATCTTCCATTGTTCCATTTTTATTATTTTTCCTAACTTATGTCCTAGTAGATTTACAGATTGAATTTAAGTGGATTGTGGGCATATTTGTTACAATGATAGGAATGACATATTTTGAAATCCTATTCTTTAACCTTATAAGTTTATCCCAAAAAAACTTTAAGTTTTTCAAAAATATAGTTTTCTTTGGAACAACAATTTTAATTTACATGATAGGCACTTTTTCAGAGAAGATTCTCTCATTGATAGAAAGATATAATTTAAACCTTATTTATATCATTCTAGGAATAAATATAGGATTAGGATTAATATTTGCGATATTTTCTATGAAAGATTTGTCTAAAATGAATAATGAATCTGTAATTAATAAAGAAGGGTCATGGTCATGAAGTTAGTCATTAACGATTTAAAAAAGCTTTTAGATAAAAACGCCTTATTAATGTCTCTTATGGCACTAATCTGCTCCTTTATGGCTTTATTTTTTGGCGATGGAGGAAGTCAAGAAATAAATAAGGTCATGAATATAGTTAAAATTGATGGGATTTTAACACTTTTTGTAATGTTTGGAGTAGAACTCGCTAAAAACACCTTGGTATCAGATAAGATTAGCAAAAAACTTGAATTTTTACTTGCAAATGGACTTTCTATAAAAAAAATTTTAGCCAAATATTTGTTTAGTATTTATTTAGGGGCTTTGATAATAGTCCTTCCAAGCCTTATATTAAACCTAGTTAAACTTGATCTAAGCTTAACCATTGGTATAAACTTAATTACATCAAGCTTTCTTTACACTCTAATAATAGTTTTTGTAATTCTTAATACTAGAAACATGAATAAGGTAAATTCTCTCCAAATTCGTTTGATAGGACTATCCTTAGTAGTCATGATAAGTTCTTACCTAGTATATAATTTTACAAATTCCTTGCCTGGCTACTTGATAACTAAGCTTTTGATTTTAGGATCAGTAATTATAATTTTGGGTATAAATACTAATAAAGAAAGGATTGTAGTTAGCTACTATTGAGATATGTATAAGAAATTAGAAAAAATTGTAATCAGCCATTTAATGATAATTTTATTTTGGGGTCTTCTTTTTAAAAACAAGATGTTAGCAAAAGAGGGCCCGATTTTAAATGCAGTTTCACTTATTTTATTTTTTACTTTGTATGGACTTATATATACAGAAATTTCAAATAAAAAAATCCCTAAAAGATTTTCTATTTTAGTAATTTTCACGTCAATATTACCCTTAAGTTTGATTTTAATAAATGATTTGCCTTATAAAGTCACTTTTTTTCTTATAAGTATAATTTCGACAAGCCTATTTATTAAGATATACTTAATTTTAGATAATATAAATTATATAAACATCTTGCCAATATCAAGAAAATCCACCCAGATTTTTACTATAGGACTTGTATTTTTTATTTTTGCGGTGATTTATTTATTTGATATAGGAACGGTAATGATAAATATATTTATCCAAATAATTTTCCTTATTACAGAATTTTTCTTTATTCTATTTTTAAAGGAAAAAGAATTAGCTTTTGAGAAAACTTTCAAACTCTATTACCTATCAGATTATATGGCTAGTGAAAGAGATGAATTTGCAAGAATTATTCATGACGATATTTTGCAAGATATATATGCAAGTAAAAATTACTTATCTTCAAAAAATCCTGATATAGAATATTCTAAAAATATCCTAAGAGAACTTGAGGAAAAAGCACGAAATATAATGAAATTCTACCAATCTTCTTTATTTGAAAAAGCAAATTTGGAAACATCTCTATTAGCTATATTTGATAATGTAGGAAGTTTATATCCAGATAAAGATATTGAAATGACTAAATATATCGATAGTGATATGACAGAGGATAAAAGATTAATTAGGTTGATTTCAATAATATCAAAAGAACTTATAAATAATGTATATAAGCATTCCAATGCGAAATATTTATATTATAAACTTTATAAAAAGGGAAATTTTGTATATATAGAAATGGAAAGTGATGGCGCAAGATCAGATGATTTTAATAAAATTAAAGAATCTAAAAGAGGGGTTTTACTGCTTAAACTTTTGATAGATTCAAATTCAGGAAATATTTCTTATGGATTAAACAAGGGAATACTTACAACAAGAGTTAGCTTGGAGGTGGAAAAAGATGAAAATTATTTTTCTTGATGACCATAAATTATTTGGGGAATCTCTTAAGATGCTTTTAGAAGAGCAAGCGGATGATATCTCATGTGCTTATGTATCTGATGCCCAAAAGTTTTTTAAAAAGATAAAAGAAGAAGCCTATGATATTTTCTTAATTGACATAAATTTAAAAGATGATAAGACAGGCCTTGAACTAATTAAAGATTTGATGGAAGATAATCCCAAACAAAAGATAATAGTCTTAACCTCTTATGACTTAGATAATTACAAGGATATGGCTTTTAAGTTAGGAGTAAAGGATTTTATAAATAAGTCTGTAGAAACCCACGAACTTTTAGAAAGAATAATAAATGTATATAAAGGAAACTATAAGAAAATATATAAATACATTGCTGATCCACTGACTAAACGAGAGATAGAAGTTCTGGAAGAATTAATAAAGGGGTCAAGCAAAAAAGATATTGCTAAGAAGCTTTTTATCAGTGAGAGGACCCTTTATAATCATATAGCAAATATATACGATAAATTACAATCTAAAAATATTGTTGAAGCTTATAATAAAGCGATGGAGCTTGGCTATATAGATCCAGTTATGTAAGTATAAAAAACAAGGCGGTAGAAAATGGACAAAAAGAACCTATGGTTAGTATTAACAATTATCGCATTTATTACACTTTTGGCTTCAATATACATGTCATATAAGACAGGAAAAACTGAATATGCATGGATAATCGGTTCTATGCTTTTTGGTATAGGGTGTGGAGATAAGTATAGAAAGCTGAAAAATAGATAAACTATTATAACTTACCTGATAATAGTAACAATATTAAATAATTATGGACTTTGAAAAAGATGAAGATAGCAACAATACTTATACTAATTGTTCAGCATATGGAGATAAGTCAAAAGATTTAGAGTACTAAAACAAGAGGGGAATAGTATGTTTAAAAAAGTTCTGGATATAATAATTTTGTATTTATTAATATACTTGTTTGGACCATATATTATTTTTCTAGTAAAATTAAAAATGATAAAAAATTCAAATATATTGCCTTTAAATATGGAAGAGATTTGTAATTGAGTACAGAAAAGTTTTTATAATTTTTGAAGTTTAAATATTAAGAATTAATTTTAAAGGAGGTTTGTGCGTGAGTATTGTTGCATTATTATCTGGAATAACATTAATAATAGTGGGATTATTGATATGGAAGTTTAAATTAGTAGGAATTTTAGCAGGCTATACCCATAACACGGGTATAGACGAGACTCGATTGGCAACAATATCTGGTTTATTACTAACCCTTGTTGGAACTTTATTGCTATTAGAAGCAATTTTGATATTTAAAGGACTAATAATACCAGATAAAGCAATTTTTGTTGTATTAGCAACTATAATTATAGGTATAATTGTAGTTGCTGTTGTAACTTCACATTATTCTAAATGAAAAACTATATAGAATATAATATAAATAATTAGGAGAAAATTATGGATAGAGCAAGATTAAAAGGACCATTTATGATCTCGGTTGATTTAACCTATAATTGTAATTTTTCTTGTAGGCATTGTTTTAATGGGAGTGGAGAACATAGTTTTCGTAAAGAACTTAGTGATGAGGCATTGTATAATTTATCTAAAGAAATAGGAGAGCTAAAACCTACGGTTGTTTGTCTTTGTGGAGGTGAAACTCTTTTACGTAAAGATGTAGCAATAAATATTGCAAAAAACATAAGGACCTTTTCAGAAGGACAGACAGTTGTAAATATTGTTACTAATGGATATTTAATTGATGAAATCACAGCTAAGGAAATTGCTGAAGCAGATTTTGGTACAGTTCAATTGAGCTTAGACGGAGCAGATTCAGAAACACATGAATGGTTAAGAAGAAAAATAGGATCTTTTGAAAAGGTTATATGAGAACAACTTTATTTTTGAAAATATAAATATTGACTTTTTTAAAAATAAAATATATGTAATAATTTGGAAAAATGGCTCAGGAAAAATAACTTTATTTAAAATAATATCTGGGTTAATTGATGACTATGTTGGTGATATTTTTATGAATGATGTTGATTTAAATCTAATAAATATGAGCCAAACGAGGAAGCGTAATAGTAATTTAGTTAACCAAAAATTATTCAGAACACATATGAATGTAGAAATATTTTTAAAAGAATATTTTAATATTAGTAAATGTGAGGTAGAGAGATTTAGTAGTAAATTTCCAAACATTGCAGGAAATACTTTAAAAGTGTTTCATAAGTCTTGCAGTGAATTATTGGGAGGTGAATTAAAAAAATCTATTTATTGGATGTTTTATTAAACCCTAAAGACTTAATTGTATTAGATAAGCCAACAAATGATTTGGACAATTTTTCTAAATTTGAATTTTGTGACGCATTAAAATCTTTGTCAAAAAAATCAATAGTAATACTTATAACCCATGATAAAGATATCATGAAGATCGCAGATTATATTATTAACATGGATGAATTAAATAAAAGCTAATGAAATGGAAAGGTTTACGAATGAATTTTGAAAAAATTGTAATTTGTCTATTGCCCATAGCAGAACTGTTTTTGTCTTTTTATTATGAGCATATAGCAAATGGGAATATCAGTAAATATAGTGGTTTTAGAACAGCATTAAGTACAAAATCAAAAGAAAACTGGAAATATGCGCATAAGTATGCAGCTAAGTATTTGCGATTAAATGCGATATCTTTTATATTGCTAGATGTAATAATAGTGTTTAGTAATTATCTAAATGTTAAGACTATGACAATTGTAGTTATATTACAAATGTCATTTTATATCATTATTGGATATAGAGTTAATAAGGATTTGTTGAAAAAAGAAAATGGTTAAAATCTATTAAAAACTTAAAAGAGGTAAATTTATGTATATTGAAAATAAAAAAATTCAGACCTATTCTTTCATCATTATGCTTCTTGTAGATAAATACATCTTGATAGATTTTATGGAACAAACTAAGCGGACTTCATATAAATTTGTAATCATGCCACTTATACTTGTAAACTTTGTAAATATAATTATTGGGATAATATTTACTGGCAAGTTCTATGAAAAGCATAGCCAAAACAGCCTTGTAGATAGAATTAGAAGTTTAGAATAATAGAGGAGGTTTTATGAAAGAAAAATTTAAGCAAAAAGATATTTCTACTTGGACTCACGATTTTTATGATTTCCTACCTACTTCCAATAGACATCTTTGAAAGCTATACAAGTCTAAGACCAACTGGACTCACATCAATGTTTGTTTGCCCAATTATTGGACTAATAGGTTTAATATTTGGGGTAAAGGAAAAGGACGGAATATTTATAGTACTGAATATTATGTTAATCTTATTACTACCTATAGCAATGTTTGTAGGTCATCTAATATAAGTAATGCGACTAAAACAAAAAAATGATAATCTAAACAGATCTTTTATGAGCTGTTTTTTCTTAGTTCTAAAATGATATAATAATTATAAGATGTTTATTTATTGACATATTCCCATATACTAGGCTTTTTAAAAAAATTAAATTTTATCCATACTGACCACTAAAGCCTTTTGAAAAATCTCAAATTTTATCCATATCTGGAATTGAGATTCTTATTAACAAGTAGCAGACCCGTAAAGGGTCTGTTTTCAATATAAGTGATAATGGTATAATGTATCTAAAGCTTTATACAAGGGAGAGCATTTCATTGAAAAAGATATTAATAATTGAAGATGATAAAAATTTAAATAAAGGACTTTCCATAGCCTTAAATAAAGAATATGAAATTTTTTCTGTAAATACAATTAATGAAGCTAAAAATTTTATTGATGATGCGGATTTGATTTTACTCGATATGAATCTTCCCGATGGAGATGGGCTTGAAATAATAAAATTAACGAGACAAACTTCATCAATTCCTATAATAGTTTTATCAGCGATTGATTTAGAATCATATATAATTTCTGCTATAAATTTAGGTGCAGACGACTATTTAACTAAACCTTTTTCTTTAGGAATCTTAGAAGCAAAGATAAAAAGAGCTTTTGAAAAAATAGTATCTAGTGATTTAAATCTTTATAAGAAAGATGGTCTAGACTTTAATTTCAATGAAAATACTTTCTTTGTAGATAATATAAATATAGATTTCACTAGGACAGAGACAAAAATTTTATACTACCTGATAAAAAACAAGTCTCAAGTAATTACTAAAGAATTGCTATTTGATTTTGTCTGGGGAATAGATGATGAATTTATTGATCAGAACACTCTTAGTGTCAACATTTCTAGAATAAGGAATAAATTAAAACCTTATGACCCAATAGAAACAGTATTTGGAGTTGGATATAAATGGAATTTTTAATAGGTCTTTTAGCTCTTATAATTGGAATTATTTTATATAAATATATTGTCTTGAGAAAAGAAACGCGTGAACTATCAGACTACATTGACCAGGCTTTGGATGGAAATTTAGAAATTACAGAATTTGATGAAAAGGAATTATCTAAAATAAAATCAAAACTCATTAAATTTCTATATTCAAATCAAGTAAAAGAAAAGAAGATAAATACAGAAAAAAACAAAACAAGAGATTTAATAGCAGATATATCTCATCAAACCAAGACACCCATTACCAATCTTTCTCTATACATCAGTCTCTTAGAAGAAGACCCAAAAGAAGAATATATCGAAATTATAAAGTATGAGCTTAATAAACTAAATTTTTTAATTCAGAATTTAGTAAAATCTTCTAGGCTTGAATCAGATATTATAGGACTACAAAAGAATCAAGCAAATTTAAAAGACCTAGTAAAGGATGTTTTGAAAGAATTTAAAGTAATATTAGACGAAAAAGACATAAGAATAAATTTAAAAGATGAAGACTTATTTTTCACTTTAGATGAAAAGTGGCTCAAAGAAGCTATTCACAATCTGGTAGATAATGCTATAAAATACTCGCCAAATGGATCTACTATTAATATTTCAGTTTATAAATCTTACCTAAACTATAATCTAGACATAGAAAATGAGTGCAAAGATTTATCAGAAAAAACTTTGCCAAAGATATTTGAAAGATTTTATAGAGGAAAAAATTCAGTTTCAAAAGATGGTTTGGGTTTGGGTCTATTTATAGCCAGAGAGATTATAGAAAAACATGGAGGAAATATAAGAGCGTCATTGGACGAAAATAGAATAAAATTTTCAGTAGACTTCCCCTTGTGAGAAGTCTTTTTTCTTACAAAACTGTAAGAAGTCTTGTAAGTACTTTGTAAGATATAAGTGTTATATTAAATGTAAAGAGGTGATATATATGTTAAAAGTGGAAAATTTAAAAAGATATTATAAAACAAATGACGTGGAAGTAAGAGCTCTTGATGGAGTATCTTTCGATGTGGAAAAAGGAGAATTTATTTCTATAATAGGAGCATCTGGATCTGGGAAATCAACTCTTTTACATTTATTAGGGGGACTTGATTATCCTACAAGTGGAAAAGTTTTAATTGATGGTACTGATATTTATGGATTGAAAGATGATGAGAGAACTATTTTTAGGAGAAGAAATATTGGTTTTGTCTTTCAAGCATATAATCTTTTGCCCATGTTAAATGTATATGAGAATATAATTATTCCCTTTGGTCTAGATGGAGACAAAGTAGATAAGAAATATGTTGATTCTGTAATAGATATACTTGAGATAAGTGATCAAAAATATAAAATGCCTAATGAATTATCAGGCGGACAGCAACAAAGAGTTGCCATAGCAAGAGCCTTGGTTACCAAACCATCTTTAATTCTAGCTGACGAACCTACAGGAAATTTAGATTCAAAATCTTCTTCCCAAGTTGTTTACTTACTAAAAAAGATTAATAAAGAGCTTGGAAATACTATTCTTATGA
>URUJ01000004.1 GCA_900551095.1 uncultured Anaerococcus sp. | reverse complement strand
AGTGTTAAAATCAACTTTTCGATGTATGCTATCATCAGGTTAGTCTTAATAAATAATAAAATTGTTGTGTGTTCGACAAGAAAACAGGGAATTGAAGCTTTGCTAGTAAAGTAAGATGATAATGGGAATGTTAAAACACTGATTTAAAAATATGTCCGAAATGGAATTATTTCTAAATAGATTTGAATTATATGACCTTATTCTTCATAATATACTTATATTAAGTTCCAAATTTGTTAAACAAGGAAAGTTTAGACTTGTAATGAATAGCTTAACTTATTCGTTATGGATATATTCCCACATACGAGGCTTCACTAAAATATTAAATTTTATCCATACTGACCGCTCAAGCCATTTAGAAGCTATAGCTTTGTTGACAAAAAAGTAGTTTTCGAAAATGAAACTAAAGCAATATATATAGTAGTTAGATTTTAAGTTCTATATTAGAAATAAAATAATTTTGCAAAGATGGGGCATTATTTAAAAGTTATACTTGAAAATAATGCCCATATTTTGTATTATATAATTAATTAGGAGGTCGAAGTATGATTAAAAGAGATATATCCGAGAAGTTAATTTCTTTAAGCAGACAAGTTCCTGTTGTAACAATTATAGGTCCTAGGCAGTCGGGTAAAACAACATTAGTAAAAGAATGTTTTCCAGAGTATACCTATGTTAACTTAGAGGATCCTATTACTAGGATGTTTGCAAAAGAAGATTATAAGAGTTTCTTTGAAACATATAAGCAACCCTTAATCATTGACGAGGTTCAAAGAGTTCCAGAACTACTTTCTGCTATTCAAGTTATAGTTGACTCTGATAGAGAAAATAATGGGCGTTTTATACTTACTGGTAGCCATCAACCTAGTTTACAAGAGGGAATCGCTCAATCTCTTGCTGGTAGAACAAGTATTACGACGTTACTTCCTTTAAGTATGAAAGAATTGGATCAAGATGGACAATTAGAATCCTTATCGATAGATGATTTATTAATTAAAGGTTTCATGCCAGAACTTTACAAGAAGGTATCACGAGAACCCTTAACTTATTATAGAGATTATTTAAATACCTACGTGGAAAAAGACTTAAGAGAAATGTTAGAAATTAAAAATTTAGATAAATTTTTACGATTTTTAACTCTTTTAGCAGCCAGGGTAGGTCAACTTGTTAATTTATCAGCCTTGTCGGGAGAGGTTGGAGTATCGTCTACAACTTTATCTGAATGGTTATCTGTTTTAGAAGATTCTTACATTGTATACCGACTAAAACCATTTTTTTCTAATATTACAAAACAGCATATTAAATCTCCAAAAATATATTTTACAGAAGTAGGTTTGGCTGTTTATCTTCTTGGTATAGAAACTGAGAATCAGGCTAATAGAGATCCTTTACGTGGTAATTTATTTGAAAATTTAATTGTTTCTGAAGTTCTAAAATCAAGATTAAATGATAATATAGACCCTAATATTTTCTATATGAGAACAGCTAAAGGGGTAGAAGTAGACTTGATTGTTAAGAAAGAAAATGATTTATTTCCCTATGAAATAAAAACATCAATGACACCTAACAAAACATTTTCAAGACATTTGATTTATTTTGTAGAAGCAGAAGATAAGGCGAGAGATCCGAAAATCATTTATGCAGGTGATTCATATCCAAAATTTAATGGTGTTGAGTATGTTAATTATAAGCAATTAGACAAATATCTCAAATAATTATATACACAAAATATAGAAGATTACAATGAAAAACATTTTAATTATAGAAGATAACGAAGACATAGCCTTACAAATGAAAAAATATTTGATAAAAAATGGCTATAAAGTAGAGGTTGCTAAATCTTTTTATGAAGCTGACTATAAGATGAATATCGATATAGATGTGGCACTACTTGATATAAATCTACCTGATAAGGACGGTCAGTATTTGATAGAAAGATTAAAAGATAAGGACATAAGAGTCATTGTAACAACAGTTAAAAATGATGAAGATTTTATAATTGCATCACTTGATAGGGGAGCAGATGATTACTTAACAAAGCCATTTTCTCTTGCCATACTAAGAGCAAGGATTGATGCGGTATTAAGAACAATACCTCTAAGTCAAGACAAAATAATTACTTATAAGGATATCAAAATAGATTTAAATGATTCAAAAGTTTATTTTAAGGGAAATCTGGTGGATTTAACTTCGCTAGAATATGAAATCCTAGTCTTATTTATTAAAAATCCTCACAGAGTTTATACCAGAAGTCAGCTGCTTGAAATGTTTTGGGAAGATAGGGATAAGTTTGTAAATGACAATACTCTAACATCAACCATTAAAAGAATTAGGGAGAAACTTGATAGGGAAGTTATTACTACTGTTAGAGGAATTGGTTATAGGATGGATTGAGATGCTATATGTATTTTGGATAATAAGTCTTTTTCTTCTTTATTATCTTTTAGAAAATAGGAAGAAAAATAGGATAAATGAACTTATAGATTTGATAGAAAATATGAAAAATCAAAATTATAAAATTCCTATGAAGCAAGATGATTTTTCAATTTTAGAAGATAAGATTTACAAACTTTTTATAGAAATAGTCGAAGCAAAAGAGACAAGTAGAAAAAATAGCGAAAAGCAAATCGAATACCTAGAAGACATCGCCCATCAAATCAAAACTCCTATTACATCTATGCTTTTTTCCATAGAAAATTTGGAGATGGACTTTCCAGCTAACGGAGATATAGAGATTTTAAAAAGACAAACAATTAGATTAAATTCTTTATCAGATATTCTTCTTAAACTATCAAGCCTTGATGCAAACAAAGATCTTATGAAAAAAGAACAAATTCCTTTAGATGAATTAGTGGCTTATGCTTTAGATAGTTTAGATTTAAGGAGATCTACTAATGTAGAAGTAGCAGAAAGTTTAAAGGAAAATAGTATTTATGGAGATTTTTATTGGCTAGCAGAAGCTCTCATTAATATTATAAAGAATGCTTATAATAGACCGTCTTGTGATAAAATCGCGGTTTCATCCTATAAAAATCCCCTCTATACAAGCTTAATTATTGAAGACAATGGCGGAGGAATAGAAAAAGAGAATATGAAAAAAATCTTTAAACGCTTTTATAAAACTCCAGACTCAAATGGTTTTGGAATTGGTCTTGCTATGGCGAAGACAATTGTCGAAAAAAATAACGGGGAAATTTCTGTTTCAAATATTGATGGCGGAGCAAGATTTGAAATTAAATTTTATAATGTCACCTAAAAATCACTTTATTTTTATATGCTTACCTTGACATAAGAAAAAGGAGGCAGTTATGGAAATATTAAAAGTAGAAAACCTAAGAAAAGAATATGGGGAAGGCAATTCCAAGGTTATTGCCTTAGATGGGGTTGATCTCACAATAGAAAGAGGAGAATTTGTAGCCATTGTAGGCCCTAGTGGGTCTGGCAAATCAACTCTTTTACATATCATAGGAGGAGTAGATAGTCCAAGCGATGGAAAAGTTTATATAGATGGAAATGATATTTCCCAATATTCTTCAAAGGAGTTGGCCCTATTTAGAAGGAGAAAAGTAGGATTAATCTATCAATTTTATAATTTAATCCAAAATCTAACTGTAAGACACAATATAGAATTACCCTTAAAGCTAGATAAGAGAAAAATCCATGAAGAAGTATTACTTGATACTGTTAGAAAACTTGACATAGAAAGTAAACTTGATTCCTTTCCAAGTGAACTATCTGGTGGCCAGCAGCAAAGAGTTGCCATAGCAAGGTCTTTGATTTATAAACCTTCAATAATCTTAGCCGACGAACCAACAGGTAATTTAGACAGAAAAAATTCTAAGGAAATTATAGAAATCTTTAAATATTTTAATAGGACTTTAAAACAAACAATTATATTAATCACCCATGACGAAGAAATCGCCCTCCAAGCAGACCGCATAGTGACAATTGTGGATGGCAAAATTGTGGGAGATGAAAGAAATGAATAAGAAGAAAAATTTTCCTATTTTTATATCTCTACTTATTGTAAGTTTATTTTTTACAGTGGTTTTTTATTATGGTTATATAAATAGACAGGCCAACTATGGATACGCCATGTCAAATAATTTTTATCATGCTGAGATTAAGGATGAGTTATCAAATGAAGAAGTAGAAAAACTAAGGTCTATTGAAGATATCGAATTAATTGGAAAAATGTCCCTTGAACCAGATAATGCAAAATATAATGATGACTTAATAGTTATTAATTATCAAGACCAAGCAATAAATGAAATGAGAGAGTATTCAAGACTTCAAGAAGGTAGATTTGCTGAAAATGAAGATGAAATTGTAGTATCTGAGAGCCTTGCAAAGAAAAATAGTATTAATTTAGGTGATGAAATAAAACTTGAAATAGGTAATAGGTTTATAGATGGGGAAGAAATAGGTCCTACTAGTGCAAATACTGATAAGGAGATATTTAAAAAAGATTCTACTAAATCTTTTACTGTAGTAGGAGTTTATGGAGACGTTTATAACAAATATAGTAAATTAAATTTTGCTTTAGGATTACAAGAAAAGATGTCATCCTTTAAAACATATGTGAAGTTTGATTCATTTGAAAAATCCTATAAAAATAAAGAAAATATTCAGGAAGATATAAATAATAAGCTTGGTAGAGATGTAGAACTAGAATTTTCTGATGTATTAATATACTATTACGGTATTGGAAGGGATCCTTTTCAGAATATTATGAGTAAAGCGATTATCGTATTATCTATACTAGGATGTATAGTCGTTTTTGTATTTTTTATAAAAAACATCTTCTGGGTTTGGGGTCTTCGAAAAATTAGAGAGCTATCTATATATAAATCTATAGGGTCAACTAATGGTCAAATTTATTTGATGCTTTTAAAAGAAGGTTTAATTATATCAGCAATTCCAATACTTTTAGGTCATATAGCTGGTTTTTTCTTTATATATTATTTGTATAGTAATATACAAAAAGGTGAGGGAGTAAGTGCCTTTGAAGCAGTAAGATTTAATCCATTATTAAGTTTATCTATACTATTTGTTTCTTTTATAATTGTTGCCTTGGCTATAAAATCTCCTGCAAAAAAGATTTCTAAAATAAATATTATAGATGGAATAAGAGGAAATATAGATTTTTCAAAATCTAAAAAGAAAAGAGCCAATGATTTTTGGAAGGAACTTAGACTTAATAACCTAGCTTCAATAAAGTCTCAACGATATATTTCTGCATTAGGTATACTCATTATCTCAGTTTTTATAATTATTATTGGTATTTCAAGTTATTTTAGAGATTATTCATATTATGATACTGGATATAACTTTTCTGTAGAGTATTATAGTGAAAAAGATGAAGTTCCGATGGCACTTAGCGAAATTAGAGAGAAGATACCTAATGAAAAGTCTTATATATTTAAAGAGAAATATGTGACAGTTAAAAATAATCTAAACTTTTCACAAGAAGCTAAAAATGCGGGTCTAGATAAAGAAGCTGAGAAAGATATAGAAAAATATAACTCAGAAGGAATGGACGGATTTTTAATTGCATTAGAAGAAGATGACTTAAAAGAGCTAGGAGGGAAAAAAGGTGAATTTATACTTTACAATATGATCCAAGAGGATTCATCTATACCAATATCTAAAGCGAAGAAGATACCATATTTTGAAAATCCAACAAGTCTTGATATAAGTATTGGAGATGAGTACGAAACAAGTATTAAAATTTCTAAAGCAATAGAAGATTTAGGGGAACTTAAATCTAGAACAATGCCATTTGATGTAAAAATTTACACAGATTTTGATACATTTTATAATCTAATGCAAAAAGCAGATGATGAAAAATATAAAAACTATCCTTTTACATTAGATATGAGAATAAATGATTCTGATACTGAAGATATAAAAGAATATGTAGAAGCAATGATTAGAGGAAAACTTTCCCCTGAAGACAGATTTAATATTATGACAGGTGAAGAGCAGAGAGAAAATAGATATAAAGATTTAAAAAGTTTAATGAAAATTACAATAGGAATAGCATCAATCATCTTTGTACTAAATATCATCAATGGCTACTCATCCATTAATTTAAGTCTCATGAGCAGAAAAAAAGAAATCGGAAGTCTTTACTCTTGTGGGATGGATTTAGATGAACTTAAAAAGGTTTATGAAAAAGAATATATAAATGAACAGATAAAATCATTACTTATAGTTGTATTAACTAGCATAGGTATAATGTTTATAATTTCAATATTCTCATCGAGATTGACTTTTTTAAATCTCCTAAGATACTATGACTATAAATTATTTATAGCATTTTCTTTAGTAGTCTACGGAATAAATGTGCTAATTTATCACTTATCCTTAAAAAGAATTCTAGACAGACCAACAATTGATCTAATTAGAACAGAATAAATTAATGAAAGCAGCTCTTCACAGGGCTGTTTTTATTAGGCAAATATCATTAATTTTACTTAATTTGGGTATAAATTACGTAAGAGAGTTACTTTATAGGAGGTAGAAATGACTAAAAAGAAAGATAAGAACCAACACGACTTTATCAAAGCACCTTTAACACCAGAAGGTTCTAAAAAAGTTGATTCTGTTAAGGACAATGACAAGATTAAAGATCTTGAGAAAAATAGGGTCAACAACAAAGGTAAGGCCTTTACAACCAATAAGGGTCTTAAGATGGCTGAGGATGAATTTTCTCTTAAAGCTGGAAGAAGGGGACCAACTCTCCTTGAAGATTTTCACCTAAGAGAAAAAATCATGCACTTTGACCATGAGAGGATTCCTGAAAGAATAGTTCACGCTCGTGGTGTAGGTGCCCATGGTATTTTTAAATCGACCAAGGATATGAGTGAATATACCAAGGCTTGTATGTTTTCAGGTCACAATAAAGAAACTCCTTTGTTTTCAAGGATATCTACTGTAGCAGGATTTAGGGGCTCTACAGATACGCCTCGTGATGTGCGTGGGTTTGCTATAAAATTTTATACAGAAGAAGGAAACTACGATATTGTAGGAAATAATATACCAGTATTTATAATCCAAGATGCGATTAAGTTTCCTGATTTTGTACACGCAGTAAAACCAGAGCCAGATACAGAAGTGCCTCAAGCCCAATCTGCCCACGATACTTTTTGGGATTTTGTAACTCGTAACCAAGAGTCAGCTCACATGGTTATGTGGCAAATGAGTGATAGGGCTATACCTCTAAGTCTTCGTATGGTTGATGGTTTTGCTGTCCATACCTTTAGATGGATAAATAAAGATGGGAAGGCAACCTTCGTAAGATACCAGTGGAATCCACAACTAGGTGTCCACTCAAGAGTATGGGATGAGACCTTAAAGGTATCAGGAAATGACCCAGATAGCCAGAGAAAAGATATGTATGATGCTATTAATGAAGGTTCTTATCCAGTTTGGGACTTCTGTGTTCAGCTACTTCCAGAAGAAAAAGAACACGACTTCCCATTTGATATTCTAGATCCTACCAAAGTGTGGCCAGAAGAAGATATTCCAAAGATAAAAATTGGTGAAATGATTTTTAATAGAAATGTCGATAACTACTTTGCAGAAACTGAGCAAGTTGCCTTTAACCCAGGTAATGTCATCCCTGGCATTGATTTTTCAAATGACCCACTCTTACAAGGTAGACTTTTCTCCTACACTGATACACAATTATTAAGGCTAGGCGGACCAAATTTTGCACAAATTCCTATAAATAGACCTATAGCTGAAGTTCATAACAACCAAAGAGATGGATGGCATCAACATATGATAAACAAAGGACCAGTAGCCTATCATAAGTCAACTATAGATGATCAATCCCCATACTATGAAAGTCCAGAAAATGGTGGTTATGAACATTATCAAGAAAAAATTGACGGCGAAGTTATAAAAGCAAGGGACGATAGCTTTAGAGACCACTTTAGCCAAGCTACAGCCTTCTATAAGTCAGTTAGTAAGGTCGAGCAAGACCATATCATAAATGCCTTTTCTTTTGAATTATCAAAAGTTCAAAGAGAAGAAATTAGGCAAAATGTTGTAGATATGTTTGCAAATGTTGATCAAAAAATGGCGGAAGAAATTGCTAAAAATGTAGGCGCTGATAAACCAGATGCTGAGCGCGGTTTTGATCCAGTAGGCGTTAAACCAAGTAAGGAAGCCTTAAAAGTAAGGATGCCAGAATTTGCCCAAGCTGATACAATATTTAAACCTGATACCCTTAAAGTTGGAATTTATTCCGATAATGACTTCGATTTTGACTTTAAAACTCTAGTAAAGAAAATTAAAGATTCTAAGGCTAAGGCAGAAATTATCCAAGGCGACCTTCAAGATACAAAAGATGGCGAAAAAGTAGACCATAGGTATGAAACAGTCCATCCAGTATTAGAAGATGCCCTTATAGTTGTCGTTCCAGAAGAACCTTCTAAGGAATTTAAGAAAAACGTAGGTGAATTTGTAGATGAAACCTTCAAGCACTATAAACCAATTTGGGTTATCGGAAATTCAGATGGAATCTTAGATAAAGAACAAGAAAAGGCCGATGGCGTAATGGTTACAAAAGATATGAAAGATATAGATAAGTTTATAGAAAATTTAGCTAAACAAAGATTCTGGAATAGAGAAGGTTCTATATAAAAACTCGAGAGCTTGGGGATTCCCGAGCTCTTATTTATATTTTAAAAATTACAAACTGTTTTAGTTTAAGCGGCAAATTAGAAAGGATAATATGTTTTTAAGGAGAACATTTAGGAAATTTTTTATAAGAGATGGAAGCCATGACCTATATAGGTTTTTCTTTGGATTAGTATTTTTATTTACATTTGCACTTATAAGAATGCCACAATGGATTTTTTGTTTGGGTCTTGGAGTACTTACGAGTGCTATTTTTAGATATATTACTAGAGATGAAATGTTTTATGAAAAATATCAAAACTTAAATACTAGAAACAATAAACTAAAATACATATTGAGTAAAAATATATTTACTTTTTTCTTCTTAGCGTCTTTTGTTTTGATTTTATATTTTATATCAAATATAGGAATAAAGCTCGGATTCATAGCTGCAAATGATTTTGAATTTAAAATATTTTTTAAAATTATAACCTATATATTTGCATTTGAGAACATTTTTCTAACATTTAATTATAAAATGCTCCCTAGTTATAAAACAGGAAGAAAAAGAAATTATGGTGAAGATTTAGAAGTTGGAATGACGAATTTAAAATCTATGATTCCTTCTATAATTGTAAATATAATCTTAGTTGTTTTGTTATTTAAATTGAATCTTTTTTGGGGAGTAGTGTACTTATTAGCTTCAATATTTATTTTTATAGATTAGAAAAATTTTTGAAATTGTATTCGCTATATTTATACGAAAATAGGAGGAATTATGCTAGATGAAATATTAACTGCAATAGCTATAGGATGTATTTTATTAACTACAGTTTACAGGTCAAAGTTTAAAGGGGACATTGGAGAGCTAGTAGTTGCGAAATTTTTAAAAAACTTGGATAAAAGCAAATATAAAGTAATTCATGATATAAAATTAATCAATCCAACTAGTCATACAAAAGCAAGTCAGATTGATCATTTAGTTGTGTCAAAATATGGAATTTTTGTTGTTGAAACCAAGGCCTATAAGGGAAAGATTTATGGGAAAGAGTATTCTCGTAATTGGTCTCAATATTTAGGAAATAAAAAATATGATTTCATGAATCCAATTTCACAAAACTATGGCCATATAAAATCTCTAGAAGCAATATTAGATAAATCTTATCCTGATATGAAATATTTTTCTATAATTGCTTTTTCACCAGAGGCTAATTTAGATGCAGTTGAGGTAAAGGATGCAAAAATTTGTAAGATTTCACAAGTCGGAAAGTTGATTGAAGACTTATCTACTGAGAAAATAATAAATAGTGAAGACCTTGATAAAATTATTGAGATTATAAAGGAAAACAAATCTTTCCAAACTGATTATGGACATACAAGAGATATTAAGAAAATAAAGAAGGAAACCCAAGCTAAAATAAAGGCAGGAATATGTCCTAGGTGTGGAGGGGAACTAGTAGAAAGAGAAGGCAAGTATGGCAAATTTATAGGTTGTTCTAATTTTCCAAAATGTAGGTTTGTCGAGTCTAAAAGTTAAAATAATTAATTATATGTTAATGTAGGTAATATATTATGAGTACTAAGAATAAACAGCTTATATATGCTATTTTTTACTTATTAACATTTCCGATTCTATATTTAGTATTTTTATTATGTGCTAAAGTAGACTTTATACCAATTTTTAATAACATCCTGCTAGGATTAGCGGTTTTATTATTTTTTGCCTATCAGATTTTCTTTATAAGTAAATTTACTGGTCTTTGTATAAATTTTTATCTAAAGCTTATTGTGACGTTGATTTTAATTGGAATTGTTTTTTTTGCAGGATACATAATTCTTATTATTAGTATTTTTGCTTTTAAGGATAATGTAGGTTTTTCTTATGATGGGGAGAGTTATTATATCCTAAACGAGGGATGGATTGATGAAAACTTTGTGATTTATAAGAAAAATTTTATCACTATGGATAAGATGACATTTGAGGATAGTGAGAAAACTTTTAAAGATCTTGAAAAAATCACAAATAAAGATGCTAATGCAAGGCTTAAATTATTTTTATATAGGAATAACAAGCGAATATCAAATAATAATACTAATGAAAATAATTTGGAATATGAGAATCCTAATGAACAAGAAATTTTAAATGAATTTAGCATTGAAGATGTAAAGGAAATCCCAAATTCAAACTTTGGTCTTATTGAAGTTGATAGGGCAGGAGCTAGGTCTAGATGGATTTTTGTTGAAATCAAGGATGAGAAAATAAATTATATTTCAGAAATTCCTGATACTAGTCCTAATATTTCTGGGTTGGTAGAAGATAATGGAGCAATTTTACTTGTTTGTAAGGACATACATGGAAATGAAGTTACTTATAAGTCTAATGATTCTGGGAAAACTTTTGTACCTATAAAGTAAAAGTAATTTCTATTTGATTTTAAAAAGAAGTTGCATATAATAATTTTTGGGGAATGAAGTTCTCCCTTGATAATTATAATCTAAACGCGTGCGCTGATGACTTCTACACTTAGTAGGGTTGTCAGTTTTTTTATTTAAAGGAGGAATTATGATTTTATCTTTTGGACTTATTTTGATCGTTGGTATGATTTTTGCCCAAATTTTTGATAGCTTAAAGTTACCTAGGATAATTGGTATGCTTCTTACAGGAATTATCTTAGGGCCTTACGTTTTAAATTTACTAGATACTAAGATACTTACTATTTCACAAGAGCTAAGGACTATTGCTTTGATTGTAATTTTACTTAAAGCTGGTCTTAGTTTAGATATTGCTGATCTTAAAAAAGTAGGATCTTCTGCATTTTTACTTTCTTTTCTTCCGGCAAGTTTTGAGATTTTATCCTATGCCATTTTTGTACCAAAATTATTAGGATTAAATTTAATTGATGGTCTTCTTATGGGGGCTGTCATGGCAGCAGTTTCTCCAGCAATAGTTGTGCCAAGGATGGTAAAATTAATTGATGAGGGTTACGGAAAAGATGAATCTGTACCTCAGATGATATTAGCTGGGGCTTCGTGCGATGATGTATTTGTTTTGGTTTTATTTTCCTCATTTCTATCCATGGCTATGGGTGATGATTTTTCTTATAAGTCATTATTCAAGGTGCCGGTTTCAATTTTGTTGGGAATTGGTTTAGGAATATTACTTGGCTATATATTGTATATATTTTTTGAGAGGCGATATAAAAACGGATCATATATAAGAAACACTAGTAAGGTTATTATTATATTATCTCTTTCGTTTTTGTTAATTAGTGCGGAAGAATTATTTAATGATATTATTCCAATTTCAGGTCTACTTGCAGTTATATCTATGGCCTCTTCTTATAAAATTAAAGCTGATAAAGGCGTGGTTGATAGACTTTCGGATAAATTTGCTAAGCTTTGGATTTTTGCGGAAATAATTCTTTTTGTATTAGTAGGGGCAGAAGTAGATATAAAATATATGACTAATATTGGTGTAGTTGGAGTAGTTTTGATTATCCTAGGTCTTTTAATTAGATCTATGGGTGTCTTTATTTCTGTAAAAGAAAGTAATCTTAATAAAAAAGAAAAGTTGTTCACAATTTTTGCCTACACACCTAAGGCAACAGTTCAGGCTGCGATTGGATCTGTTGCACTTACAAATGGTTTAGATTCGGGAATGCCGATTTTATCAATTGCAGTCCTTGGTATTATTATCACAGCTCCTTTGGGTGCAATTTTAATTGATAACTCATTTAAAAAATTATTAAAAAAAGCCTCTATTTAAAAAGACGGTATAATAGTTTTAATTACTAGGAGGATTTTATGCCAGAAACTAACTTAAGAGTAAAATTATTAAATTACACAAAGAACGGTGAAGAAACTATAGCTCAAGCGGGTAAGCTTTGCTATTCTCCTGTTGGAGTTGATGAAATTTCGAAAAATCAAAATGAAGAATCAATTGCAAAATATGTAAAAATGCTGTCAAATCTTGGTCACTTAAGTCCGATTGAACATATTTCTTTTACCTTTGCTGTTGAGGGAGTATCAAGGACTTTAACCCATCAACTTGTCCGCCATAGACTTGCTTCATATTCTCAACAATCACAAAGATATGTAAAACTCGATGGTTTTGAATATATAATTCCTCCCCGTATAAAGGAAAATCCTGAAGCGGCAAAAATTTTTACAGAAGCTATGGAAAAAGACCAAGAAGCCTATGATAAATTAACAAATATCCTAACAGAAAAGCATTATAATGATTTGATAAATAAGGATGAAGATGAAAAATCAGCCAAAAGTAAAGCTACAAAGATGGCAATAGAAGACGCTAGATACGTTTTCCCTAATGCTTGTGAAACCAAAATAGTTTTCACTATGAATGCAAGAACTCTTTTACACTTCTTTAATCTTAGGAGTTGCAACAGGGCACAATGGGAGATAAGAGAAATGTCTGATCAGATGGTGAAACTTGTTAAGGCAATCTATCCAAATATTTTCCAATCAGCAGGTCCATCTTGTGTCAGTGGTCCATGCCCTGAAGGAAAAATGACTTGTGGGAAAATTACAGAAATTAGAGAGAAATTTAAAAACATTTAAGAGCCTTCGGCTCTTTTATTTTGCCTTAAAATGGGTATAAATAAAGAATAGAGAATATAAAGAAGGATGATAATTGATGTCTTATATACAATTAAATGAAGTAAGTAAAAAATATAAATCAGGTCAATCTGAAATTATCGCCAATGACAAGATAAGTTTTAGCCTAGATGAGGGAAGGCTTCTAATTATTGTTGGAGCATCCGGAGCTGGAAAAACAACACTTTTAAACATAATAGGCGGTATGGAAAAAGCGAGTAGTGGAGATATCTTGATAGATGGGAAAAATCTAAGCAAACTTAATGAAAATGAACTTACCAAGTATCGTAGGGATGATGTTGGTTTTGTATTTCAACATTACAATTTAATTCCAAACCTAACTGCCCTTGAAAATGTTGAACTTGCTAGTGAAATTTCTAAAGATTCTTTAAAGGCAGATGAAGTTTTAGATCAGGTTGGTCTTTCAAAAAGAGAAGGAAATTTCCCTTCCCAGTTATCGGGTGGAGAACAGCAAAGAGTTGCTATAGCGAGAGCTTTGGCAAAAAATCCAAAACTTCTTTTGTGTGATGAACCTACTGGAGCTCTTGATTATCAAACAGGAAAAAACATTTTAAAACTCCTCCAAGATGCGTCAAGAAATTTTAATTCGACAGTTATAATAATAACTCATAACTCTTTAATAAAACCGATGGCTGACGAAGTAATAGAGTTAAAAGACGGGAAGATTTTAAATGCTTATACCAACGAGAATCCTCTTCCTGTTAGAGAATTAGAGTGGTAGTATGAATAAGACTTTTGTAAAAAATATCCTAAGAGATATTAAAAAAACTAAGGGAAAAGTTTTTTCTATTGGGGTCATGGTTGGTCTTGCAACAATGGTGATTGTTGCCTTAAACCTAACCGGTCCTTCTATGAGAAAAAGTTTAAAGTCATCCCTTGATACATTTGCTCATCCAGATATTATAGTAAAATCGACCTATCCAATGGATTATGAGGACAAGATTCTTTTGGAAAATGATAGCGATATTGAAAATATTTCTTTCATAAAGACTATAGATTTAATTGACGGGGAAAAAATTATCAGGCTTAAATCTTATGATAAAGATTTTGGGAAAATGAATTTGGAAGAAGGATCCCTGGTTAAAAATGATGAAGAAATAATATTAGATAAGTCATTGAAAAAATATTATAAACTAGGTGATAAAGTTAGTTTTTCTTATATAAATGAAACTCAGAGGGATAATTCTAAAATAAAAAACACTCGTTATGAGGTAGTCGGTTTTTTCACTTCAAGTGAGAAATTTATGGAAGATACGCGTGATTTATCTCCTATTGGTAAGAAGGAAATAGATGGCCTAGCTTTTGTTAAAGATAATAATTTTATTAATGAAAAGTTTAATGAGGTAAATATTTCATATAAAAATTCTAATTCAATGGATAAAACAAGCAAAGATTATATTGATTTCATTAAGGGAAAGAAAGAAAAAATAGAAGATGATATTTACCTAAGACCAAAAGAAGTACTCGAGGAAATAAAAACCGATGCAAATGATAAAATCTCTGATGCAGAAAATGATATTAATGACGCAGAAGATAAATTAACTTCTACAGAAAAAGACCTTAACGATGCTAAGAAAAAACTGGATGATGGTTTTAATAAATATGAAATAAATAAAATTGACTTTGAAAGAAAGATTAAAGCTGGAGAAAATGAGCTAATTAGTTCTAGGAAAAAATTAGAAGATGGCCAAGTTAATCTTGAAAATGCTAAAAAAGAACTAGCAGCAAATAAAAGAGAATTCGAAGCAAAAATTGTAGAAACCGAAAGTATTTTATCTAAAAAATATAATGATTTAAGTGAAGGCAAAAATCAATTAGATAGTAAAAAAGCTGAAATACTCAAGGGTATAGATGCAATTGATAAAACAATAAGTGAAAAAGAAGCCGATTTAAAAGAAAACAGCAATGAAGATTCTACAGGCGAGCAAAAATCACCTGAAGAAGACTATATGATTTCTCAACTTAATGAGAAAAAGACACAGCTGGTAGAAGCTCTTAATGAAGTTAAAGCCAAAGAAGCTGAGCTAAATAAAGGTTTTGAAGAATATAATAAAGCAAAGGCAGATTTTGACACTCAAAAACAAGAAGCTACCGAGAAAATCAACCTTGGTCAAGAAGAAATTGATAATAATCAAAGAGAAATAAATCAAGGTTGGACTAATTATTATCAAGGTAGAGATAGGCTAGAGTTTAACAAAAAAGATGGTAAAAGAAAACTTGAAGATGCCTATAAAAAACTAATTACATCAAAAGCCGACTATGAAAAAGGGCTAAAGGAATTTGATGATAAAAAGAGCGAAGCAGAAGAAAAAATACAAGATGGAAAGAAAGAAATTGAAGATAACAGAGAAGCTCTAGTCAAATTAAAAGATCCAGAGTATAGCGTAGAAACTATTTTTGATAATGAGGGAATTGACACTTATTATAAAAATTCCTTAAATATGGATTCCTTATCGAAAGTTTTTCCAGTATTTTTCTATATGGTTGCGATGCTTGTAACCCTTACAACCATGAAAAGATATATTCAAGAGCAAAGATTAATAAATGGTACATTAAAATCTCTAGGCTATACTAATAAAATGATAGCTAAAAGATTTTATATATATGGTTTAATACCAACTATCATTGGCTCTATTATTGGAGGAATACTTGGAAGATTAATTATAGTTAAGGTTATATTTGATGCTTACTCAACAGGATTTGAAATACTAGATGTTAGTTATGTGAACTCTTTTATGGTAATAATAGGATCAATTATTTTATCATCATTACTTGTAAGTCTGACAGTTTTATTAACATCAAAATCAACTGTCAATGAAACTCCTGCAAGACTCTTACTGCCTATTTCGCCAGATAAAGGTTCTAAAATCTTCCTTGAAAGAATTAAACCGATTTGGAAGAGGCTCTCATTTATGCAAAAAATCACAGCGAGAAATCTCTTCAGATATAAGTCTAGAATGTTTATGACAATCTTCGGTGTAGCAGGATGTACGGCCTTGGTATTTTTTGGCTTTGCTATGATTGATTCGTTAAAAGACACTGCTTCAATCCAACAAAATGAGATCCATGATTATAAGGCGGTAGCGATTTTAGATGAAAAGGCAAGTGATGAAGAAAAAAGAAATTACAATGATAAAATAAAAGGATATGAAACTCTATCAATCAAAAATGATTCAGCAAATCTTGTCAAGGATGATTCAGATATTGATATATCAGTAGTTGTACCAAATGACAATGATAAATTTGATGACTTTGTTAGGTTAAGAAAAAATAAAGATAAACCAATAGATTTAACAAAATCTCAAGCAGTTCTTACTGAAAATGCTAGTAAAAAGCTAGGCATTAAGGAAAAGGACAAGATAAAAATAAAAGTTGATGGTAAAAGTCTTGATGTAGAAATAGGGGCTATTGCTGAAAATTATGTAGCAGATTATTTATATTTATCAAAAGACTATTACGAGAAACTTGCAAAAGAAAAAGTTGAAATAAACGCAAATTATATCAAGGGAGATTCTAAGGAGATTATTGAAAAATTGGAAGACGCAGAATCTGTTCTTGCAGTTATAAATACTGGCAAGGCCTACGCTTCTATGGATGCTTTGCTAGATAATTTAAATGTTGTAATAGTAGTAATAACACTGATTTCATCAGTGTTAGCTAGTGTGGTTTTATATAATATTACCGATATAAATGTAAGCGAGAGAAAAAGAGAACTAGCAACTATAAAAGTTTTAGGATTTTATCCTAAAGAAGTAACTTCTTATATTTATAGGGAAATATTTATGCTTACAGTATTGGGAATAGTATTCGGTTATGGACTAGGATATATTATGTTTAGGTATATAATTGACCTTGTAGCTCCAAGAGATATCATGCTTGCCTACAAACTACATCCTATTAGTTTTATAGTGTCAGCTGGCATTACCTTGTTACTATCTCTCATAATTTTAATTTATGTCCATAAAAAATTAAAGAGAATAGATATGGCTGAGGCTATGTCAAGTGGGGAATAATAGAAGGCGGGAAACCGTCTTTTATTTTGTAAAAGTAGATAAAATGCTAAACTTTGTTATAATTATAAAAGAGGTGAAATATGAAAATTATTTTTGTTAGGCATGGACAAACTATGTCAAATATAGAAAAAAAATATTCAACACCCGATACTAGGATTGAAAAGTCGGGTTTATATATATTAGATAAGACAAAAAATTTGTTGGGAAATTATGAAATTGATGAGGTTTACACATCAGGACTTGTTAGAAGTCAGGAGACTGCAAAAATATTAGGTTTTGAGGATTATTTCATAGATTGTAGACTTAATGAAATGGATTTTGGTGATTTTAAGGGTCAAAATATTTACGATGTGAGAGATAATTATAAAGAGTTTTTTGAAAAAGAAAAAGAAAACTATTTTGGCCAAAAATATCCAAATGGTGAATCAAGAAGAGATGTAATTAACAGGTTAAGTTCATTTCTTGATGAAAAATCTGAGGAAGGCAAAAATATCTTAGCCATAAGCCACGGGATAGCCATTAGGTCAACTCTATTTTGGATTTTAAATGATTTATCAAATTGGAATTCATTTTGGATAGATAATGGATCTCTAACGGTTTATAATATAAAAGATAATAAGAAATTAATAGAAAGTGTAAATTTAATATGAAATTTATCCACCTAGCTGATTGCCATCTAGGAGATAGGTTTGACTTTACAAGTGGACTTTCAAATCAAATTAGAAAAAATAACAAAGAGTCATTAGAAAATATCCTATCAAAAAATAGCGACATTGATTTTTTGCTGATAGCAGGAGATTTGTATGAAAGGTCATTATTTACATTAAAAGATTATAAGGAACTTTTTCATAAAATATCAGATTTTGGAAAAGATATTTTTTATGTTGCGGGAAATCATGATTATATCGATGAAGAAAATGAAACGATTTTCAAAATGAAACCAGATAACCTTCATATATTTCCTAGCCAAAATCTTGAGTATTACGAAATTAATTCATCAAGGATCTACGGCCTATCTTATAATGATAGGATTTATGAAAGTGAATTTCCTTATGACATAAAGTTAGATAAAAGTTATTTTAATATATTAATCGCGCATGCTACAGTAAATAATCCAGAAGCAAATTATTTAAATTTAGATATAGAAAAATTAAAAAAAATAGGCTTTGATTATGTTGCTTTGGGACATATTCACAAATGGGAAGATTTTGGAAATAATATATATTACTCTGGAGCTATTGAACCTAGTGATTTTTCAGATATTTATGATTATGGTTACATTATTTATAACGATGAAGAAATTACCCATATAGATTCATCCATTATGGGATTTTATGATTTAAAGCTTAGTTTGGATGATTTCAAGAATGAAGATGAGCTTATAGCCTATATTAAATCAAATCTAAAAGCTGATAAAGAAAATTACCTAAGACTTAAAGTAGATGGAAATATAAATAAAAAGAAAATAAAAAATGAACTAAATCTATCTTACTTTGAGTTAGAGATAGATGAAGATAGTACTCTTTATGATATGGTTAGTTTATATCCAAATTCTTTATTGGATAAATATATGGAAAAATTCCCTAAAAATACTGATAAGCTCCATAAAAGAGCTTTAGAACTAGGTCTTGATGCTATTTATAGGAGCAGGGATGAATAAAATTTATATTGAAGAATTAAACATAAAATCCTTTGGCAAGTTTCAAGATAAAAAAATTAAGTTATCTCCCTCTTTTAATTTAGTTTATGGCTTGAATGAAAGTGGAAAAACAACTATTAAAAATTTTATAGAAGGTATGTTCTACGGCTTTGATGAAGGCAAGGCTAGGATTAATTTTTCTAATAAAAGAGAGATTTATAGACCGAAATCATCATATATTTATGCTGGAGAATTAAAAATTATAAAAAGTGGTGAACCTTATGTCCTTTATAGAGGTTTCGATAGCGGGGAATATAAGGTAACTGATGTAAATAAAGGAAGAGAAATAGATTTAAAAAAATCAGATTTAAATGCTCCGGGAAAGTTTTTTCTAGGAGTAGATTATGATATTTATAAGGCCTATATATCTTCAGAACAGATTCAAAAAATAAGCACAAATAGTAGGAAGAAAGTTTTGGAAAAACTCTCTTCATCCGATATAGATTATAATTTTTCGATAAAGGATTCTCTAGAAATATTAGATAATAGGTTAAAGGAAATAGGGACAGATAGAGCCTATACAAGGCCATATTACAAAACTAAGGAAAAGATTAAAAACCTTGATGAGAAGTTAAGGCAAATTGATAAAGTAAAAAAAGATTTTTATACTTCCTACAAGAAACTAGAAAAGCTTAAGGATGATTTAGATAAAAAAGAAAATATATATCAAGAAAAAAAGCGACTCAATCAATTCTATAACAAGAAAAGATCGGATGAGAATTTCAAATCATATAGAAAGCGGTCTGATAGATTGTTTGAAATTGACAAAGAATTAGAAGCATATAATGATTTAAAAGGCTTGGTTTTAGACGATTTTAATGATAATTATAAGGATAAGAATAATCAGATGATTCTCTATATCATACCTATTATCATTATTACCTTTATCGCGGTTATATTTTCTAGATATTACATTTTGCTATTTTCTTTGCCGTTTTTTTATCTTTTATTAAGGAATTTTACCAATGATGGTGGAAATAACTCATCTGAGTATAATAATTTAAGACGCCGATTTTTAAAATATGAAAGTTTAATTAATGAAAGAGAAAAAATTGTCGAGGTGCTTGAGATTTTAAAAAAACAAGACTTAACACTGTTCGAAAATGATGAAGAAATTAGTTTTGATTTTAATTCTTATGATAATTTAAAAGAGTTAGATAAACTATCAAGTCTTGAAGAAGAAATTAAAGATTTGAGCCTTGAAATTCACTCTTTGGAAAAAAGTATTGTTTCTACTGATAATATTTTACAAAATGAGGCGGGACTTCGTGATGATTTGAAATACCAAATTGATAAGTTAAATTATCTTGAAGATGAAAAGAAGGCGATTAATATTGCCAAAGAAACTATTTTAGAAATAGCCAAAGAAAATAGGGCGGATATTAATAAAATTAATAAAAAAGTGCAAAGAATATTATCAGGCACAAGTAAATCTGAGCTTGATATAAAATTAGACAGTTCTTTATCAACTGAGATTAAGGATAAATCACTTTTCTCATATAGCGAAGATCAGTTATCTAAGGGATTTTTTGATCAAGTAAATCTAGCGATTAAGTTAAGTATTCTTGATGAAATAATAAATGGTTCATTTTTAATTTTTGATGATGCCTTTATAAACTATGATATTAAACGTTTGATAAGATTCTTGTATTTAGTACTTGATGAAGCTGCTGACAGGCAAATTATTTATTTTACTTGCCATAAGCGAGAAGAAGAGTTTTTTGAAGCAGAAAATATATTTATAAACGAGATAAAATTGGAGGATAGATGATATATGCTCTAGCTGACCTTCATTTAGATTACACTGAAGAAAAATCTATGGAGGTTTTTGGAGATGCTTGGGATAATTACCAGGAAAAAATCTTCACAAATTGGAAAAATATAATAAAAGATGAAGATACGGTTTTAATTCCAGGGGATATTTCTTGGGCAATGGATATCAAAGAGGCTAGGATAGACTTAGAAAAAATTGATAATCTTCCTGGAAGAAAAATCATGATGAAGGGAAACCATGACTATTGGTGGTCTTCACTGAATAAGCTAAATCAGCTCGGATTTAAAAGCATTGATTTTTTACAAAATAATTCTTTTGAAGTAGAAGATTATTTAATTTGTGGAACTAGGGGATGGATTAGCAGAGATAGTAGGGATTTTACAGACCATGATGAAAAAATTTATAAAAGAGAGTTATTGAGGCTTGAAAATTCAATTAAGAGTTTAATTTCTGAAAAAAAGCTTATTATAAATCTGCACTACCCACCAATAAATGCGGATGGCACTTTGAATGATTTTTTTAAGCTCGCGAAAGAATACAAAGCTCATACTGTAATATACGGACATCTTCATGGAAATGGCCACAGGTTAATAAAAGAAGGAAAATTTGAAGGGGTAAATCTAGTATGCGTAGCAAGTGATTACGTAAACTTTTCCCCAGTAAGGATAGGATAATGCAAAGAGAAATAGAAGTAAAAGTTTTGGGAATCGTTCCAAAAGAAATTGAAGAAAAGTTAATTAGTTTGGGAGCTGAAAAAATCAGCAGAGAATTGCAAAAAAATTACACTTTTGCACCACAAACAGGTGAATTTGAAAAGGGATATTTAAGGATAAGAGAAAGTATAGTTGATGATAAAAAAGCCCCTATAGAATTAACTTTCAAAGAAGTTAAAAATGACGAAGAAGTAAGGATTAATAATGAGTTTACAGTTCATATTGATTCCGTATCCATGATGACATCTATTTTAGAAAAGATGGGTGTGAAATTAAAATACAAGGGAGAGAAGGAGAGAATTTCTTATAGGTATAAGGGACAAAGATTTGATATAGATATATGGGATAAGGATACCTACCCTCATCCATATATGGAAATTGAATTTACAAACCAATCCAAAATTGATGAAATTCTTGAAGATTTAGACATTGATAAAAGTAGAGTGACAACAAAATCAATCTCAGATTTAATAAGTGAATTATAATTTTGACAGATAGAAATATACTGGTATAATTTTAAAAAATCAAAGGAGATAGTATGATTTCTATTAAAAATTTATTGAATTCGCACGATTTAACAAAAGAAGATTTACTTGAAATTATTGAACTAGGAAATGATATTTATAAGAGTCCTACCGATTTTTCTCATTCAGCAGACGGGAAACTATTGGGGACTCTTTTTTTTGAGCCTTCAACTAGGACAAGATTATCATTTGAATCTGCAATGTGTAGACTAGGTGGATCTGTAGTAGGATTCTCTGATGCAAGTGTATCGTCAGCTAAAAAAGGTGAGAGCCTCCAAGATACAGTTAAGACTGTCAGCCAATATGCAGATATTATTGCCATGCGTCATCCACAAGAAGGAGCTGCATACCTAGCTAGTCTTGCTGCAGATTGTCCAATAATAAATGCTGGAGATGGTGGTCACCAACATCCAACCCAAACTTTGACAGATATGCTTACAATTAGTAATTACAAAGAAAGTTTTGATAATCATGTTATAGGAATTTGTGGAGATTTAAAATATGGAAGAACAGTTCATTCGCTAATTAAGATTTTAAATCTTTTTGAGGGAAATAAATATATTCTAATATCACCAGAAGAGTTAAAACTTCCACAATACGTAAAAGAAGAAGTATTTGATGAAAATTCGCGATATGAAGAAGTTAGAAGTCTTGACGAAGTAATGGATAAAATTGATATTCTTTATATGACAAGGATTCAAAGAGAAAGATTTTATTCTGATGCTCAATACACAAGACTTAAGGATTCATATCTTTTAGATAAGGAAAAAATGAGCCGTGCAAGAGAAGATTTGATTGTTATGCATCCGCTTCCAAGAGTCAATGAAATTGCAAAAGAAGTTGATGACGATCCTAGAGCTGTTTATTTTAAACAAGCAAAATTCGGAATGTATGTAAGAATGGCACTAATTATTAAATTATTGGAGGCAAACAATGATTGAAATTACAAGTATTAAGGACGGTATAGTAATAGACCATATCAAGGCAGGTCTTGGTATGCAAATATATAATCTTTTAGATTTGAAAAATATAGATGATGAAGTAGCTATTATTTTAAATGCGAAATCTACTAGATTTGGCAAAAAAGATATACTAAAAATAGCTAATAATATAAAAATAAACTTGGACGCGGTATCTATTATAGATCCAACTGCGACAGTAAATATTATAGAAAATGAAGAAGTTGTTAAGAAACTAAACCTAGAATTACCTGAAAGAGCTATAGACATCCTAACCTGTCAGAATCCTAAGTGCGTATCTACAAGTGAAAGGGAAGTTCAAAGTGAATTTATTCTTATAGACAAAGAAGAGAAAACATATAAATGTGCTTATTGTGGTCACATTTATGACGTGGAAGAATAAGATGAAGCAAATTTTTACACGCCTTTACGGCTTTGATGACGTAAAAATTTCTAAAAATGATCTTTATGTAGAAGATGGAATAATAACAGAAAAATTTCCCAAAGAAGAAGCAGACGAGATTATAGATTGTAATAATCTCGCTCTTCTTCCATCCTTTACAGACCTCCACGTCCACTTTAGGGATCCGGGCTTTACCTACAAAGAGGACTTGGAAACAGGTTCTCATGCCGCTCTAAAAGGTGGATTTACCAATGTTCTTTTGATGGGAAATACTAAACCAACTGTATCTAGCCCTGAAGTTTATGAAGATATAATAAAAAGAGGAAAAAATCTTGATTTAATTGGGATTGACCAAGTATATACCATTACAAAAAACTTTGATGGAAAAAGCCTTGATCACCTAGATAATTTACCAGAATCTGTAAAGTTTATTTCTGATGACGGTCACGGTGTAGATGATGCAGCTGTTATGTATATGGCTATGGTTAAAGCTAAGGAACTTGGAATCAACATGACCCTTCATGAAGAAGTTGCCAAAGTTTCTGCTATAGATTATGAAGTAGCTGAAGATGCAATGACAATTAGAGATTGCTACTATGCCTATAAACTTGATATGCCTGTGCACTTTTCCCATGTTTCAACAAAAGGAGCGATGACAGCTATAAGATACTTTAAAGATTTGGGAGCTAAAATTACTTGCGAAGTTACTCCCCATCATTTATATTTTTCTGAAAAAACTAGAGATGAGATGAAAGTAAATCCACCTATTAGAAGAGAAGAAGATAGGTTATTTTTACTAAAGATGATCAAGGAAGGTTATGTTGATGCAATTTCAACAGACCATGCTCCTCATTCGGAAAAGGAGAAAAATCAAGGTGCGCCAGGTTTTATAGGCATTGAGACTGCCTTTTCTACTTGTTACGAAGTTTTAGTAAAATCTGGTTTGATATCTTTAAATCAATTAGTAAAGATAATGTCAACTAGACCTTCAGAAATTTTAAAGATTAAAAAAGGTAAATTAGAACCAGGATACCTTGCTGATTTTACCTTAGTTGATTTAGATAAGTTTTTTATTTATAGAAAAGAAGATATTCTTTCTAAGTCAAAAAATTCTCTTATGATAGGTAAGACACTTACCGGATCGATTGAAAAAGTTTATAGAAAAGGAGTATTAAAATATGAAAATAATAGATAAATTATATGAAAGGGTCGAAAAACTAGGATTTGTTTGTGTAGGTCTTGATACATCTATGGATTATATTCCTGATTCTATGAAGGAAGGTAAGGAAATTCATGATGCACTATTTGCCTACAATAAGGAAATAATTGATGCCACAAAGGATGTTTGTGCTATATATAAGCTGCAAATAGCTTACTATGAGTCATATGGTCTAGAGGGTATGCTTGCCTATAAAAACACCCTTGATTATCTTAGAAGTCTAGATTTATTATCTATAGGAGATGTCAAAAGGTCTGATATAGCTGCATCAGCATCTATGTATGCCAAGGCTCATTTTGAAGGTGATTTTGAGGTGGATTTTATAACATTAAATCCTTATATGGGTATGGATTCTATTTCCCCATATCTTCCTTATTTAGAATCTGGGAAAAAAGGGATTTTCGTTCTTTTAAGAACTTCAAATCTAGGAGCGAATGACTTTGAGGTTTTAGATACAAATGGAGAAGAGCTTTTTTATACAATTGGTGATAAGCTTAAGGAAATAAATAAAAACTACATTGGAGAATCTGGATATGGTCCAGTAGGGCTAGTTGTAGGGGCAACTCACAGCCAGGAAGTAGAAAAAATAAGACAAAGATATAATAAGATGTTTTTCTTAATCCCTGGCTTTGGTGCTCAAGCGGCTGATAGTTTAAATGTTTATAAATTAATGGTCAACTTAAATGCAGGAGTTGTAAATTCATCTAGAGCTATCTTAAAAAATTGGATGAATTTTGAAGATGGGGAGAATTATGTTGGCAAATACGCTAGAGAGAAAACTTTAGAAACTTATAAGGAAATAGCCAAAAATGCAAAGTTATAGACATTGTAAAGTATTAAATAATGTTGAAATTGCACCTGGAATCTTAAAAATTAGTTTAGGCATTAATTTAAATGCTAAGCCAGGTCAGTTTTTTATGTTAAGGGCAGACTCTTTTAGAAATGATCCTATCCTTGCTAGGCCATTTGGTGTATGCGATCAAAGGGAAGATGAACTAATATTTTTAGTACAAGTCGTAGGAAAAGGAACAAGATTAATTGCTGATCTTAAAAAGAATGAAGGAGTTTCAATTTTTGGACCTCTTGGAAATGGCTTTGTCAAAACTAACGATAAAAAAATCGCGATTGTTGCAGGTGGTATTGGCATTGCACCACTTTTAGAGCTTGCGAAAAATTTAGATATAAAGGCTGATTTTTATGCAGGCTTTGCTGACGAACCTTATTTTATTGATGATTTTAAGCCTTATGTAGGAAAAATTATTACAAGCTCAGAAAGAAAAGAAGGCAAGTTTATCCTTGATAAATTAAACCCTGACGATTATGATTTGATTTACGCTTGTGGTCCAAACCCAATGCTTAAAGCTCTTTGTGAGAAAAATACTAGAGCTAAAATTCAAGTATCTATGGAAGCCCATATGGGGTGTGGAATTGGTGCTTGTCTGGGGTGTACAGTTGAAGATAAAAATGGTGATTATATTAGAGTTTGTAAAGATGGTCCAGTTTTTGATGCAGAAAGGATATTTTCATGAGCTTAAAGATAAATATAGCTGGTGTGGAATTTAAAAATCCTGTTATTGCAGCTAGTGGTACTTTTGGTTTTGGTGAAGAGTTTAAAGATTACATAGATTTAAATAAACTAGGCGGTATTTCTTCAAAAGGATTAACTTTAAAAAAGAATCCAGGCAATCCTGGTATAAGAATTTATGAAACACCGGCAGGTATTATGAATTCAATCGGTCTTCAAAACCCAGGGGTTGACCACTTTATTGAAAATGAATTAGTTTTCATGAGAAAATACGACACAGTAGTAATAGCAAATCTTGGCGGCCACTCTTATGATGATTATAGACTAGGTGCAGTAAAACTCAACAAGGCTGATATTGATATGATTGAGCTTAACATATCTTGCCCAAACCTTAAAGAAGGTGGGATGGCCTTTGGAACAGATCCTAAAAAAGCAAAAGAAGTTATTAGTCTTGTTAGAAAAGAGACAAATCTTCCACTAATTGTAAAATTATCTCCAAATGTAACTCATATTGGTGAATTTGCAAAAATAGCTCAAGATTGTGGGGCAGATGCTATTTCACTTGTAAATACATTTAACGCTATGGCGGTAGATATCAATAAGAAGAAATTTATATTTGACAATAAAACTGCAGGACTATCAGGTCCAGCCATTAAACCAATAGCTTTGAGGATGACCTATGAAGTAGCTCAGACTGTTGATATACCAGTTATAGCCATGGGTGGGATAATGAATGTTGAAGATTGTCTTGAATTTATGATGGTAGGTGCATCTGCAATTCAAGTTGGTACTGCAAATTTCTCAAAACTTGACACAATGATTGAAATAATTGATAATCTAGAAAGATATTGTGCTAATAACAATATT
Source organism: uncultured Anaerococcus sp. (assembly GCA_900551095.1). Classification (GTDB taxonomy): domain Bacteria; phylum Bacillota; class Clostridia; order Tissierellales; family Peptoniphilaceae; genus Anaerococcus. The sequence continues at coordinate 46,985 of URUJ01000004.1, read as the reverse complement.
AGCGATATTAATGATATAGTTGGAATTTTATAGGAGAAAAAATGGAAAAAACAATAGAATTATTAAAAAAATCTCACGCTTTACTAGAAGGACATTTTATCCTTTCAAGTGGAAAACACTCTGATAAGTACGTGCAATGCGCAAAACTCATTCAAAATCCTAGATATTGCGAAGAAGTTGCGAAAATAATTGCAGATAAAATTAAAAAAGCTGGGATAGAAGTTGACCTTTGCGTAGGGCCTGCTATGGGTGGAATCATAGTTGCCTATGAAGTCGCTAGAGCGCTAGGTGTTGACGCAATCTTTACAGAAAGAGAAAACAACGAAATGACCCTTAGACGTGGCTTTGAGATAAAAGAGGGACAAAAGGTAATTATAGTTGAGGACGTTATTACTACAGGAAAATCATCTTTTGAAACAGTTGATGTTATAAGAGAGCACGGGGGAGAAGTAGTTGCCTTAACTTCAATTGTAAATAGGTCACATAAAGATGAAATAAACGGCCTACCTTTGATTTCTGCAACAAAAATTGAGGTAAATGCATGGGATCCTGATGATTTACCAGAGGATTTAAAAGATATTCCTGCTATAAAACCGGGTTCAAGAAAAATGAAAGCTTGATAAATACAGCATTAAGCATATAATTTTATTAATATATTTTATATATAAGGGAGAATTATGGTATATAAAAAAAGTTTTATTAATAAATTTATATTCTTGATGCTTTTATTTTTATCTTTTTTTATCTTAAAAAAGGAATCATTAGCAAGTGAGGTCAAGGTGAATAGAAAGGAAACTCTATTTCTCGGACTTAAGCAGATTTCTGATGAGACAATGAATTTAAAAGATATGAGGGATGTAAGATTTGAGAAATTAAAAAAAGATTTAGAAGAATTTACAGAAAAAGGTTCAACAAAGATTTCAGATAAAAGTAATTTTTATCCACTAAACCCTACTCAATTTTCAAAGGAAGAATTAGGCTGGGGACTTTCTGACACAAATCTTTTTGGTTTAGAAAAAGACTTTAAAGATGCTAGTGAGGAAGTAGGAGTAAATCCGATTTTACTTATGGCTATGGCTAAGCACGAGACAGGCAATGGCACAAGTGAGCTATATAAAAATAAGAAAAACTTATTTGGATTTAATGCAGTAGATCATGATCCTTATAATTTAGCAACAGATTTTAAAGATGAAAGAGCTTCTATTTTTACAGTTGCAAAACATTTGAAAAATGAATATTTAAATAAAGATGGAAAGTATTATAACGGTGTATCTACTGACGGTATAGGAAAACTTTATGCTACTGACCCTGATTGGTCAAAAAAAGTTGATTGGATGATGATTGAAGTTACTAGATCAATGATTAGAGGTTATGAAGATTATGAAAACAAATAAAGAGAGGATTATAGATGAATACAAGAGAATATTTGAATGGTAAATCTTCTGAAGGATATGAATTTTTTGGATCACATAAAAGAAAATCTAATGATTATATTTTTAGAATTCTCGCTCCAGAAGCGAAAAATGTTTATTTGGCAGGAGATTTTAATGATTGGCAGAAAGTAGGACTTAGGAAATACTCGACAGGAGTTTTTTCAGTAACAATAGATAATGCAAAAGAAGGAGATTGCTATCAGTATTTTATAGAGGATAGAGAAGGAAACTTATTAAAAAAAATAGATCCATATTCAAAGAAAATATCTCTTGACGAAGAGGTATCAATGATAGAAAATTCTTCTTATAAATATAAATATAGAAAAATTACTACTAAGCCTAAAAATATCTATCAAGTTCACTTAGGATCTTTGTTTAGAGATAAGGATGATAAGAGGAAAGTGTATGAAAAACTCGTAAATCATCTAAAAGATAATAATTTTACCCATGTTCAATTTATGCCGATTTCAGAATATAAAAACTATAAACAGATGGGGTATGCATCTCTTGGCTTATTTGCTTTTTCGGAAAGATATGGTAAACTTGATGATTTTAAATACTTTATAGACCTCCTTCATAAAGAAAAAATCGGAATAATTGTTGAAGTTGATTTTTGTGAGTTTGATCCAGATCCATTATATTTGGATAGATTTGACGGTACAAACCTTTATAATTATGATTATGATAATATAAAATACAATTATTACGGTTCTATAAATTTTGATCCAGATAAAAATTTAGTAAAATCTTACTTACTGTCACTAGTAAATTATTATACAAAAGAACTGAGAATTGATGGTATATTTTTCTCATCAGTAGAAAATATGATTTATTGGCAGGGAGATAAAAATAGAGGAATTAACGAATCATGGGTCAAACTGATAAAAGAATTAAATTACTTGGCAAAAGAGAATAAATCTTATTCACTTGCCGGTTTTAATGGGGTGTATGAAGACTTAAACTTAGATTTTGACTATATATATGACAAAGAATTTAGAAAAATAGTTGAAGTTTTCCAGAATGTACCTATGGATAGAACTACTTATCAATCTTATATTAGAAATTTAATTAAGAATGGAAATTCATCAAAGGTGTTTGGATTTTCCTACGTTGATAGTTTTTTAAATGAAGCAAATCTTGCAATGAAGATGTACTCAGAAGATAAAAAAATTGATCAACTTAAAACTTTATTTACATTTTTAATGACCCTAAAATCTTCAAAATTAATTTTTATGGGTGATGAGTTAGCAGATATGAGGACATTTTCTATTTATAACAACTTCATAGTTGATGATATTATAAATAAATCTTTTAATGATTATTACAAAGATTTATCAGATATTTTTTTATCTAAGAAGGCTTTAAATGATGATGAGTCTGAAGTTAAAATTTTTGATGTAGATGGATACAGTATCTACGCTTACGAAAGAAGATTTAAAAACGAAAGTTATTTAATAATCGTTAATTTTACTGATATAGGATATGAAATTCCTAGTCCGTATGATTTAGATGAGTTGATAAATACCAATGATTTAAAATACGAAGGAAATGGAAATATTAACGGAAAAATAAGGAAAGGTGAAGAAATATCAATAGAACCTTTTGCATCATCCATATTTAAGGTAAAAAATTAAAATATGTAATTAGCAAAAAAAGACTGTTGTAAATTGAGGATAACTATCGCCCCATCATCGTAGGGTACTCTCAAAGTTTCATATAAAGCTAGAAGGCTCATGAGATGAAACTTCACGAGTTAAAGCTTATCGGCTTCTTTAGAACCTATGATGATATTGGGGCGATTTATTCATTCTGCACTAGTCCCTTTTTCAATTAGTTTATATTCTTTTTCTAAATTATGAGCAACTTGGGTGAATCGTTCGAGTACAACTTTTCTAGGAATTATTCCCAAAAAATACCCGTTTTTCAAAGTTACACAAACAAAGTTGTTATCAATTAGAAGAGAAATCACATCTTCTAGTTCATAGTTATCAAATAATATTGGAACAACTTGGTTCATAGCCTCTTTAACTTTGATTTCTGCTAGCTTATCCTCATTAAATAGCGATAAATTATCAAAACTTTTTACTATCTGGGGTATGGAAATAAGTCCTCTTATACAGTTGTTTTCATCAATAACAGGAATTATTTGATATCCAGAAGAAGATAATACAAGTATAGCATGAAGTAAAGAATCATTTTCGTTAACAACAGCCACTTGGCTTGCTGGTATCATAAGATTTTTTGTTGGTCTATTAAAAAGTTTGGTAAATTTTTCCCCAATCAATTTTGGCACCTCTCTTTTTTTATCTACATTTATTATAACATAAAAAATAATTTGAGTATAAAAAAACTCCAAGCTTAACTTGGAGTCAAATATGTAAGCACACCCAATATCGAACAATCAGCATAATATAGGGTCTAGAATACTTAGCTCATGATAGGTTGCCTTACGGCACACACAAGTGTCTGCTTAATGCTGCTAGGTTCCCCTCCTGACATGGTTCACAGTCTTATGTTGCGTAAGATCTATCAATCAACACTAGTTATCCTAATCTTTTATTTTGCCAAAAGCCCTCCATTGGGACTTAAACCCTGCTATAGCGGATTGCAGGTTACAAGGCACCGCTAGTTCCCTGTCTAGTGCATGGCGGAGAGCATGGGATTTGAACCCATGATACAAAAAGTCTGTATACACGATTTCCAATCGTGCTCCTTAAACCGCTCGGACAGCTCTCCATACTACAATAACATACTATACCGTAGATTATTTTCAATGCAAAACAAAAATATAAATATTTCCATTATAATGTGGTATAATTATAAGGTAGAAAGGAAGGCTATGGCAAAAGCTTTATATAGACAATATCGACCTAAAGTCTTTGAAGAGCTCCTCGGTCAAGACAAAGTCGTTAATGTATTAAAAAACCAAATAAAAAATAATAACTTTTCTCATGCTTACTTATTTGCTGGAGAAAGAGGATGTGGTAAGACTTCAGCAGCAAAGATTTTTGCTAAGGCAATAAACTGCCTAAATCCAATAGACGGTTCTCCATGCCTGGAATGTGAAAATTGCAGGGCTATAGAAGAAGAAACTAGTTTAGATGTAGTTGAGATGGATGCTGCGAGCAATAGACGTATTGATGATATAAGGAATTTAAGGGATAATGTAATCTATCCACCGGCAAATCTTAAATACAAAGTCTACATAATAGATGAGGCCCATATGATTACTAGGGAAGCTTTTAATGCTTTACTAAAAATCATGGAAGAACCACCAAAGCATCTCGTCTTTATTTTGGCAACTACTGAAATAGACAAAATTCCTAAAACAATTTTATCTAGAGTTCAGAAGTTTGAATTTAATAAAATTGACTCATCTAAGATTAAAGAGCAAATAAATATAATTTTAAAAGATCAAAATATTAAAATGGAAAATGAAGCTGTTGATCTTATCATTAGAAAAGCTAAGGGTGCAATGAGAGATGCACTTAGTATTTTAGATCAAGTTTTATCTTTTAATAAAGAAGAATTTTTGCTTAAAGATGTTGAATTTATCTTGGGAACGGTTGATTTTGATAAAATTGATACATTAGTTTCTAGTATCTTAGTTAAAGATCAAAAAGCAAGTTTAAATAATCTAAAAAGTATTAGAGATGATGGAAAATCTAATCTAGATATTGTTGACTCACTAGTAAATTATTATAGAGATCTTATGATTTTAAAAGTAAGTGGTTATGATAAGGATTTTGAAAATGAAGAAAGGCTAGAACTTCTCAAAAAGAAACTAGATAATTTTAGTCTTGAGAGAATTTTAACTAGTCTAGATGTATTAAATGATTATTTTATAAAAATAAACAATTCTTCCAATACCGATATTCTAAGTGAAGTTTTGGTGTTGAGGTTAATCGACACCGTTGATATGAGTAGTCTAATATCTAGAGTTGAAAAACTTGAAAGATTAGGACAGTCAGATATAGTTGATACTATTAATGGAATTATAGACAATAGGTTAAAAAACTATTCACCAAATATGATAACTACCAGTGAAAATTCTGTTAATGAAATTAATAAAAATGATGAAGTAGGAGAGCTTTCTAATAAAAATAAAAATTTTGAAGTTAAATCACAACCAAAAATTAAAGATCATGAAGAAACAATAGACTCTTCAGAAAAAACTACACTAGATGGAAATACTATAAATGAGATAAAAAATATGGTAGTTGCAACATCTGGAACAATGTTAAATACACTCTTCAGAGATGAAGGTTTTAATTATGTTTATCAAGATAAAGAGTTTACCCTTATTATTGAGGATGAATTTTATAGGATATTTATAGAAACCAAATTAGATGAAATAAGTGAAAAATTATCTCAAATACTAAAAAAGGAAGTAAACTTTTCTTTAAAGACTGGTACTGTAGAAGATAAGAAAGAAGAAATAAATATTATTAACGAAAATATAGATAAGTTAAAAAATATTTTTAATGAAGATTTAATTATTAAATAGGAGGAAATAATGGCTAGAAATTTTAGAGGCGGAATGCCAAACATGAACAACATGATGAAACAAGTAAAGAAGATGCAACAAGATATGGAAAAGGCTCAACAAGAGCTTGAAGAAAAGGAATTCACATCTTCTGCTGGTGGTGGAGTAGTAGAAGCAACTGTTACAGGAAAAAAAGTAGTAAAAGCTATAAAAATAGATCCAGATGTAGTTGATCCCGATGATGTTGAGATGCTTCAAGATCTAATAATGGTTGCAATAAACGATGCAGCAAGTCAAGCTGATAAATTTAACGAAGAAAATATGGGTAAGCTAACTGGTGGAATTAATATTCCTGGTCTAATGTAATGGCTATTTTACCAGAATCATTAAATAATTTAATAGAACATTTTCAAAAATTACCCACTATAGGTAGGAAAAGTGCTGAAAGACTTGCCATGAGTATAATAGACGAAGATAAAAAAAGTGTAGAAGATTTCTCAAAATCACTTATGGAAGTTAAAGAAAGAATTCACCACTGCAAAATTTGTGGCAATCTTACAGAAGAAGAAACCTGTAAAATATGCAGAGATTTCACCAGAGATGAAGAATATCTTTGTATAGTGGAAGATGTGAGAAATCTTATAGCTATTGAAAAATCAGGAGCCTATAGGGGAAAGTACCATGTCCTAGGAGGATTGATTTCTCCATCGGATAACGTAACTGCTGATAAACTTAATATTGATATGCTTATGAAGAGGTTAGAAAATGAAAATATAAAGGAAATAATCCTAGCTATTTCTTCCACAATAGAAGGAGAAACAACAATACTTTTTATAACTAACCTTCTAAAGGGAAAGAATATCAAAATATCTAAAATTGCCCAAGGAATTCCAGTAGGATCTCATCTAGAGTACTTTGATCAACTTACATTAGAGAGAGCTCTGGAGGATAGGAGAGATGTTAGTGAATAAATTAAAAAGAATTTTATTGGCAATTCTTCCTATTTTATTTATATCAGGATGTACTATTTTTCAGAAAACAACACCAAAAAAGACTGAAAAAATTCAAAAAGATATAATAGAAGTAGAAAAAAAACCAGTAAATAATAAAATTGACGTCAAAACAACAACTTTCGCGTCAGATATTATAATGGATAAATTAAATAAAGATAACGAAAATCGATACCATTGTTCTAGAGTAAATAATTTATCACAGATAGAAACGTTAGATTTTGATATAGCGATTATCCCTGCATATCAAGTAACAAACATTTATTCAAAAACTAATGAAAATATAAAACTTGCTGCAATTACGGCTGTAAATAATATTCACATTATTAGTGATAAACAAATAAATAGTCCAAAAGATATGTTGGGCATGACGATAATGGTTCCAGAACTCAATGAATCACTAAACAAATTGATTGATTCAAAGTTGGGTCTTTTAAAATCATTAATGAAAATAAATACAGAATTTTACTCCAATCAAAAAGATATTCTAAAAAATTTAGAAAATTCTGAAAATATTATAGCGATTCTTTCCGAGCCATATTATTCAATAGCTCTAGAGGGAAGATCTTTTTATAGTTTTGACTTGAATAAGACCATTTCAATGTTACCAAATTCTAATTCAACTGGAGACTTTTTATCGGAAGTTATCATAGTTAATAAAAAATATTTAAGAGATAATAAAGAAAGTTTTGATAGATTTTTGGAAGAATATAAAAGTGCCCAACAAAGTATTGATGAAAATTTTGTATTATCACAACGTATTATAAATAATTATGATATAACAAACGAAGAAGCCACCAAAATTTTCAAATCTATAGATCATACATTTATAGATTCGGATACTATGGTAGGTGTCTATGAAATTTACATGGACAAATTAGAAAATTTGGACAAAAATATATTCAATGGCAAAAGACCTACAAACGATATATATTACAAAAATTAAGCGAACTCCCTTTTTGGGAGTTTTTTTCGTGGGAATTTTTATAGCTAATATTAAAAAATAAAATAAATTTTACAAAAAATTATAAATAAAAAACGTTGAAATATCAACGTTTTAAGTGTTTGGTGGAGATGAAGGGAGTCGAACCCTTGTCCGTGAAAGCATCACCAAAGGCATCTACAAGTTTATTAAGTTTTAAAGTTTCACATAAAAATCAAAAACTTACAAAAAGTTTTTTCTGCTAGCTTCATGTTACTCAATATATCTCAAAGCTTTGATATATTAGTTGTCGCTTAATTATAAAACGAATATTAAATTTGCGACGAACCTAATATTCATTGCTAACCTATTACTAGGCTGCTAGTGCGAAGTTTGCTTCGCTGTTTTCGTTTGCGTTTATATTTAATTATCAATTTACGTTTTGATATACGACTTGCAGCCAAAGCCTCTTCAATCACGTCGAAACCATGGCATCCCCATATGTAGTAACTATACTAATTATATAAGGCTTGTCAAAAGTATTAATATTGTGATAAAATGTAAATAAGAAAAGGTTTTCTAGAATATAATTTCCATAATTGGGTATATATACGAAGACAATAATTATTCATAAAACAGGAGGGCTTATGAGAAACGCAAACAATACTGCAGCAATGCTTTTAGCTGGTGGACAAGGTTCTAGACTTAAAGCATTGACAAGAGAAATGGCAAAACCGGTAGTTCCATTTGGGGGAAAATATCGTATTATAGATTTCGCCCTTAGTAATTCGACAAATAGTGAAATTAAAGATATAGGAGTCCTAACTCAATATAAACCACAACTTTTAAATGAACATCTAGGTATAGGAGCAGCTTGGGATTATGATAGAAATTTTGGCGGACTAAGGATACTTACACCTTACTATACAGAAGAAGGTGGTAGATGGTTTGAAGGTACTGCATCAGCTATTTATGAAAATATTAATTATCTCGATGAAGTTAACCCTGAGTATGTATTAATTCTTTCAGGCGATCACATTTACAAGATGGATTATAGAGAACTTCTTGATGTTCATAAACAAAAAGGAGCAGATTGTACTATAGCCGTTATGGAAGTTGATTGGGATGAAGCTAGTCGTTTTGGTATTATGAATACTGATGATGAAGGAAAAATAGTTGAATTTGAAGAGAAACCAGAAAATCCAAAATCAAACCTAGCTTCTATGGGTATTTATGTTTTCAATTGGAAGGTTTTAAGAAAAGAGCTTATTGAAGATTATGAAAATAAGGATTCATCAAATGATTTTGGTCATGATATTATTCCAAAAATGCTAGAGCAAGGCTCACCACTTTATGTTTACAAATTTGATGGTTATTGGAAGGATGTTGGAACTGTAAGAAGTTTCTGGCAAGCAAATCTAGATTTAATTGATCCAGATAATGAACTAGGAATCTATGATGATAATTGGAAAATATACACTAAATCACTAAATCTCCCACCACACAGAGTTGGTAAAAAAGCAGAACTTGCAGATACTCTTGTAAATGAAGCCTGTATTATAGACGGAAAAGTTAACCATTCTGTTTTATTTTCTGATGTTGTAATTGAAGAAGGAGCAGAGGTTTATAATTCTGTTTTGCTAAATGGTGTTAAAGTAAAATCTGGAGTTAAGATTTATAATGCAGTAGTTGCTGAAAATATGGAGTTGACTGAAGATATAGGAAAAGAAGATGATGAGAAAGTTTATCTAGTCAGCACAGAAGGAGTAGAGGAGGAATAGTATGGAAAGAATTGTTGCATTAGTTTATAGTCCAAGTTTTAACGATTCAAATTATGGATCTCTATGTGAGTTTAGACCTGATTATATGCTACCATTTGGTGGTAGATACAGAATTATAGATTTTGCTTTATCAAATCTTGCAAATTATGATATAAATAGAGTTATTTTATATGCTGGAAGTAAATTAAGATCTACACTTGACCACGTTGGTAATGGCAAAAGCTGGGAATTAAATAGGAGAAATGGTGGCCTTATGATAAACCCAGTTGGCCTTTCTGGTAATGGTAATAGAAGTGAAGTAGAAACTTATTATGATACCATAGTATATTTTCAAGAACACGATTTTGAATATGTATATATAAAAAATCCAATGTATATTATTAAAGAAGATATTAGTGATGCTATGGAAAAAATGAAAGAAGAAGATTTAGATTGTTTAATACTTTCAAATAAGACCTTAGATGAGGACGGAGAATATCTAAACCAATCTATTATTAATTCAGATGAAGACGGAAAACCAGTAGGCGTTGGGTTAAACCTAGGTATCACAGATACTGTTGATTTATTTTTAGGTTCATTAATTATGAAAAAAGAAGCTTTTCTTAAGGTATTAAGACAAGCTATGCAAAGAAATGTATCTAACACATTATTGTCAGCAATATTTGCTTATCCTGGTAAATTAAATATAGATTTTTATAGACAAGATAAGGAATTTGAGATAATTAAGGATATCAATTCGTTCTACGAAGTTAACATGAGATTATTAAATCAAAATACATTTGATAAACTATTCTATGAGGATGGTTTAGTGTATACTAAATCAAAAGATGAGCCTTCAACATCCTACACTAAAAATGCAAATGTTAAAAATTCGTTAATAGCAAACGGCGGGATTATTGAAGGTGAAGTAGAAAATTCTATTATTTTTAGAGGAGCAAAGATTGGTAAGGGAGCTATCATTAGAAATTCAATTATATTCCAAGACTCAGTTATAGGTGATGGAGCTATTCTTAATTTTGTAATTACAGATAAGGGTACTGAAATCGGCCACGATGTTAGATTATTTGGAAACAGAGCAAATCCTTATGTAACCTCTAAAAATGAATCATTAGACCAAAGGAGTTATTAATGAATATACTTTTTCTAACAAGTGAATCAGTACCATTCATAAAAACAGGAGGACTTGCAGACGTTGCTGGAGCCTTGCCTAAAGAGCTAAAGAAAAAAGGGGTTGACATTAGAGTTGTTATGCCCCTACATAAAGGTATTGATAGCTCTTATCGTGAAAAAATGGAAAAAATCACAGAGTTTTATGTCGATCTTGATTGGAAACATCAATATGCTGGTGTATATCAATTAGAATGGGATGGAGTCATTTACTACTTTATAGATAACCTAGAATATTTTGATAGAGATGGCCTATATGGATTTGATGACGATGCCGAAAGATATATTTTCTATTCCAAAGCTTGTACACTTTTACCTAAAGAAATAAATTTCAAACCGGATATTATCCATTCAAATGATTGGCATACAGCGATGGTTAATGTTTTCGTAAATGATTTTAGACAAGGAGATAGCTATTACGAAGATATTAGGACCCTTTTCACTATTCATAATTTAAAGTATCAAGGAGTTTTTAATGCCGATTATTTGGCACTTGCTGGTCTTGATGGAAGATATTTCAATGAAAATGATTTGAAATATTTTGATGCGATAAACTTTATGAAAGGCGGCATAGTTCACGCTACTCATGTAAATACAGTATCTGAAAATTATGCCAGGGAAATTCAATATCCTTTCTATGGCGAAGGTCTTGATGGAATCATTAGAGAATATAATTTCAAACTAGATGGTATTGTCAATGGAATTGATTTTGAAGTCTGGGATCCAAAAACAGATAAAAATCTAGCTAAAAATTATGATGTAAAGTCAATTGATGATAAGTATGTAAACAAAAAAGAAGTGCAGAAATTATATAATTTGCCTGAAAGAGAAGATGCTCCATTATTTGCAATAGTTTCTAGACTTAATGAAATGAAGGGGATGGATCTTGTAAGATATATTCTTGAAGAATTGTTACAAGAAGACATTCAATTAATTGTATTGGGTACAGGTGATTATACCTACGAAGAAATGTTTAAGTATTTTGAGTGGAAGTATCCTGAAAAAGTTGCTGCTAGAATCTATTACAATGATAAGGAATCGCATGATATATACGCTGGGTCTGATTTTTATCTTATGCCTTCAATTTCAGAGCCTTGTGGAATTAGTCAACTTATAGCTATGCGCTATGGATCACTTCCAATTGTAAGGGAAGCTGGAGGACTTAAAGATACTGTTATTCCATATAATGAATACACAGGCGAAGGCACAGGATATTCTTTTGCAAATATAAATGCCCACGAACTATTATTCGCAGCTAAGAATGCTATTGATGTCTATAATAATAAAAAAGACACACATAGACATCTAATAGAAAATGCTATGAATCAGAAAAATGATTGGGAAAAATCATCTGAAAAATATATGGAAATGTATGAGAAAATTAAAGCTTAGAGAAATATATGAAGACTGATAAGAATTTTATCGTAAAGAGAATACAAAGTTTTTTGTATTCTTTTTATGCTAAAAATACAGAAAATGCAAGAATAAATGAAGTATATGACTGCTTGTGCAGGTATTTAATGGAAATAATAGGGCAAACTTGGGTTAAATCCAAAGCCATAGATAATGATAAAGATTACTATATTCTCTCATTTGAATACCTACCTGGTAAATTTATTGATAGAAATATTCATAGACTTAAGATTAAGGAAGAAATAAGAAGCGCTCTTAACGAACTCGGTTTTAATTTAGATGAAATACTCGCTTGTGAAAAAGAGGCCAATCTTGGAGTAGGGGATATTGGAATCGGATCATCAGCTTTAATAAACGAACTTGCAAACAAAAAAAAGAGAGCAGTTGCTTATGCTCTAAGATATGAAAATGGAAATTTAAAACAAAAAATTGTCGATGGTAGACAAGTTGAATATTCTGATTTTTGGCTAGCGCAGGGATCAAATTGGGAACATAAAAAGGCTTTTTCTTATCTAATAGATATAGATGGTAGAAAAAACAAATCAATTGCTTATGATATGCCGATTTTAAGTGATGATGCAAGTTTCGTAAACACCCTGAGATTGTTTAAATCTGATGTAGTAAATCCAATAAATATCGATGATTTTTCTCGTGGAGACTTTCTAAAAGCCTATGACGACTATATAAATATTAGCTCAATCAACAAATTTTTATATATTGATGATTCTACTTACGAAGGCAAGATTTTTAGGTTAAAGCAGGAATATTTCTATTCTGTTTCTGCTGTTAGAGATATTTTCAGACGACATAATAAAAGACATGGTGGTATAGAAGGAATAGAAAAAAATATTAGAATATTTTCTCACGACATCCATCCTAGTCTTGCACTTATAGAATTTATAAGAATATTAACCAAAGATTATGATTATGATATGGCTAAGGCTATCAAAATCGCAAGAAGTGTTTTTGAACATGTTGCCTTTTCTATAACAGATGATAGTGTTGAAGATTATGATATTGAAATGATTCGAAGGATAAATCCTGAAATAATGGATACAATTATTGAAATACAAAAAAGTCTTCAAATGATTTCAAATGATATGAGTCTTGTAAAAAATGGAGTAGTTTCATTTAGAAATATAAATAAGTATCTGTCAGAAGACTATCATTATTTGTCAAAAATAATATCAGCTAACAGAGAAAATGATATAAATCATTCTTATTTTAATTATGGTACAGATAGGATTCTCTATGCTGAGGACACCAACCATGAGCTCGTTAAGATTTTTAGAAATTATGATATTCATGATTTTTCTAACCATGAAATAAATAAGCTAAAAGAATTAAAAACTAATAAACATTTTTTGAATGATTTAGAAAGTGTAAAGTATAATAACAAAATAAAGTTTGCTGAGATTATAAAAAATAGGATGAGCGATATAATAAATCCATACTCAATATTTGATATACAACTATCAATAATGCATGAAAGTAAAAGGCAGATTTTAAACTGCCTAGCCATTTCATATAGGTATTATATGCTAAAATATAATAGTAATCTCAAGCTTACACCAACAACATATATATTTTCTGGTAAGGCTAACGAAGGTTATTTTATGGCGAAAGAGACAATAAAGTTTATTATTGCTCTTAAAAAAATGATTGATAAAGATAAATTTATTAGAGAAAAAATTAAAATAATCTTTATTGAAGATTTGAATGTAAAGAAAATAACAGAAATTTTACCAGCTGCAGATATTTATTCGAATCTGACCTTGCCTACCATGGATAATCAGAATTTTCACATACTAAATGCTATTTTCAATATGTCAAATATTCTGACTTCAAATGGGGGGATTGTTGATAATCTTAAAGATGATAATTCTTTTTATACTTTTGGATCAGATTTTAAGACTGTCAAAAAAATGAATGAAGATAATTCATACAATGCAAATGAGTTTTATTATGATAGCGACATTGTCAAGTATACCATAGATAATTTATTAAATGAGTCTTATGATAATTTTCCTTATAATTTCAAGACTATCTATGATCAATTACTAATGTATAATGATTCATTTAAGTGTTTTTATGATTTGGAAGATCTTATTAATACTAGAAAAAATATCGAAAATGATTATCTTGATGTAGAAAAGTGGACTTACCATCAAGTAAATAATATATTGTGGGCAAATAATTTTAGATTGGATGAAGTAATAAATAAAAAATAATGAATTTAGTTAAAGATAATAGCTATGAACAACTTAAAAAAATTAAATTAGGAGCAATTTACAGTAAAAACTCTACAACTTTTAGAGTTTTTGCTCCAAATAGAGATAAGATAAATCTTGTAATCACCGATGATTATAAAAAAGTAAGGAGAAATATTTATCCTATGGTTAAAGATGATAAAGGGATATTCTCTTTAACTTTAGCAGGTGATTATGACGGATATTTTTATAATTATATAGTAGAAGATAAGTATGAAGTTACTGATCCCTACGCTATTTCTGCTTCAATAAATTCGATGTATTCAGCTGTAATAGACTTAGATGACACAAATCCTGAGGGATTTTTAGATAGTAGTAGTCCAAATACAAAAGAAAATGAGGCTATTATTTATGAGCTAAGCGTAAAAAACTATACAGCAGATAATTCGAGTGGAGTTTATAATAGAGGAAAATTTTTAGGATTAGCCGAAAGAAATACAAGCTACAATGGTGTAAAAACTGGTCTTGATAATCTTGAGGAACTAGGAGTTACTCATGTACAAATTCTCCCAATTTATGATTTTATATCTGTAGATGAAGATGATGAGAGATTTTTTTATGATGATAATTATAATTGGGGTTATGATCCCGAATTGTATTTTTCTCCGGAAGGATCATATTCAACTAACCCTACAGATCCGAAGTCAAGAGTAAGAGAGACGAAATCTATGGTTAAAGCTTTCCATGATAAGGGAATAGCTGTTATTATGGATGTCGTTTTTAATCATACCTTTAAAACTAATGATTCAAATTTAAATACCCTAGCTCCAAAATATTACCATAGGACTAATTGTGATGAGAATTTTTCAAATGGTTCTGGATGCGGAAATGAGCTTGCTAGTGAAAGACCATTTGTTAGAAAACTAATTATAGATTCTTTAGTCTACTGGGCTAAGGAGTATAAAATAGATGGTTTTAGGTTTGACCTATTAGCTCTAATAGATCTTGAGACAATAAAAATTGCTATAAAAGAACTTAAGAAAATCAATCCTAATATAATAATCTACGGAGAACCTTGGATGGCTCTATCTTCACCGCTTTTGTATGAACAACAAATTTGGAAAGGTAGACAAAGATCGAATGGATTTGGAGTCTTTAACGATACTTTCCGAGATGCTATAAAAGGTGATGTAAACTCTTATGGCAAGGGTTATATACAAGGGGTTTTTGCTAATAAAAAGGCTATTGAAACAGGAATTCGTGGTTCGATAGACTATGGAGATGGAGATGGTTTTACAGATGATGCAAGTGAGACAATTAATTATGTTAACTGTCATGATAACTTGATTATTTACGATAAACTTGCTATTTCCCTAGATGACACTAGGGATATAAATTCTTATGTAAAGCTTGCTCTGGGAATAATAATGCTTTCTTTTGGGAAACCATTTATTTATGAAGGAAACGAATTTAATCACAGCAAGAAAAATGAGCCAAACTCTTATAATGCACCTCTTTCTATTAATGCGATAGATTGGGAAGATAAGAAAAATAATTTAAGTATATTTGAGTATACTAGAGATTTAATAGAATTAAGAAAGTCTATTGGAGCTTTCAGATATACAAAGAAGAAGGAAATAGAAAAAAGGCTTAAATTTATAGAAGGACTTGATGAAAGCGTAATAGGTTATACTTTGGATTATAAGTATCTTGTTTTTATTAATGCAAATAGATACGAAATGATTATAAGTAAAGAAAAGTTGAAAAATAGTATGAATTTTGAAAAGAATGATAAATTTGAGAAGATTTTTGATAAAGAGGGTAAGAATAATATGGCAATAGACATAAGTGATGGCATAAGTCTTGAATCTTTGTCAGTAAATGTATACAAAATAGGAGATAATTATGGATTATAAGAAAAATTTTGAAACTTGGTATCAAGATGACAGGTTTGATGAAGAAACTAGAAGAGAATTAGAAGAAATCAAAGACAATGATGAAGAAATCAAGGATAGGTTTTACCAATCATTAAAATTTGGAACTGCTGGACTTAGAGGAAAACTTGGTGCTGGAACTAATAGAATGAATAAATATATGGTTGCTCAAGCAACTCAAGGTTTCGCAGATACTATAGCAGAAGGTGGAGAAGAAGCGAAAAAACGTGGCGTTGCAATAGCCTATGATGTAAGACACAGATCTTTAGAATTTTCTAAAATTGCTGCAGAAGTTTTTGCTGCTAATGGTATAAAGGTTTATATCCATAAAAATATTGAACCAACTCCAGTGTGCTCATTTACAATACGTGAACTTGGTTGTATTGCAGGTGTAATGGTTACAGCTTCCCATAACCCAAGAGAATACAATGGTTATAAGGCTTATAACAGCGAAGGTAGCCAAATAATGGATGAGACTGCAAATAAGATTTTATCATATATAGGCGACCATCAAGACTATTTTGAAATTCCTAGGATGGACTTTGAAGAAGGTCTTAAAGATGGAATAATAGAATACGTTCCAGAAGAAGTTATAGAAAAATATATTTCATTAATTAAGGACTGTACTATAAACGATGAAGGAATTGATAAGGATATTTGTGTAGTTTATTCACCTCTTAACGGAACTGGTAATAAATTAGTAAGAAGAATTCTTAAAGAAAGAGGATTTACAAATATTCATGTTGTAAAAGAACAAGAAAATCCAGACCCAGACTTTACAACTGTTGGTTATCCAAATCCAGAAGATCCGAAAGCCTTCAAATATTCAGAAAAACTTGGTAAAGAAGTTGATGCAGACCTACTTCTTGCAACAGACCCTGATGCTGATAGGTGTGCGGTAGAAGTTAAGGATGAAAATGGAGAATATCAGTTCTTAACAGGTAACCTAATAGGAACACTTTTAACCCAATATATTTTATCAGGTCTTAAAGAAAATGATAAACTTCCAGAAAATCCAGCTGTTGTAAAATCAATAGTTACAACAGATTTGATTGCACCAATTGCAGAAAAATACGGTGTACAAAAATTTGATGTACTTACTGGATTTAAAAATATCTATGATAAAGCAAATGAACTCGAAAGGGAAAATTCAGGGAAATTTGTATTTGGATTTGAAGAATCAATAGGATATAACTACAAAGACTTTGTTAGAGATAAAGATTCAGTGAATTCAGCAATGATGATTACAGAAATGGCTGCTTTTTATAAAGCTCAAGGAAAGAGTTTAATAGATGTAATCAATGATATATATGAAGAACACGGATATTATTCTAATGAGGTTGTTTCAATAGTTTTAGAAGGTGTTGATGGTCAAGAAAGAATCGGAAGGATCATGACCGAAGTTAGGACAAATCCAATAGAGGAAATTAATGGTGATAAGGTTGTTAAGGTAGTTGATTATCAAAATGATGATACAGGTCTTCCAAAATCAAATGTTCTTAAATATTACTTTGATGATAATTCTTGGGTGACTCTAAGACCATCAGGAACTGAACCAAAAATAAAAATTTATGTAAATGCGATATCCGATTCAATGGATAAGGCTAAAGATAAAAAAGACGCTATAATTAAATTTATGAAAGAACTAATTGATTCAATTAATTAGTCTTCTGAAATAAGATGCTGTTACAGAGTTTGGATACTATCTTTAAGTTATATGTTTTTTTAGAAAATACGATTTAATTGCAAAAGGCATTTAAAATTTTTTAAAAAACTTCAAAGATAATAAGATAGGGCATTCTGTGACAGCTCTTTTTTTACTAAAATACTTGAAATTATCCTTAAAATATCATAATATATAGCCAAGGAGTATTAACAATATGGAAAAGTTTTTTAATCTTATTGATAAAGTATTCTCGATAAATGTTTTTGGAAGTTTAACTTTATATCAATTATTATCAACAATATTTAAGTATATATTTGTATTTATAGTTTTTTATTTTATTTACTCTATAATTAGAATAATATATTATGATGTTAGAACAGCTCTTAAAAAAGAACAAGATTCAGATACATACTTGAAATTAATAAATATGAATGACGGGTTTTCTTTTATGGTACAAGAGTATTACTTTATTGGAGAAGATAATACAATAGGTCGTGATGCGAGAAATACTATTAGCATAAATGATAAGTATTTATCAAAATTCCATGCGAGAATTTTGCAAGATGAAAATATGTACTTCTTAGAAGATTTAAAATCCGCCAATGGTACCTATCTAAATGATGAGAAAATCATTGATGCAATAGAATTAAAATCTGGTGATATCATAAGAATCGGATCACTTAAATTTTTATTCGTACAAGGTGATTGGGATGAATAAAGAAAATAATAAACTTGAAAAGTCAATGATTAAATCAAGGGCAAAGGCGAATTTTTTATTGTTTTTGTTTGAGTTTTTATCTTTGTCTTTGGCGATGATTTTTAATATTGAAAATCTAACAAAGGTGGATTTTTACACCTACCTTGCAATTTTAGCTGTGACTTTGCTTACTTCATTTTTGGTAGATAAATTTACAAAGTCGGATAATATTTTGCTGTTAATTGTAAATATGCTATTTTCAATAGGTGTAGCTATTATTTATAGACTTGATCCAAAGCTAGGAAGGAGACAGTTGCAGTTTTACCTAGTTGGAGTTATTTTGTTTTTTATAACATATTTTATACTTAAATCTTATAAAAAATGGGATAAGCTGATTCTATTTTATGCAGGCGTTTCAATAGCGTTATTTGCAGTTACTTTGGTTTTTGGTAGCTATCTAGGGGGAGCTAAAAACTGGATTATTATCGAAAATAAAATCAGCGTTCAACCATCAGAATTTATAAAGGTTCCTCTTGCATTTTTTATAGCTAGCTTTTACACAAATTTTAATAAAATAAGTTTAAAACCCTTTGGAAGATATTTTATGAATTTCATGATATATGTATTCATAGGTTTTTTGTTTCTTCAAAAAGATTTGGGAACAGCTTTAATATTTTTTGGAGTGTTAATCCTAAGCCAATTTGTTTATGAAAAAGATAGAAAATTAATTTTTGTAAATATGTTTTTTATGATATTAGGTTCAATTGCGGCGTATTTCTTATTTGGTCACGTAAGAATCAGGGTGGCAACCTGGCTAGACCCATGGTCAGATATCGAAGCCACAGGTTATCAAATTACTCAGGCATTGTTTGCAACTGCAAGTGGTGGTTTATTTGGTACAGGAATTGGTCTAGGAAGACCTGATTACATTCCGGTTGCCGAGTCAGATTTCATATTTTCTGCAATATGCGAAGAAATGGGAGTCTTTATGGGAGTTGGCGTGGTATTGCTTTTTATGATACTAGTTTATAGGGCTATAAAAATTTCCCTAATTCAACAAAACAAGTTCTACTCAGTACTAGCTTTTTGCATTGGCGTCCTATTTGCTCTTCAGACATTTATTATACTTGGCGGAGTACTAAAACTTATACCTCTTACAGGAGTTACTCTACCATTTATAAGTCAAGGTGGATCATCAATGCTCGCTGGTTTTATCCTACTTGGATGTCTTCAGTATTGTGGGGAAGAGATAAAGGAAGGAGGAGCTAGTGACAGATAAGAAAAATAATAAAAAAAGAAGAAATAATAGTACTCTTTTAGAGAAAATACGAGAACTTGAAGAAAAGCAAAGATTTAAGGAAAATAACCAACTTAAAGTTTTATCAAAATCAACTTTAAACAAAAGATTGATTTTTGTTATGGTTTTCTTTGTGTCCCTGTTTATGTTTTTAACCTTATATTTGGTATATTTCCAATTGTTTAAGGCGAAAACTTTGGCTAATGATTCTCACAATAGAAGACTTTGGTTAAATGAAGATCTTGTTAAAAGAGGAAGTATTTACGATAAGAATGGTAATATTTTAGCTTATAGCGAGAAGGATGCATCCGGCAAGCAAATTAGAATATATAATTATCCAGAAAGTTCTGCCCCAGTTACTGGATATTCATCAACAACTTATGGTAAAACTGGTATAGAAAAGTCTTATAATAGACAACTTCTAGCCATAAGTGATGAAAATTTCAGCCAATTTAGGAAAATGGTTGTAAAAAATGATGTTGGAAATGACCTGCATTTAAGTCTGGATCAAAATATACAAAATATTGTCTATGCTTACCTTAAATCATACAGGGGAGCGTGTGTTATTATGGATCCTAATACGGGAGAAGTATTGGCTATGGTTTCTACACCTAGTTTTAATCCAAATAGTCTAGATAATGATTGGAACAACTTGATTCAGACATCCGATGGTAGACTTGTAAATAGAGCAAGTCAAGGACTATATAGGCCAGGATCATCATTTAAAATAATTACGTCTGCCTCCATTTTAGATAATGGGATAGATACTTCCTATAATGATGAGGGTAGCGAAACTATTCAAGGCTATGAAATAAAAAACTATGCAGACCAAGTTTTTGGAAATTTAGATTTAAGAAGTGCTTTTATAAATTCTGCTAATACTTATTTTGCTAATAAGGCTGTAAAATTAGGGAAGGATAGACTATCTAAAACTAGTGATTCTTTTACCTTTAACAAAGATTATAAATTTGATCTAGATAAAAATAAGTCTGTGATTCCTTTTGATGAATTGAACGAGGCGGACCTTGCCATGACAGGTTTTGGTTATGGTAAAACTCAGATAACTCCTCTTCATATGGCGATGATTTCTTCAGCAATAGCTAATGATGGAGTGATGATGCAACCTAGACTTGTAGATAAGATTACTAATAAAGATGGGGACACAATATTTGAAGCAAAAAATGAAGTGTTATCTAAAGCAACTAGTGAAAAAACAGCTAATACTATTAGAGATTTTATGCTAGAAGTAGTTAATTCTGGTACGGGATCAAAAGCTTACTTGGATGGTATACAATTAGCTGGAAAAACAGGAACGGCAGATAAAGCAGGTGGTAATGTTGATGCATGGTTTGTAGGGTTTGCACCAGCATATGAACCTAAGATTGCCTTTGCTTTGGTGATAGAAGATAGCCAAGGCACAGGTGGAGAGGTTGCTGCACCTTTGGCTAGGGATATAGTTAGAGATATATTTAATACAGTATCGTTTAATTAATCACATAAGCTTATTTTTAATATTAGACCAATAATGGTTTTTATTGAGAATAAGCTTATTTATTTTATTAGGAGATACTCCGATTTTTATTCTATAATCTTTTGTGAAAAATTCTCTTCCATCAAAGATGAAAATAGTGTGGTAATTATCTCGCCTAGATACTGATATTTCAACATTAGCATCATTTGGTAAAACTACTGGGCACTTAAGTGCTTTATTTAAATTTGAATAGACTGGAGCTATAGGGGTTAGTTGATAACCGTTTAATGATTGGTGTAGTATTGCTCCGTTTGCTGATAGATTATAGGCTGTAGAACCGTGAGGAGTAGAAATAATTAGTCCGTCTCCTGAATAAGACTCAAGAAAGTTGCCATCTATAAAAACTTTTAACCTTATAATTTGGTTCTTCTTTGATTTTACAACTACTTCGTTAATAGCATTTATATTTTTATTATTGACCTTAGATTGGAGGACTGTCAGTTCTTCGACTTTGTATTGCCCCTTAACTAAGGCATCTACAAATTCTTCCAACATGTCCACTTCGATTTCCTGATAAAAACCTAGGTGACCAGTATTTATACCGATAAAAGGTACTGTCGAAAAATTAGAAAGATGGACGGCGTTTAAAAAAGTTCCGTCTCCGCCTATTACTAAATTCAAAAAAGCATTTTCGTTATATACATTGCTTACTTGGTAACCAGCATTTTGTAAAATATATTTCACTTTGTGATAAATCGTATTTGTGTATCTAGATTTGTTCTTAAAAATATTAATTATATTTGTCATATCATATCCTCTCGCTTATATTATATCATAGGAGTAAGTATGAAATATATAAAATTTAAAAATTCAAAGAAAATTTCTTTAAAAAAATTCTTATTAGATAAATCTATCTCAATGAGAGCCTATAAAGATTTATTAAAAACAGGAATTATAGTTAATGATAAACCTGTATTCAAAAATATCAACCTTAATAATGAAGATATTGTTAAGTTAGCTATCTACGAGGAAGGCTTAGACTATGAGCCAATCAAAGGATATTTGGATGTAGTTTATGAAGATGAAAATATACTGGTAGTGAATAAGCCAAGTAATTTAACAGTGAATTCCAAGAATCAAGTTAGTCTATCTAATTATATTGCAAATTATTTTTTGGAAAATGATATAAAAGCTAAGATAAGATTAATAAATAGACTTGATATGAATACATCCGGTCTATGTATGGTGGCAAAAAATAAATTCGCCCAAGCATATTATCAAAAGCAAATAGAGGATGGGGTAATAGTAAAAAAATATCTAGCATATGTCGAAGGGAGTCTTAAAATTGATAAACTATTTAAGACTAAACTTACTTATGATGAGGTAAATAAGCTATATAAAACTGGTGAAAAAGGAAAAACAGCTATAACTTATTTTAAAACAATAAATGCGAACGACAGATATTCTTTAATAGAGTGTAATATAAAAACAGGAAAAACTCATCAAATTAGAGCAAGTCTTAAAAGTCTGAACTATCCTATTTTAGGGGATACCCTTTATGGGTCAAATATAAATCTAGAAAGATTTCTCCTACATTCATATTATTTGGAATTTGTAGAATTTATAAACCAGGAAAGGATTATCATCAAGAATATTCCTGATTTCAAGCCTTTTCTAACAAATTTATGAAAAGATTTATCTTGCAATTTTTTTAAAAATATACTATAATTAAAGTATCCTAAGGAATAGGTCCAATTTAAACCTACAAACTTTATAAGGGATTGCGGAGTTCTAACTTTGATGACAAGCCTCCTTCGAGTGGAAGTCAGAGATTTTAGACAGCTTGCCCACCTTCACATACGGGAAGGTCTTAAGTTAAGGACCACCTTAGGATAAAATTAAGTTTTAAAATGTTATTTTGGGGTAATAATTAATAAGACTAAAATAAAAGGAGATTAATATATGTCATTACAAGATTATATTGAAAGCAAAGCTAAAGCAAAACAAAGAGAAATCAAATATGAAATCTGGAAAGCTAAAAACCATGATTCAAGAATGAGAGGACAAGGTCTTTTAGTTGGTGTATTAGCAGGTGCAGCTGCAGGTATTTTACTTGCTCCAAAATCTGGTAAACAAACAAGAGAAGATTTAAAACAAGCTTTTAACGATACTGTTGATACTGTAAAAGAAACTACAACTGATGTAATTGATCAAGCTAAAGATGGTTATGAAGACATGAAGTATAGAGCTTATACTGACCTTCAACCAATCAAAGATGGTATTGAATATGGTGCTGAAGTTGCAAAAGATACTGGCAGACAAATCAAAGATGCATCAAAAGAAGTGAAAGATTCACTTGCTGATGGAGCAAAAGATGTTAAAGAAATCGTAAAAGATAGTGCTGGTGAGATATCTAAAGTTGCTGATGAGAAAAAAGAAGAAATCTCTGAAGAAACAAAAGAAGCTAAAAAAGATGTCAAAGAAGGCGCTAAAGAAGTAAAAGAAGAAGCAAAAGATACAAAAGAAAAGGTAAAAGAGAACGATTTAAAAGTTAAACATAAAAATATTTAGTCAAGGAGATATAAATGAGTGTAACAATAGATTTTGATCTTCTAGGCAATATAATTTTAACTATCTTAGCTATACTGGCACTGGTATTTTTAGTATTAGTATTAGTTAAAGTAAACAAGTTATTAAAAAGCGTTCAAGAAGTGCTTAATAAAAATTCTAGTAATATTGATAATGTAATTACTAAATTACCTCATCTTACAGATGAAGCTACAGGGCTTGTAGAAAACGTAAATAGTGTAGTTACTGATCCTAACTTGAAGATGGCAATAGCAAAAGTAAATGATACTATGACTAGTGTTAATTCAATAGCTGATGATGTAAAAGATACAGTTAATTATGTAGGAATAACTGCTGTCGATAGTGTTGATACTTTTGGAGCTGGAGTTGCATCAATTACTGACTATTCATCTTTAATTATGGATGTAATAGACATTGTAAAAAACGTAATTGCAGGTTAATTCAAAGACCATCTGACACAGATGGTCTTTTCTATAATGGAGGAAATATGGGACAACCAACAATCAAAGACGTAGCTAAGCTTGCAGGCGTATCTATATCTACGGTTTCAAGGGTAATGAATAATTCAAAACCTGTTAGTCCAGAAGCAAGAAGAAAAGTAGTAGATGCAATTAATAAGCTTGATTTTAAACCAAATGAATTAGCTAGATCCTTAGTTATGAGAAAATCTAATTTGGTTGGTGTTATAGTTAAGGATATCGGAATTGAATATATGGCTCAACTCATAAGAGGGATTGAGGAAATTGGAAGAGTATACAAATACGATATTTTACTTACAAGTTCCTATGGTGAGGATCAGCAAGTCGAAAATTCAATTGATTTTTTAGCTACCAAGCAAGTTGAAGGTCTTGTAATAATAACAGAGGATATTTCTACAGAAATACTTGTTAAACTTAGAGAAACAAGGATACCTTTTGTAATACTTGATAAATATCATAACTATAAAAACTTAAAAACTGTAAAAGTTGACTACGAAACTGAAGAATATAAGCTAATAAATAGTTTAACTGATGCAGGTCATGAAAATATTTTGCTACTTGCTGGAAAGGATCAAAACGTTATTAACGAATCTATGATAAAAGGCTACGAAAATGCAGTGGGTAAAGAAAAATCATATATCCTAAGGATAGATGGTATGTCCAGTGATAATGGTTATGCGAGTGCTGACGAAGCTGTAAAGATTATAAAGGATAATAATATAAGTGCAGTGGCTTGTATTAATGACGAAATAGCAATTGGATTTATGAATTATTGTGTTGACCATGGTATAAAAGTACCAGATGACTTGTCAGTTGTAGGTTTTGGAGACAATAAGATAGCAAGTATTTATAGACCTAAGTTAACTACAGTATCTATTCCTTACTATGATATAGGTGCTATTGCGATAAGAGCTTTAATTAAGAGAATTAAGCACGAAGCTGAAATATTGGACGAAGATTGGATTATTGATGCTCAAATTAATAAGAGAGAATCAACCAAAGTTATTAGTTAAAGTATTGTTAATTTTTTAAAATATAGTAAAATATAAGTATAAATGAAAATCAATTTAGGAGGAATTTATGGCAGAAAGAACAGTAGTTGTTACAAATGAGACAGGTCTACATGCAAGACCAGCAGCTTCATTAGTACAATTTGTAAAAAATTATCCAGGTGAAGTTACAATCATCAAAGATGAAAAAGAAGCAAATGCAAAGAGCATCTTCAATGTTATGAGCCTTGGAATAGCTAAAGGAACAGAAATTAAATTAGTAGTTGAAGGCGATGATGAAGAAAAATTCGCTGACGAACTAGTAGAATTTGTTGAGAATTTAGCTGAATAAAATCAAGTCTATAAAGGATACTTTTAATAGTATCCTTTTTTTAAAACTATAAATATAAAGGAGAATAAGTTTAATGACTGTAAGATATGAAGGAATTAAGGCGAGTACAGGTTATGCTATAGGCAAGATTTATTTATTTACTAGAGAAAAAATAGAAATAAATAAAGAAAAAATTAGTCCTGAAATCGCAAGCGATGAATATCAAAAAGTAAAAAATGCGATTGATAGTTATTTCGATGATTTAAATAACCTGGAAAATCCAACAGAAACCCAACAAAATATTGCAAATGCTCATAAAGAATTACTCCAAGATCCTTATTTCTCAGATACAATTGAAGGTAAGATTAAGAATGAAAATAAAAATAGCGAACTAGCTCTTGATGAAACTATAAGAGAAATGGTTGAAATCATGAGTGCCCTTGATGATGAATATCTTAAGGAACGTGCTAGTGATTACCAAGATATTGGCTTTCAGGTTATGTATAAATTAAAAGGTATAAAGCCAAAAGATTTATCAAACCTTGAAAAAGGAAGCATAATTATCTCTAAAGAACTTACACCATCTGATACTGCTAATATGGATAAAGATGCGGTGGTAGGATTTGCAACAGATTTAGGTGGTAAAACAAGCCATACATCAATCATTGCTCAAACTCTTGATATGCCTGCACTAGTTGGAATGTCTGATGTATCTACTAAAGTAAAAGGTGGAGAGATGGCTATAATTGATGGTTATGAGGGGTTGTTAATTGTTGACCCTAGTGAAGAGGAACTATCAAGTTATGAGAAATTAATAGTTGAACAAAAAGAGAAAAAAGAAAGACTCAAAAATATTAAAGATAAAGAAGCTGTAACAAAAGATGGTAAGAAAATTGAAGTGTCAGCAAATATCGGTAATATTGAAGATTTAAAACTAGCAATAGAAAATGGTTGTGATGGAGTAGGTTTATTTAGAACAGAATTTTTATATATGGAAAGTTCAGAATTTCCAAGTGAAGAAGTTCAATTTGAGGTCTACAAAGAAGCGACTGAAATGCTAGGAGAAAAGCCTCTTATTATAAGAACACTTGATATTGGAGGGGATAAGGGTTTAGATTACTTCAAATTCCCTGAAGAAGAAAATCCATTCTTGGGATATAGAGCAGTTCGTCTATGTCTAGATAAGGAAGAAATTTTCAAAACACAATTAAGAGCGCTAGTTAGAGCTTCAGCCTTTGGTAATCTTAAGATAATGATTCCTTTTGTAGTAAATATAGATGAGCTTAAAAAATCAATTGAACTAATAGAGGATATTAAAAAAGATCTTGATAAAGAAGGTATTGAATATAATAAAAACTTGGATGTTGGAATTATGGTAGAAACATCTGCTTCTATAATCATGGCAGATAAATTTATTAAATATGCAGACTTTTTCTCAATAGGTACTAATGACTTAACTCAATATACCTTGGCAGTAGATAGAGGAAATGAGAATATTGCTCATATGTATTCAAATTATAATCCAGCAGTACTAAGAGCTATTAAACATGTAATAGAAATTTCTCATGAAGCTGGCAAATGGACTGGAATGTGTGGGGCATTTGCGGGTGATACCGAGGCAACAAAGCTATTATTAGGTTTAGGGTTAGATGAATTTTCTGGTTCTTCTGCAAAAATTGCTGAAATAAAAGATACTATTTTAAAATCTAGCTTAGAGGAAGAGAAACTTTTCGCAGAGAAGGTAATTGACTCTGAACTAGTTGAAGAAGTAGAAAGTCTAGTTAAAGAACATAACAATTAAGGAAGATATTATGACTAGTGATATTAGAAATATCCTAGGTCATACTAATATTTTTAAAGAGTTAGATGAAACTTGTAGTATTGAGAGAATTGGTTCTAGTAAATACAAGGTAAAAAAGGATGACAAGTTTTTTGTGTTTTCTCTATATGAGCTAGGTCAATTTGATGATATAGAAAATGAAGCTTTTGTTAATGAAATATTAGAAGATGCAGGTCTTAATCCTCTTAAAATATACGAAAAAGGGTTGATGCCAGATATAGAAAAATCGTTCAAAGTGTATGAATATAGAGATGAGATAGCTTTGAGAGATTTTTTGGACAAAGTTGGTATAAAAGAGCAGGAGAAAATTGGCAAAGAATTTGGTCTTGCTTTAAAAAAACTACATGGTATTAAGGCATCAGATAAAGTGGATTGGCAAAAAACTTTTTTGCTTAAGTCAAATCAAATCTTTTATAAGCACGGATTAAGTGAGATTGGCGACGATGACTATATGCTGATAGATTTTATTAACGCTAATAAACATTTAACTGAGAATACTGCAATAAACTTACTTTATAAAAATATTAGTGATAAAAACATTAGGATATATAATGAAAACTCTTTGGACTTAAGAGGTATAAAAAAACTCGAGTACGGTGATGGAATAGTTGATTTTGTTGAGATAAATAGAATGGCTATAACTAATCCGGTATTTTCTAAGGCGGCTTTATCTTCATACCATGGGGATATTAAACCTACAAGGAAGTTTTTCCGCCTATTAAGTCTATATCAGGCAACAGCTATATTAGAAAGTTTGATTAATATAAGAAATAAAACTAATTCTTATCTTAGCAATGACGAAATACATTATCTTTTAGAAATGTATGATAACTTTAATAATATAATCCCAAACTGGATTGATTAGTAAGAAGGTGGCATTATAATAAATAATTTCTTTAAAAAGAATTAACAAGACCATGAGTATGAAATAGTATTAGCTAGTTTATTCTAAAAGAAATTTTCATAATACCACCTTTTTTGAATCTACATTTATTGAATAAATCTCCATTTTATGATAACATTTTATTATACTATAAGGAGGTTGTATGAAAAAATACCTGTGGATTTTATTTGGATCTTTTTTGATTGCAGGAGGGCTGTATTTTTTCTTACTAAGCCAAAATATAGCTGCTGGAGGATTATCAGGCTTTGCTTTAGTAATATCAAAAGCTTTTCCGTTCATAAATCTGGGTATAGTAAACTTGGTATTAAATGTACTGGTGTTACTTGCTGGTATGATTTTTATTGGTTATGATTTTGCTAAGAAGTCTTTGATATCATCTTTAGCAGTTTCGGCATATATACTAGTATTTGAAAGAATAATACCAAATGTAACACTAGGGGATGATAAAATAATAAATATACTATTTGGGTCAGTAATCGTATCATTTGGGCTAGCGATTGTATTTAATCACGAAGCATCTTCGGGAGGGACTGACTTAATTGCGGCAATATTTAATAAGTATTTTAATGTGCCACTTCATATTTGTTTATTTTTTGCTGACTTTACTGTAGTAGTACTTTCTATATTTATATTTGGTATAGAACTTGCAATGTATGCTACTCTTGCAATAATGATTCAATCTATGGGTTTTGATTACTTCATGCAAGGTTTTGGTAGAAAAATTTCTATTATGGTTATTTCTGATAAATATAAAGAAATTAACGAAATGTTAATTAATAAGCATGCAAAGGGAGTAACTTTATTAGAAGCTGAGGGAGGATTTTCTCACAATGATAAAAAGGTGGTTATGACTGTAACCAGCATTAGAACATTTCCCGCAATCAAAGATGATATATTACAAATAGATGATAGAGCCTTTGTATTTACCTACACAATTTCAGAAGTACTTGGTGAGGGCTTTACTTATAATCAACTAAATTAGGAGAATTATTATAAAAGAATTTACAATTAAAAGATTTACAAAAAATAAAGCATACTTAAAAACTAAACTTGGTGATGCAGTAATAGATAAAGAAGAAGTCAAGGATTTTAAACAAAATGAGAAGGTAAAAGCATATCTATACCGTGATCTTAATGACGTTTTAAGAGCAAGTAGAAATTTACCATATAGACCTGGTGAGATTTACTCTCTAAAAGCTGTCGAAATTACAAAAAAAGGTGTCTATTTTGAAATAAAAGGAGGGCACGTATTTTTGCCATTTGAAGAAAGAACTTATAAGATTATAAAAGATATGGTTTATCCAGTGGCGTTTAAAGAAAATGATGGATATCTTTATTTAACTAGTAAGATAAGAGAGTTTTTATCATATAACCATGACTTTAAGGAAAATGATATAGTAAATGGTAGGATTTATTCGATTAATAAATCAATTGGAGCATTTGTAGTAATTGATGATAAATATGACTCCCTAATTAGGATAAAAGAACTAAAAGGAGTTTATATTGAAGGTGAAGAAATCACTGCCAGAGTCAAGGAAGTTAAAGAAGACGGAAAGATAGAGTTATCTTTAAGAAAAAGAGCCTATCTTGAAATTAATAATGATAGTGATAAGATACTTGACTATCTATATGAAAATGGTGGAGTATGTGATTTATCTGATAAATCATCACCAGAGAAAATATATTCTTATTTCGCAATGAGTAAATCAGCTTTTAAACGAGCTATAGGACGCTTATATAAAAACAAGGATATTAAAATTTATAGAAATAAAATTGAACTAAACGAAAGGTAATTATGGATAACAATAATAAACTTCTAGCTGAAGTTAATGGCAAAAAAATTTATAGAAATGACGTCATTTCATTTATGCAAAATATTGAAGGCGGAGCAAGATTTCAAAACGAAGAAGGAATGAAAGTATTAACTGATGAAATGGTTAATCAAGAGATAGTCCTTGCTGATGCTCACAAAAATAAATTAGATAATGACGAAGAATTTAAAAATGAACTCAACTTAGTTAAGGAAAATATGCTTAAAAATTATGCAATGCATAAGATTTTTGAAAGTGTAAAACCAACAGAAGATGACCTTAAAGAATATTATGAGGCAAATAAGGAATTAATAATCCCTAAAAAAACATATACAGCAAGTCATATACTTGTTGATGATGAACAAAAAGCAAATGATATCTATGATGAAATAGAAGAGGGATTAGACTTTAAAGAAGCAGCTAAAAAATATTCAAAAGATCCATCAGCTGCAAGCGGAGGCTCACTTGGAACATTCCCAAAAGGTGTAATGGTACAAGAATTCCAAGACGGCTTAGATAGCTTGGAAGTTGGAGAAATATCAAAACCTGTAAAATCTCAATTTGGTTATCATCTTATCAAGCTAGAGGACGTAAATAATGCTGAAGATAAACCATTTGAAGAAGTGAGAGATCAAGTTTACCAGACTTACTTGATGGTAAAAAGACAAGAAAAATACCTTGAAAAACTAAATGAAATATCTAAGGGTGTAGAGGTAAAGAAATATTATTAGGTAATCCATATGGCAAGCGATAATGGAAATTCAAATTTAAAACAATTTATAGAAAAATTAAGAGCTAGTGATAAAGATGGGATTTCTATGCCTACAATAGTCGAAACAACACTAAAGACAGCCAAAGAAAATGATTGTAAGGTAATAAATTTTGATAAATCTTATTATATTCAAAAAGGAAATAAACCAAAGGCTCTTTTACATCTAAATATTGATAATCCAATGGACATTTCGCTAAATATATCAAGTTTAGATGACGAAAAATCTATATATAGCCATGCGAACATTAACTTAATTTCTTCAGCAATTGTTATAAATTATTTACTGATGTTTTCAAATTCATCTTTTGATGTGTTGATATCTTATAATAATATTCAATCTAATATAGAAGATTATAGAGAAATATCAAGTGTATTGAGGACTAAAAATATTATAAATTTAAATTTAAGACAGGCTGATTCATTGGCGGATGAATTTTCTAGCTTGCTTCTAGCGTTGATTAATGTACCTGTTGACAGGTTTAAACCTGAATTTCAATATAAGACTTATAGGTTATCTCTAACCAACCTTATGGGAGGTCATGCTGGGGATAACATAAATAAAGTTAGGAAAAACTCGATTAAGATGATTATAAGTTTTTTCAGAAAACTTAAATCAAAAGTTGACCTAGAGATGCTTTCTTTATATGGTGGTGATAGGTATGATAATATTCCATCTTCCGCTGATCTTGAATTTATAATAAATCCAGATTATGAAAGTGATTTAATGAATGCATTCGAGATTTTTAAAAACGAAGCTATTGAAAAAAATCTTCGCTATGAACCTGATATGCAACTAAAATGTGAAGAAATAAATATAAAAGAACTTTTGCCTATTACTTCAGAATCATTTAATCACTTAGCCTCCTTTGTTGAGCTATGTCCTACAGGATCTTTTGCTGTAAATAGTATAGATAATCAAATTATATCTTCATCTAATCTAGCTACAACAAGAAGTCTCAAAACATCAATCAACATGATACTAGTATTCAGGTCTTTAACTGAAGAAGGAATGAGGCAAATGCTAGAAAAAAGTACTCTAGCAGCAAATATTTCAAAATCAAGCCTAGAGGAAAAACTCTTTATTCATAGTTTTATTAATTCTGATAAAACATTGACCAATATTTTTAAAGATGCCTACTATGATCTTTATAATGAGAATCTAGACGTTATAAAGAGTCAATATTCACTTGACTCTAGCATAGTATTTAAGAATCTTAATGTGAAGATGGTATCAATAGGGGTAAAATATAAAGAAGACGATCAATATTTTTATACTCAGATAAGCGATATTGAAAGAGTGATAAATCTAATTGAAAGCGTATTTGTTAAACTAGAAGAAAGCAAGGAGACAATATGACAGAAACATTTGATATTCATGGTCATAAAGTAGAATTTAATAAAAATGAGGGCAAAGCAGTAATTGCAATCCAATTAGGTGAAGGCGAAGAAGAATGTATATTGATTGATATCTTTAGTATCGATGAAAAGGAATATATAGCTTTATTATCAGGCGAATCTTCAGAGATATATTTATTTAGGTATAGTGACATCTATGGTGATGAAAACATTGAACTAAATATGATAGATGATGAAGATGAAATAGATGAAGTATTCCATATATTTAGTCATTATTGGACTGATGATAGAATAGATGATTTAATCGATGAATATGATGCTGAGGCAAATAACCAAGATTAAAAATGACCAATTCATATTATAAGGTCAGTGATTATTATAAAGATACTTACGGAGAAAAAGTATATAAACTTCCGATAAAATTATCTTTGACATGTCCTAATAGGGATGGAGCTTGTGGATATGGAGGGTGCATCTATTGCTCTGAAAGTGGAGGCTCTTTTGAGAATCTTCCCTCAAGCCTATCTGTAGTTAGTCAGCTAAATAAAAATAGAGACTATATATCTAAAAAATATAAAGCGCAAAAATTTATTGCTTATTTTCAAAATTTTTCTAATACCTATATGGATTTGGATAAATTTAAAGAAATCATCACTGCATGTGAGAAAGATTTTATTTTTGGTATCTCAATTGCTACAAGAAGTGATTGCATAACAGAAGATAAGATGAATTTTTTAAAAAGTTGGCATAAAAAAACTGGAATAGATATAACTATTGAGCTGGGACTTCAAACTGCAAATTACAAGACATTGAAAATTCTAAATAGGGGAGAAAGTCTAGCAGATTTTATATCTGCGTGTAATCTTATAAATAAATTCGGCTTTAGAATTTCAACTCATGTAATTTTAGCTTTACCTTGGGATGACATTAATGATACAATAGAAACAGCAAGGATATTAAATGCCTTGGATGTTAAGGAAGTAAAAATCCATTCATTATTTATCGCAAAAGGCAGTAACCTTGAGAAAATCTATAAAAAAGGTGAAATTAAGTTAAAATCTAAGGAAGAGTATCAAAAAAATGTAATTGAATTTTTAAGATATATTAATCCTGATTGTGCGATAGCAAGACTTGTAGGAAGAGCACCTAAAGAAGAAACTATTTTTTGTAACTGGGATAGGTCATGGTGGCTAATCAGGGATGAAATAGTATCTTATATGGAAAGCAATTCTATAAAACAAGGCGATAAAAGTAAAAAAATAGTTTATGAAAAAATTAAGGGGGATAAATTATGATTTATTTAGTAGTTGGAGAACAAGGAACAGGTAAAACAAAATATCTTGTAGAAGAAGCAAACCATGAAAAAGAACTTGGTAATGCAAATATTATATTTGTAGATACTGATGATAGCCAAGTTAGAATTCTTGATCATAAGATTAGATTAATAAATGCTAAATCATATAAGATTTCAAACGTAGAGTCATTGATAGGATTCATATCCGGAATTCTTGCTCGTGATTATGATATAGGAAAGATTTATATTGATGGTATCTACGATGAAGTTGATATAAATGAGGAAAATATCAAAGACCTAATTGAAAGACTAGACAGTCTATCAGAATATTCTAAATCAGATATTTACCTAGGATTAGATTGGACAAAAGAAGACGTTCCTCAAATAGGCCAAGCAGAAATTATTGAACTTAAATTAGAGGATTAATTTAAACCGTCTCTTTGAGACGGTTTTTTATTATGATTATTGAAAAGAAAAAATTAGATTTATTTGAAGAGTGGAGAATTGAATCCATTGATTTATTAACAGATGCAAAGATAGATAAGGATGAATTTTTAGATAGAAATTATAAGTTTTTAGTTAAACTTGGTCTTAAACCATTTTCAAATATTAGAGAACTTGAAGAGGCAATATATAACTACCAATATTATAATATTATGGCTAAGCTTGCTAATACAAAAGCATTTAAGTGCCAGAATATGCCCAAAAAGAAAAAACTTTATGCAAGACTAATAAACGATAGGGAAAATTTTTATTACTTAAAGGATTTAGCTACAGAATCTTTGATAGATATCGTTGGTCCAGAAAATATTGAGTCTTATTTTATAAATTTAAGATCAAAAAGACTCACTGGTCAAATATTTGAGATTTCTGTAAAATCTTGTGATAAGCTAATCCTACACTCTAAAAATAAAAAAATATTAAATAAATTAAGGCGCACAAATTCTTTTAGTGAGGAAATTAGAGAATCTCTTATAGATTCTTATGTGAACAAAAGTTATTAACATGATTGAAATAGAAATAAGTAAAAACCAAGGAAATCAAAGATTTGACAGATTTTTGAGAAAATATTTTGAAAATGCACCATTGTCTGCTATTTCTAAAAATATTAGAAAAAAGAATTTTAAAATCAATGATAAAAGAGCCAAAAATAATGATTTTGTCTATGAAGGTGATATTGTAAAAATGTATATCTCTGATGAAAATTATGAAAAGTGGCTAACTAAAACTGATTTTAAACCAAGTGATTTTGATTTAGACATAGTTTATGAAGATGATAATATTATAATAATGGATAAGGACTATGGCGAACTTACTCATGCTGCAAGCAAAAAAGATTATGGGAATAATTTAGTTGATAATATGCTCTCATACCTTTATAAGACAAAGGCTTTTGATATGTCAGATAAGACATTTAAGCCAGCAGTGGTTAACAGATTAGATAGGAATACAGCAGGGCTCGTTATAGGAGCTAAAAATAGTGATTCACTAAGGATTTTAAACAAAGCGATTAAAGATAATAAAATAGAAAAATATTATTTAACTTTGGTTTCAGGAGAAGTAAAGAAAGATTTTAAGATAGATAGCACTATAGCTAAAAATGAAAATAAAAATAAAGTAAAAAAAAGTAAAAATGGTAAAAATATTCTTACATATTTTAAGTTACTAGATACCGATGGAAGGTATTCGTTTTTAGAATGTCAGTTAATTACTGGAAGAACTCATCAAATTAGATATTCTTTAAAGGAAAATGGCACACCAATTTTAGGTGATAGAAAATATGGTAATAGCTCTATAAATAAAGAAATTAGAGAGAAATTTGGGATTAATAATCAAATATTATTGTCCTATAAATTGGTATTTCCCAAAATCGAAGGCTTGGAATACCTAAGTGGAAAAGAGTTTTTATCCCGAAAATATGATGATTTAATAAAGTTAAAAGAAAAAATAATGACAAGGTAGGAAATTATGGCAAAAGTAATTGGAATTGATATAGGTGGTACAAAAATAAATGCTTGCTTAATAGATGAAGCTGGCAATATTGTTGAAAGACACATGATGGATACTGAAGCAAGTAAGGGTAGAGATGTAGTTCTAGAAAATATCAAAAAGTCAATCCATACACTTTCATATAAAGAGGCAAGTGCTATAGGAATCGGTACACCAGGATTTATTGATTCTGAGAATGGTATAGTCACATTCGCTGGAAACATTAATGGATGGACAGGGTTAAATCTCAAAGAGACTGTTGAAGAATATGTAGACATACCTGTATTTGTTGAAAATGATGCAAACATAGCTTTAATTGCTGAAAAATGGATAGGTGCGTGCAAAGATTTTGATAATGTCGTTATGATTACACTAGGAACTGGCCTTGGTGGCGCAGTTATTACAAAAGATGGAGGCTTACTAACAGGAGCACATTTTCAAGGAGCTGAACTTGGTCATATGATGCTTCATCCAGGCGGGAATTATTGCACTTGTGGACAATATGGATGCGCAGAGGCTTATTGTGCAGGACCAGCGATTAGTGAAGATTATTTTAGGCTTACTGGGAAAAGACTTACTGGCAAAGAGATTTTTTCTCTTGTTGATAAAGATGAAAAAGCTAAAGAAGTTTTAGAAAATTATCAATCTAATCTCGCATATTTCTTGGCGTCACTCAGAAATATTTTTGATCCAGAAGCAATAGTTATTGGTGGTGGTGTAATTAATTCTAAGGATATATGGTGGGATGGAACTATAGAAAAGTTTAAAAATTACTGCAATAAACCATATAATATAGAAATTAGACCGGCAGAATTTTTAAATGATGCAGGAGTAATTGGAGCGGCTAAGATAGCTTTTGAGAGGATGGATAATGAATAATAAAATTCTTATACTAGACGATGAAGATCCAATAAGACAATTTATGAAAATAAACCTTGACTATCAAGGTTACCAAACTGTAGAAGCTGCTAGTGGTGAAGAGGCACTTAGAATCTTTGAGGAAGAAAAGCCTGCCGTTGCAATCCTAGATATTATGCTTCCAGGTATAAGTGGGTATGAGGTTTGTGAAAAAATAAGAGATATGTCTCCTATGACTGGGATTATAATGGTGTCTGCGAAAAGTCAAGATATAGACAAAATCCTTGGACTAGAAAAAGGTGCAGACGATTATATAATAAAGCCATTTAATCCACAAGAATTGATTTTAAGGGTGAAATCTCTAATGAGAAGAGTTAACCTAAATCCAGGAGGAGAAAAATCTGAGGAAATAAAAAGTCTTACTGATGGTCCATTTACTTTGGATATCTATTCCAAAACATTCTTTAAAGGAGAAAAAGAAATTGATGTAACTCCTACAGAATTTACAATTTTAGAATACTTTATCAAAAATAAGGGTAAGGCTATGACTAGGGATGAGATAATGCGAGAGACTTGGGGCGACAATTATAGTAATGATACTAAAATTGTTGATGTAAATATAAGAAGAATTAGAGCTAAAATAGAGGAAAATCCTGCGAAACCGGAATTCATAGAGACTGTATGGGGAACTGGATATAGATGGAAATAAGTAAAAATTTAAAGAAAACTACCACTACAACTAAACATCTTATAGAGTCAAGAAGCATTAAATATACTGTTGTTAAAATAATAATGCTTTTTGTGCTAACTATTGTAATTGGTTTTGAAATTTTTGCTTACAACTCCATTAAAAATTATTATGAATCCTCGCTTATATCATCTATGAAGAATCAGGCGAGGATAAGCCAGCTTCAATATTCATCCTATATGTCAAGGTATGATTTACAAGAGGTAATAATTGGGGATAAAAACTTATTTTATAGGCAAAATAATAGCCAAGTACAAATCCTAGATAATTCTGGTGTTGTATTATTTGATTCAATAGCATCTTCAGCAATTGGAACACCACTAGACAGTAGAGATGTTATTGATGCAAAAGAAGGCTCCACAGGAATAAATAAAGATACAAATTTAGATTCTAAAGAACAAGTTTTATCAATTTCTTATCCTTTAAAAGCTTCTGATCAACAAGTGGGAATAATACGATTAACAAGTTCTATGGATAGGGTTAATAAACAAATTAATAAAGACGTTTTTATATATGTTTTATTTGGAATTATTACATGTGTATTAGCTCTATTAGTATCATTTATAGCTGCGAAAAATTTTGTCAAACCAATCAAGAAATTAATAGGGGTTTCAGAAGAACTGGCCCAGGGTGATTACTCAATCAAAGCTGATGATTCAAGAGGTGATGAAATATCAGAACTTGCTTCAACAATTAACCTATTAAGTGAAAATATAGTCAAAAGAGAAGATATGAAAAATGAATTTATTTCTTCTGTATCACATGAATTAAGGACTCCGCTTACTTCTATAAAAGGATGGGCCATAACTCTCCAATCAGAAACTATTCAAAAAGATCCCGATATGGTTAGCCAGGGATTAAAAATTATAGAATCTGAAGGAGATAGACTATCTATGATGGTAGAAGATTTACTAGATTTCTCTAGATTATCCTCAAGTACTTTCAAATACGATAAGGAAAAAATTGATATAGTAGATTTGGTAAAGCAGGTTCATACACAATTAACTCCGAGGTGCCAATCTGAGGGTATCAAATTTTCTTTTACAACATATTATAAAACATTGTTTATAGATGCTGATATAAATAGGATGAAAGAAGTATTTATAAATATCATAGATAATGCTATTAAATTTACAGATTTAGGCGGACATATAGATATAGTTGTAGATTTAGATGGTGATGATATTGAAATCAGCGTAAAAGACGATGGGGAAGGAATAAAGGAGGACGAAATCTCTTATGTAGCAAGTAAATTTTATAAGGGTTCATCTTCTAAATCTCAAACTGGTTTGGGACTATCAATTTGTGAGGAAATAGTAAAAGCTCATGGTGGCAAACTTATAATTAAATCAAAATATGGCATGGGTACAATTGTTAGCGTAGTATTACCGAGGCTAGAAAATGAAAAGACTATTTAAAATATTTTTAATTTCAGTTTTATCAATTGTTGTTTCTTCTTGCGGAAGAACCAGCAAGGATGAATTAAGTGATTTAATCCAAACACCAAAACAGGATAACCCAATGATTGAAGGTACTTGGGAAGTCGTTGAAGTTAAAGGTAATAATTTAGAAGAAAAATCTTATAATATAAAATTAGGTGACAAGTTATATATTAATAAAAATTTAGTAGCTATTAACGATTCCTATGCTTTTCCACCAACATTTAGTTCCAAGTATGTAAAATTATCTGATTATTTAAAAAATAGAGGGAGCGATATAAAATCTGATTTTAAAGACAGAAATGTTGTAGTAATCAATGCTTCGCAAGGTCAACTATTTTCTAGAGATTTGATAATCACAGGAGATAAATATCTATTTCTAATTAAGGATGAAAATATCATAAGTCTTAAGAAAATATCAGATAAGGTAGACCCAAAAGTACAAGATTCTTACGCTAAACTCGCTTCTAAGGAGAGAACAACAAACGAAGAAGGGGAAGATATAGCTGAAGATTTATCTTTGCTCTTAGGAGTAAGAGAGAGGATAGATCCTAATAGTGATAATGCCCTTTATAAATACTACACCTACCTAATTAGGGTAGAACCAGATGAAACAATAAAATACCAAAAAGCCGAAGATATTTTTATAAAAAATCAAGATGAATATTGGAGAGTTTCTTCAGATATAAACAACTTCACTGATTTATATGACGAAATCAGAGCGTATCCTGTTAAGGTATTAGAAAAAGAAAATGATGAATTGCTTTTAAAAAATTATACTTTTAAGGACATAAATTTAAATATGAGGTTAAACTTTATTTCAAAGGATTTTGTGTCTATTGATTATACTAATGATGATAATGCTAACCCAATTAGAAAATATGCACTGATGGAAACAGCTAATATAGCAGAAAGTAAATTTATGTCTATTGAAGAATTTACTGGAGAAGATCAAAGTGATTTGATTTTTAAAGATAAGGTCAAAGACGAAGTAAACAAGAATCTTCCTAAGACAGACCCAAAAGATTTAAGTTTTGATAATACCAATTTTGGTATAGTAAGAAATCAAGGAATTTGGGCTTTTCAATCGTCAATATATAAGGGAGACGGGGATGAATTTGTACAAAATTTCTTTAACATAGACATAGCTATAGGAAACTCAATTCTAAACCCAAATAATTCATCAATAAATAGAGACCAAGTTTATAATATCAATACTCAATTTAAAGACTATTTAGTTTTGGCAAATCAAAGATATGTATTAATTCAAACGCCCGATGAAATATTGATTCATAGAATAAAAGATGGGATTATTGAAAAAGCTCCTGTATATGCAATCGCAACAAGGATGCCAGCTACTATTGTTAGTGTTGATCAATATCTAGGTTCCAATGCTACTGATGTGGAAAAAGCCTTTGAAAAATACAATTCAATAATTGAAAAATAAAATTTTGACTAGAGGGCTAAAAGTTTGATATTATTTTATTAGGAGAAGATATGGAATTAGTTTTTGCAAGTAATAATATAAATAAATTAGAACAAGTAAAATTACTTTTAGATAATGATAAAGTAGTTATGCCAAAAGATATTGGTATAGAAGGCTTTGATGTAGTAGAAGATGGTCTAACTTTAAAAGCTAATGCTTTTAAAAAGGCTAGTGAACTATATAAATTAACCAAGAGAAAAGTTTTTTCTGATGATACTGGTCTATTTGTTAAGGCACTAGATAATAGACCTGGAATATATGCCCATAGATACGCAGGAGAGGATGCTACTGATAAAGATAATAGGGATAAACTCCTAGAAGAATTAGCTGATAAAGACTGTAGAGATGCTTACTTTTTAACAGTAATCTGTTTTATAGATGAGGATGGTAAGGATTATTATTTTG
The DNA here is from genome assembly GCA_900551095.1 of uncultured Anaerococcus sp. Classification (GTDB taxonomy): domain Bacteria; phylum Bacillota; class Clostridia; order Tissierellales; family Peptoniphilaceae; genus Anaerococcus. Next base: position 6,208 of record URUJ01000004.1, on the reverse strand, counting down.
AAGGAAGACTTGATGGAACTATTGCTAATAAAGAGCTAGGAAATGGTGGATTTGGCTACGATAAATTATTTTATGTAAAAAAATATGATAAAAGCCTAGCACAGATGGATATAAAATTTAAGAATCAAATAAGTCATAGAGGGCTTGCCATGAAGGAATTTAAAAAGTTCCTGGAAGAAAGATATGAAAATATTAATAACTAGTGATACCCATGGCTATTATGGTAAAATATCGGATTTTATTTTAAGTCGTGATGACATTGATCTTATGATTCATGCAGGTGATGGTGTTAAAGACTGTATATCAATAAATTATGAAACAGGTGTCAGCTATTATGTAGTTAAAGGAAATAATGACTTTTACTGCAATGAACCCTATTACAAAATCATAGAAATAGAGGGTCATAGGATTTATTTGACTCATGGTCATAAGGAAAATGTAGATTTTTCTTTGGAAAATTTGCTAGAGAAAGCAAAAAATAATTCATGTGATATTGCTATTTTTGGTCATATACATAGGTATATAGAATTAGAAAGCTTGGGTATCCTGGTATTAAATCCTGGATCAGCGAGTTTACCTAGAGATGGAGTCGCTTCTGCAATTATCATGGATATAGATAGCAAAGGTATAGAAACAAAAAAGGTATTACTAGACTAAGGAGAAAAAATGAGCGGAATAATAAATTTAATAAGTGAATATTCCTCAAGGTTAGCGATTCTACCCATCCTAGCCCTAATGAATGTAATAATTACTGTAATAATTCATTTTATAAATAAAAGAAAAATACTTAAATTTTTGCCTTCCATAATAATTGGAATTGTTGCTCTTATTATAGGTATTTATTCTATAAGTATTTTTAATAGTCCTAGGGGACTAAATACTGCTTGGATTTCTGTGTTTTTAGCTAGTGCAGCTTTAGTCGGTATTTGTGTTGGTTTTATTATAGATTTAATAATATCTATTAGAAAAAATATGGGACGTGAAGATGATATTAAAGAAAAACCTGAGCACGAACAGGCAAGCAGTAAAAAAACTTTTAAAGCGAGAAGGAAAAGAACAAAGGGTAATAATGATGAATAAGGCAGCTTTTTTTGATATTGATGGTACACTTTTTAGAAATTCTTTGCTTGTAGAACATTTTCTAAAACTTGTAGACGCAGGAATTCTAGATAGGAAAATATGGACTGATGAGATAGGTCCTTTATATAGTAAATACGAAAATAGGCTTGGAGCTTATGAAGATTACCTAGAAAAATCGGCCTTAGCCTATCAGAGGGCTATGGTTGGTCTTGATAAAGAAGTTGTAGATAAGTATGCTCAGATTGTACTAAAAGAAAATAAAGATAAAGTTTATAATATCACAAGAAATGCTGTTAAAAAACATATTGCAGATGGATACTTAATATTTTTTATATCAGGTTCTCCTGATTTTTTGGTAGATGATTTTTCAAAACTTTATGAAGCTACAGATTCTATCTCAACATCATATATTTTTGATGAAAATAATAAATTTACTGGTAAAGTATTACCTATGTGGGATGGAGAAAGTAAACTTGCTGCCGTAGGGAAACTTAGAGAAAAATATGATATTGATCTTAGTAAATCTTATGCATATGGTGATACAAATGGGGATATCACAATGTTTCAACTTGTAGGAAATCCACATGCAATAAATCCATCTTTCGAACTAATTGATAATCTGTATAAGGATATTGATCTAAGAAATAAAGCGGTGATAAATATTGAGCGAAAAGATGTTAACTATAATTTTGCTCTTAAGGATTTATCTGTAGAATTTTTAAAATTTTAAAATTATTTTTAATGAATTTTTTTAAATTTATTTTTGGAAAAAAGCTAAAACAACTAAAGAGATATTCATTAATTAGTTATTAGTGAATATTTTTTCCTCACATTTAGCTTTTTTTATTTTCTTAATAAATATATCTAAATAAAAGACTTTGTTTTTATGATAAAATAGTAGTCGAGGTAGAATAATGAAGACAGAATTAAGGAAGGCTATTCCAGTAATCGAAAAACTTGAATATAATTATTTAGTAGATGAAGATATATACTCTTTAAATACCCTTATGTCTTTATTATACGATAGAAATTTTATTAATTTTAGCAAACATTCCTATTATAGTAAGGAATATTGTTTTAAGAATTTAAAAAAATATTTCTGGAATTTGGTGGATATTGATGAAATAATCAATAGTCTAAGTAGAAATATAGGTGGAGATATAGATAGGTATGAGTATCTCATATCAATCAAAGCCCAATACAGAGCCTTTAGGTCAAAAAAAGCCATTGATAGGCTTGAGTTTTTGATGATAGAATCATTTGGTGTTGATTTTCTTTTAGATGAATCAAATATTTACTATAATAGAGATGATAGAGAAATAGTAAAAATAGGTAATATCATGAAAGATATTATTTTCTCTAACAGGGAACTTGTTGCAAATTTAAGACGTGACATATATAAATTTTCTGATATAGTTTTAAGAAAAAAAATATACGCTATAGATATGTTGACCCATAAGCAATTAACATTTAATAAAGAGAGTATATTTACAGAAGATATAACAACCAAACAAACTCAAAAGATATACGAGAAAACAGTCAATTACCTATATAGGTCCGTTGTTGATACATATGCTGAGTATTACTATAGGGGTTTGATAAGAGAAGTATTTGAAAGGTATCAATAGGGCTATTTAAGCCCTTTTTATATTGTTATGATAGTATTAGGTATAGATCCAGGTATAGCCATCATGGGCTATGGCGTGGTTGAATTTAAAACAAATAAGGTTAAAGTATTAGAAAATGGTGTAGTTACCACATCATCTAAGACAAGAACGCCAGAAAGACTAAAGATTTTGTACGATAATTTAGATAAAATTATCAAAGAATATAAACCAGATGAGTTTGCTATAGAAGAATTGTTTTTCAATCAAAATGTAAAAACCGCTATTACAGTTGGTCATGCTAGAGGTGTTCAAGTTTTATGTGCTGAGGATAATAATTTAGATATTTATGAATATACACCGCTACAAATCAAGCAAGCAATAACCGGTTATGGAAGAGCGAGTAAACAGCAAATGCAGCTTACTATAACGACTCTTTTAAATTTAAAGAAAATTCCTAAGCCAGATGATGCAGCAGATGCCTTATCTGTTGCACTTTGTCATGTGCTTAGTCAAAAATTTAAACAACAGTATAGGATGAATTAATGATTTCTTACATAAAAGGTGACGTAAAGGCTATTAGTGAAGATGGATTTATTATTGAAAATAATAACATGGGATTTTTTATAAATTCAACTCTAACAAGTCTTTCAAACATTCAAATAAATAATGAATATAAGATATATACATCAATGCAAGTAAGGGAAGATGACATTTCTCTTTACGGATTCTATTCAAAAGACGAACTAGAAATGTTCTTGTTATTAATTTCTGTATCGACAATTGGACCTAAAATTGCTTTAGGGATGCTTTCATCTATTTCTGCTGATGAAATAAAAATAGCTATTGTAAATAATGATATTGACACCCTTACTAAAGCAAAGGGGATTGGTAAAAAAACTGCTTCAAGAATTATCCTTGAACTAGTCGATAAGGTTAAGAAAATGGCTATTCCAGATGTTGATAAGATTGATAAAGTAAAACCAATTGAAAATGATAATCTTAAGGTAGCTAAAGAAGCCCTTAAAAATCTTGGTTATATGGAAAATGATATAGCAAGAGTTTTAAATGAGCTAAGAGATGATGACCTAAGCCTAGAAGCTTTAATCAAGGAAAGTCTTAAGAGACTTATTTAGGTGTGAGTATGTTTGATGAAAATGCTAGAATAGTAGGATCTAATGAACAAATTGAAGATCTTAAACAAGAAAATTCTATAAGACCAAGATGGTTAAAAGACTATATTGGACAAGATAAGGCTAAAGAGAAACTTGATATTTTTATCAAATCTTCACTTTCAAGAAAAGAACCCCTTGACCATGTTCTTCTTCAAGGACCTCCTGGCTTGGGAAAGACAACTCTTTCAACAATAATTGCAAATGAACTTGGAGTAAACCTGAGAGTTACAAGTGGACCTGCAATAGAAAGACCTTCAGATCTTGCATCTATACTAACAAATCTTGCAGAAGGAGATGTATTGTTTATAGATGAAATCCATAGGATAAACAGATCTGTAGAAGAGATATTGTACTCTGCCATGGAAGATTTTGTTCTAGACATAATCGTAGGTAAGGGTCCAAATGCTCAATCAATAAGAATAGATCTAGAAAAATTTACTCTTATAGGTGCTACTACTAGAGCAGGTATGCTTTCAGCCCCATTAAGGGATAGATTTGGTGTGCTCTTATCATTAAATTTATACGAGACTACTGACTTAACCACAATTGTAAAAAGATCTGCAAGTATTTTGAATATACCAATTGATGATAAGGGAGCGGTAGAGATTGCAAAAAGGTCTAGGGGTACCCCTAGAATTGCTAATAGATTATTAAAAAGAGTAAGAGATTATGCCATAGTAAGAGCTAACGATAAAATTGACTATGAGACAAGTAAAAATGGTCTAGAGTTACTTGAAATAGATCCAATGGGACTAGATACTATGGATAAAAAAATAATACTCACAATGTATGAGAATTTTGCTGGTGGACCTGTAGGAGTAGATACCATCGCAGCATCTACCGGCATAGAAAATGTGACCATAGAAGATGTTTATGAACCATATCTATTACAGATTGGATTTTTAACACGAACACCAAGAGGAAGAGTTTTGACAAGGAAAGCCTACGAGCACTATGGCTTAAAATACGAGGGATAGATGAAAACAAACGAATTTGACTATAATTTACCAGAAGAATTAATAGCCCAACATCCAACAAAAAATAGAGATGAAGCAAGGATGATGGTATTAGATAAAAATACTGGAGATAGGGAAGATAAATACTTTTATGATATAATCGATTATTTACAAGCAGGCGATGTACTTGTAATGAATGACACCAGAGTAATACCTGCAAGACTTTTTGGTCATAGACCAGAAAAGGAAGAAAAAATTGAAGTATTTTTATTAAACAATACTGAAGGATCAAAATGGGAAGTTCTTGTAAGACCAGGCAAAAAAATGAAAATAGGAACCGAGGTAATATTTTCAGAAGAACTATCTTGCAAGGTATTAGAAATAAAGGAAGACGGAAATAGGATTGTAGAATTTTATTACGAGGGTATTTTTAATGAAATCCTTGATAGACTTGGAAATATGCCACTTCCACCATATATTAAAGAAAAATTAAAGGATAATGAAGATTATCAAACTGTTTATTCGAAAAATCCGGGTTCTGTAGCTGCACCAACAGCAGGACTTCATTTTACCAAAGAATTATTAGAAGAAATTGAAGCAAAGGGAATTAAACTTGCTTATCTAACATTAAACGTTGGCCTCGGGACATTTAGACCGGTAAATGAAGATGAGATAACAGATCATAAGATGCACTCAGAATTTTATACCTTGAGTGAAGAAACTGCAGAAATTTTAAATGAAGCTAAAAAAGAAGGTAGGAGAATAATCGCTGTTGGAACAACCTCTATAAGAACCTTGGAGGCAGTATATCAAAAAAACGGCAAGATATGTGCGGATTCAGGTTGGACAGACATTTTTATCTATCCAGGTTTTGAGTTTAAAGTCGTAGATGCAATAATAACAAATTTCCATCTTCCAAAATCAACACTAATAATGTTAATTGCAGCATTTACTAGTAAGGATATAATTCTAAACGCTTATAATGATGCAGTTGGTAAGAAATATAGATTTTTCTCCTTCGGAGATTGTATGTTCATTAAATAGACCAGCTATCAAATGTCAAGAAAAAAATCAATAATAATTAATCTTGTAATTTATGGCACGTCAAATAAGCCTAAAGTTTAGGCTTAGAAAAATTAAATAACAATTAAATAACAACTAAATATTAGGTATGTAAGCTTTGTTATCCCTTAAAACAGCAAAAATTATGTTAGTAAGTTTTCTAGCAACTGCACCAATAGCTGTACCATGCGCCTTACCCCTTTGTCTAAGTTTTTGATAATAAACAGACAAAGCAGGATCTTTAAAAGCAGCAACACTAGCAGCAAGCCAAATAGAACGTCTAAGATAAGGAGAACCACGTTTAGAAATCTTAGTATCAGTAGCATTAAAA
>URUJ01000003.1 GCA_900551095.1 uncultured Anaerococcus sp. | reverse complement strand
GATTGAGAACAAAATGTAGTGTTTATTACTACAACTATAATATACGAGGAGGATATTATGAAACACGCAAAGGAAATGTTGCTTATAGGTCTAATAGTATTTGGAGGAATTTTCCTAAAGGCATCAGGATCTATCGGACAAAAAGACTATGAAGATGAATCAAGAGATAGGAAAGTTAAGGTAGAGGAATACCTACAGAAAGTAGACGGGGTAGAAAAAGAATTTGTACAAACAATCTTAAACCATGAGGACGAAGATCCAAGTCTGGCTGTCAGGGAAATAACAAATCTAGATACAGGAAAATCTTATGAGAGAATCCAAGCCAGTGATATGAAAAACGCTATAGATATTGATGGCAGGCTTGATGGCACAATCTTTTTTAGAAAAGGCAACGAACGATTTTGGGTAGATACTAGGAAGGAAATCTACTATACAGATACTTACGATTATAGCAAAAATTCAAAAAAAGATGATATAATATCTATAAATGAAGAAATAATTTATGAAAAATTCCTAAGTGGCTATGATAAAAATGTTGAAAAGATTGGCGACACCTATAAGGTAACTAGCCTTGATGATTTAAACAAGGGTTCATATGATATTTATGACCTAGAGGGAAATTGGCTTGAGTCACTTACCGACAATAGCCAAGGCAGATGGAAGGACGTTCTTGTTTCAAAAACTACAGATGTTAATGAAATATACGAAAAACTCCTAGATCTAAAAGATACTTATACAAGGGTTGATGATTTAGGTCAAATAAAAAACTAAAGGAAAGTAATGAAATTTGAGAGAATTATAAAAGTTGAAAATCTTGAAAAATATTATGGCAAGGAAGATAAGAGGGTCTTATCCCAGCTAAATTTTGATCTTCTTGAGGGAGAGTTTTTGGGACTTATGGGTAAGTCCGGATCAGGCAAGACCACTATTCTAAATTCTATTGCAAGTACAGGGTCCTTTAACAAGGGCTCTATTTGCTATTATGATAAAGATATTTCCCTTTTTAAGAGGAGGGCGATTTCATTTTATAGGAAAAATGTGATTTCTTATATCTACCAAGATTTTAAACTAATTGATATTCTCACTTGCTATGAAAATATAATTCTCCCCCTCACAATTTCCAAAAAACCAATCAATAAAGATAGGGTGGATGAGGTTGCAAAGATATTAGAGATTGATGATATCCTTGATTCATATCCAGAAAGCCTATCAGGTGGCGAAAAGCAAAGAGTTGCTATTGCGAGAGCCTTGATTAAAGATGCGAAAATAATCTTGGCAGATGAGCCAACTAGTTCACTAGATACGAAGCTTAGTCAAAATGTACTAAGACTTCTAAAAACTTTTAACAAGGTCCATAAAAAATCAATCATAATGGCAAGCCATGACCTAAGGGCGATATCTTTTACGGATAGAGTCTTATTTCTAAAAGATGGTCAAATCTACAATGAACTAAGGCGCAAAGAAAACGAAAGCAGGGATGAATTTTTGTTAAGGATAGAAAATGCAGATAGAAAGTTAATAAGATGAAAAGAAATGATTCTAGTAAGAAACTTTATTTTTTAATATTAATTATAACTTCCATCACCTCCTACATAATTTTATCAATTGATAAGTCCGAAGTTTTTTCTTATATTTATGAAGATAATAGGTACTACCTCCTAGATACAATAAGATTAATTTATTTAGTATCGCTTGTTTTTATTTTTGTTTTGATCTATTATGCGAGTTTTTACATGATAAGTGAGAGGAAAGATGACCTTGGACTTTTGATGGCGGAAGGAGTTGGCAAGAAGAGATTATTTAAAATACTTTTTAAAGATTCCATAAAAGATTTTTTTAGGGCCAACATTTTGGGGATATCTTTATCTATTTTTTTTAATGAATTTATAAACTTATTTACGGCTAAAATATTAAAACTAGGTCTAAATTACCATTCCTTTAGTATTTCGTTTAAGGCTATATTTTTAACATTTTTTGTAAGCTTGATTTTAAATAGTTTGTCAATCCATACTATAGTGAGGGATTTTTATAAAAAAACTCCAGATTTAATTTTTAGGGGAAAGATAAAATCAAGGTCTAATTCATTTTTGTTTTTGGCACTATTTATGGTATGGATGTTACTAAATAGACATTTGTATCAGGGTGAACTTATATTCATTGTGGCAATTACAACCTTATTTTTGTTTGTTTTTTTCTTTGTTTTATCTAGAATTCTTCTTTTAACAAATAATAAGGACTTAATTGTTAGAAAAAGCTTGGCTCTAACCTTTAAGAAAGATAAGATGTCGCTTATCTTCACTAGTTTTATGTTAATAGTTGGAATATACGTCTTGTCGTATACTATTCTTACTAGTATCTTCTCTAAAAATGCTTTGGAAAGACCAGCTGATTTTACCTTGTATGATTCAAAAGAAAAAGTAGATCTTTTATATAATGATGAAAATATGAAACAAATGATTGGAGATATTTATCCTGTTTATGGTTATGAATACAGCGGCATAGATGTTACAAACCTTACAGATTGTGTTAAAGACAATTTTGGGCTAGATAAGTCTACTAGGAGTGCATTTTTCTTTGAACCTAGATTTTTGCTAAAGGAATCCTCCTTTAATAAAATTTATAAAACTGATATTAGTTTAGAAAAAAATGAAGTTATCCTTCTTGCAGAAAGTGAAAACGAGCAATATGCCCTTGAAGATACCTTAGATAGGGAAAACTTGTTTGTAAAAATAGAGGGAGAAGATTATAAAGTTAGAGATTTTGTAAAATCAAATAGGATATTTTCTAATGATGTGATTGGCTTATCTAGTATGGTTGTAGTAGGAGACGAGCTATATGAAAGATTGATTGGTGAGAAAAATCCCTTCGCTTACAATGTGAATTTATCAAAAGATTTCATAAATTCTTTTGGTTTTTCGAAAGGTTCTGATTTACTAAGAGAAGCTTTTATTAATGGAGGATATAAGTACGAATCTTATATATGGCAGGCAAAAAATGCAATTTTAAAGATTACTGAAAACCTTTATACTTATTTTTATTTAAGTTTAATTTTTATCCTTGCGGGCCTAAGTTTTTTTACAATAAGAATTTTTATTCTATTTGAAAAATCAAAAGAAAAACTAAAGATTTTAACTTTGATGGGCCAAGATATGGATGAAATTAAATCCATTATTAGAAAAGAACACACAATACTTTTTTTTACTGTAGGTATAGTTTCAATTTTTATTAGTGCATTTTTATTTATTAACTCACCTTTCACATCAGATATATTTTATAAACTTAAATTTGGTAAAATAATGGGGACATTAACTATAATTGGTCTTGCTTTTTTAATATTAATAAGCATATTTTTGCGATTTATAATAAGGGTGAGTTTTGAAAGGATAGTTTATTATGAAGAAAATTTTAATAATTGAAGATGACAGGAACCTTTTAAATGAACTTAAAGAATTTTTACAAAACAAGGGATATGAAGTATTAAGTGTAGAAAATTTCCTGAGAGCAACTGAATTTGCCTTAGATCAAAGCCCTGACCTAGTTATTTTAGATATAAATCTACCAGGTATTTCTGGCTTTGATATATGCAGGGATATAAAGGAGAAGTCAAATATTCCGGTTTTGATGCTTACATCTAGGGTAGGCATAGAAGATGAAATCAAGGGTCTTGAGATAGGGGCAGATGAATATCTTGCTAAGCCAGTTGATACTAGGAGACTTATTTTAAGGATGGAAAAACTTCTAGACCTTTTTGATCATTTTCAAGATATAGTAAGCGTAGGAGATTTAAGTCTAGAATTATCAACTTGTAAGCTTTCTTATAAGGATTCCTACTTGATTCTCCCACAAACAGAAGCTGATATTATAAAAAAGCTTATGGAATCATATCCTGAGATTGTTTCTAAAAATGACCTCCTTGAAGCTGTTTGGTCAACTATATACATTGACGAAAATATCCTCCAAGTAAATATAACAAGACTACGCAAGAAATTAAAAAATCTAAGTCCTTATAAGATATACAATAAAAGGGGCAAGGGTTATGGCCTAGGAGAGGATTGTGAATAGTACATTTAAAGACAGTTTTGTGTGGATTCTAGGCTTTATTGGCTTAGATTTAATATTTATTTTTTTAATCTACCTAATAGGACCAAATCTTATTGATAATTTTATAATTTTTATAATATTATTTACGATACTTGCACTTTTATTTACTTTGAAATTGACAAAGACTAAAAATGAGAGAAAAAAGGAACTTTTAGAAGATTTTCTGGTAAATAATTCTTTTATGACTAAAGATCAGCTCATAGCTGAGTTTGGTGAAGATTACGGAAAAATATTTGATGACTATCAAAAAGCTATAAAAATCAAGGATAAAAGGCTGGAAGAATCAAGGGCAAAGTTAATTTCCTATAGAAATTTTATTGAGATGTGGACCCATGAGATAAAAACGCCTCTAGCCTTCGCAAATTTATTTCTTGAAAACCATAAAAATGACTTTGATAGGGAAAGTCTTGATAAATTAAGCCTAGCAAACACAAATATAGAAAATTATATCAATCAGATTCTCTATTATGCAAGGCTTGATGCTAGTAAAAAAGACTACAAGATGGAAGAAGTATATATAAGGGAATGTCTAGATGAAGCCATAAAAGCCTATTATCCGCTTATTGCCGAAGAGGGAATAATAATTAAAGAAGATGTGGGAGAAGTTAGAGTATTTTCAGATAAAAATACCCTTGTATTTATCATTTCCCAGATTATTTCAAATGCTATAAAATATTGTGATGGCGTTATAAATATTACAAATAAGGGTAAGAACCTATATATAGGAAACAATGGACCAAAAGTTGCCGATCAGGATATAGCTTTTATTTTTGAAAAGGCCTTTACAGGTGAAGTTGATAAGATTCATAAATCAACAGGAATGGGTTTATATCTATCAAAACTATATGCCAAAGACTTGGCCATTGAAATAGAAGTTGTGGAAAATAAAGACGGAAATTTTGTGATTGGTCTAAAACTTTAAGAAAATATTTATAAGAGAATATAAATTAAGGAATTATATGCAATTAAGCGAAAAGTTTGAACTACAAAGATGTAAAAATAAAATTTCTTATGGAATAAAACATGAAGAAATACCGATTAAACTTGATAGTAACTTGGATGAAGCTATTAAATACCTACTTTGGTATGTCCCAAATATTAATTCAGAACAGGCTAAAAAAGAAGACCTGCTAACAAATCTAGCATACGATGACTATATATTTGAAGAATTAATGGCAGCTATGAAGCTTAGGGACATTGATGTTTTATTTACAGATTCAATCGAAGAAAAAATAGTAGATGATTTTAGGGATGGAATCTGCTTAAATGACCAAAAGATTGTTATGGCTCTTGCTGATGGAGAGACAAAAACCATGAGCCTTTTAAGACACGTGAGAAATGCCATTGCCCACGGGAATTTTAACGTGGTTCATGGTTTACTTATTGGTTTTGATATAAAAAGACTTTCCAAAGACAAGATTCAATACAGGGGGATTTTTAAGATAAATCCCGAGGGACTTTTAAGAGCTCTAAGAAAGATACTCTTTGACTTATCTAGTCAAGAATTTATCTCAGAAGCTTTTAGAAAAGCAGGTTATTGGGTTGAGCCCTATCAGGAAGAGTATCAAAGAAGTCATCGTTTCGACCTTTATGCAAAAAAGAATGACAAGCGCTTTGCCTTGGAAATTAGAAATTATGAGTATGGGCATAAAGTGTCAAAAAAAGATATTTCAAAAATGATAAAGGACTTTAGAGCTGGTGCGGATGATTTGGTTCCAGTTTTAATCATAAATTCGAATTATCTTACAGATGCTGCAAGAAATAAACTTTTAAGGGAAAAAGTTATTATCCTAGATATAAAAAATATCAAGAAGATGCACAAGGGTAGGGATATGGTTTCTGAGATAATAAGAGATAATTTATATTTTAAAATCAAAGTTAAATAAAGTTAATAAAAACTTTAAATTCTATAATACTATAGTATAATGAGTCTACATCGTTAAAGATGAATGATTTATTAGGAGGAATTATGACCGATATAAATAATCAAAATAATGGCGAAAAAGTAAGAAGAAATCGTCAAGAAAGAAGAAAAGAAATTGCCATCGAAAGAGAAGGAAAATTAGAAGCTGGTAGAAACCTATCATGGGGATCTATAATAGCTGGTGCAGTTTCAGGCGCAGCAGTATTTACTGTATTAAGTCTTTTAACAGCAGCTCTAGGCTTTGGTATATTTTCAGCAAACTCTGCTAACCCATTTGAAGGAATAGGTGTTTTCACTGGTCTTTGGACAGCAATTACTTTAATTGTTTCATTCTGTGCAGGTGGATTTGTGGCAGGTTATGCAGCAAGATCTACTGGCCTACTTCATGGTGCAATCACATGGGCAGTTACAGTTTTATTGCTATTTACTCTTGTATTTAATGCTGTAGCAACAACACTTGGAGTTGCAGGAAATGCAGTAGGAGCTGTAGCAGGAGGAGCTGCGAATGTAGCAGGAAGTGCATTAAGTGGTGCAGGTAATGCTGCTGGTTCTGCAATTAGTGCAGGAATTGGTAAAGCTGGCGAAGACCTTGGAAAAGTTGATACAGAAGAACTTCAAACTAATCTTGAGAAATACTTAGCTGATACAGATGTAGCTGAACTACAACCTGACTATATAGAAGGTCAAATAAATGAAAGTAAAGATGAAATAGCAGCTGCAGTTAAACAAATAGCTTTAAACCCAGATAACGCAGGTGCAGAAGTAGACAAACTAACTAAATCACTTACTAAAAAAGCTGAAGACATTGCAAACGCAGCCGATGAAGATGCAATAGCAAATGCAGTAGCAGAAAATTCTGACTTATCTGAACAAGAAGCTAAAGAAATCGGTAAGAACATCTATGATGAACTTGACAAAGCTTCTGTAGAAGCAAGCAAAGCAATAAACCAAGCAAGCGATAAGATTAACGAACTTGCTAAAGAAGCAAAAATCACTGCTGATGAAACAGCAGAAAAAGCTAAAGACACAGCTGATAAGGCATCAAATGCAGTTTCACTAGGTTCAGTTCTAACATTCTTAGGACTAGTAGCAGCACTTGCAATTTCTGCAATAGCTGGTAGAAAAGGTGAAGAATACGCTGTAAGAAACTTTAGATAAGAAATTAAAATAGACCCTTTTGGGTCTATTTCTTTGCGTAAATTTATCCAATAATAGAAAGCATGGATGAAATTGGATATTTTGAATTTATTCTTTGATTATAATCCATATACCTATTTGGCTTTTCTGACCTTGCTGTATTTAGCGATATTATTAGGCCAGAGTGATCTAGGGCAAATAGGCTTGGTGGAAATTCATATATTCTATCTGCAGCTGTTGGATTTGGATCTAGGGCGTTTTTAACTACATAAGCGTTTGAGGAATCCTTTAAGATTGAAGCTAGCTTAATGGCTTCGTTTGCTGTATTTGAGTTTGTCAATATATAAATATTTCTAGATGCAAATGTTGTATCTTTTACGATTTTAAGTGCTACAGGATCGTAATACATATAAGAATCTAGGTTAAAATGCTCAATCTTTTCCTTATAACTCTTTGATGTATTTTTGATAAAGGCTGTTTGGTAGGGTGAATTTTCATCTGCTTTCATGTCTTTTAGGGTATTTTCTATTAAATTTCCCCTATAAAAAATCAAATCTTCCTTATTGTAATCCTGATGGATAAAATATTTAGCAAATTCATTTACAAATAGATTGTTTAGCGAATTATTATCTGACAGGTCGATAATCATAGTTGATATGCCTGGGGCAGAGGTTACCGATTTTATTACTTCATCTATCATTTTTTCTATTTCATTAACCTTAAAATTTGGTAGGGTTATTCTTAAAACGTAGCCTTTTTCTATGCCAACAGAAGATTCGATGATATTTTTATCGTTAATAATTCTTTTGTAGCGATTAACTACTTGAGGATTTCCCAAAATTTCATTTATAGATGATTCTTTTTTATTTTTGTAATATTCAAATAAGTCAGTGTAGCTTTCCTTATCTAATATTTTTGTGTAAGAATCATTTATTATAGCCAAATATTCTCCCAAAAGTATAAAGAAATCTTGGTCAGTCTTAGAACTTGTAATTTTTTTTCTATATTCATCGCTTTTTTGTGTGAATTTTTCAAAAGATTCTAAGTTAGATTTGTCAACAGCAAAGTTTTTCACTATGGTTTCGTACAGTGTATCAAAATCAGCGTTTTTTTCAGCACTTGTTAAGCTTCGTCCTTCTGTGGATGATACGAAAGCGGTTTTTGATAGATCATCTAAAACTTCATCTCTAAAAGCTGGATAGCCTTCTTTGCCATAGGTGTTTAGCTTTTTATAGATGAGAAAGCTTGGAATTATGATAATTAATATACCTAGTACACTTAGTGCAAGCCTACGTCTTTGGTATATTCTTTCTCTTTCTCTTTTAGCTCTTTTTCTCCTAGCGATTTCTCTTGGAGTTAGATTTTCATTGTCTTTTATAATTCTAATAGCACTTTTTCTAGAATTTTTGCTTTTTCTACTAGGATTATTTCTATTTCTTTTTGTCATGGGTCTCCCTGTTATTTTTTTCAAAGGTTATCTGGAAGTCACTGCCTTCACCGAGTTTTGACTTTACCATAATTTTGCCAGATAGGGCATCTACAAAGTTTTTTGTTATAGCAAGACCTAGTCCTACACCGTTTTCCTTGGTGTTTCTAGAGTCATCAACCCTGTAAAACCTTTCAAATATCCTTTGAATATCATCTTCTTTTATGCCGATTCCTGTATCAATGACATTTATGATTATTTCTTTTTCAGTTTCCCTTAGATGGATATCAATATTCCCGTCTTCTCCTATAGCTTTTATGGCATTTGAAACAAGGTTTTGGATAATTTGGTTTAATTTATCCTTGTCTGTATTTATTCTTACATCTTTATCTAGATGTGTTGAAATATTGATGTTGTTAAGCCTTGCCTTAGCTAAAAAAGAACTAGCTACATTTTCTATTAAATTTGTTAGATTTACATCAGATTTTGATAAAATAGCATAGGAAACATTTTCGTCAAAGGTATTTTTTAGTCCAACAACCAGTCCTTCGAGTCTTATAATCTCGTTTGATAGTATGTCTAAGGTGGCTTGGTCTGCTTCCACAACTCCGTCTTTCATAGCCTCTATATAAAGTTTGAGGTTGGTTAGAGGAGTTCTTAGCTCGTGAGAAATGTCTTGGGCGTACTGTTTTCTAATTGATTCTTGTTTTTTTAGGTTATTTGCCAAGTAATTTATATTATCTCTTAGACTTTCTATTTCTCTAATATCTGTATCCTCAACTATAACATCATAATTGCCTTCTTTAATAGCAACTGTTGATTCATCAATAGATACGATTGGTTTTGATATATTTGTTGATAGAATAATTCCAATTACAAGACCAATAGCTAGGGAAATTGTAATAGCGTAGATAACAGCCTGGGTAAAGTTATTTTTCATTTCATTTACTCCAGTGAAATCTCTATTGTAATAAATTTCTATTTTACCAGCTTTAGAATTGTTGTTTTCATCAATAAAACTATATTCTTTGGTCAAAATTTTGGATTTGTCAGATTCGTCACGGCCATTTAGTTCTTTAAGTAAGTTATCATTCTCATCATAGTATTTAAGGTCGACTTTTTGGTCAGCTGCCATCTTGGCAAGGTAAGTCCACATAGATTCGCCGCTAATATCCTTGTCATTGTTTAGTCTAGTAAATTGTTCAACGACCTCTTTGGGTCTTTTATCGTCTATAGCCTTAAAAAGGTCATTGTAATTAATTGTGACAAGGAGGGTAATAAGGATAGAAAAAACTAGAATACAGGATAGGATTCCTGCTATAAAGTTTTTTATAATCTTATTCTTGAGGGTAGTCATCTATACCGCCAGACTTATAGCCCATACCATAAATAGTTTTTATATACATAGGTTTTTTTGGGTTATCTTCGATTTTTTGCCTGATGTTTTTGATATGAGTATCGATAGCTCTATCATAAGCATCGTAATCATATCCAAAGGTAATCTCTATAATTTCATCTCTGGTATATATTTTGTTTGGATTTGAAAATAAAGTTTTTAAGATAGAGAATTCATTTTTTGTTAGATATATTTCCACACCATCTTTAAAAAATCTATTATATTCAAGATCCATCTCAAGCCTACCGTCTAAGGTTTTTATGATATCAGCTCTTGGAATATTGTATTTTTCTATCCTTCTTAATATCGCTTTTATTCTTTCAATTAATTCTCTTGCTGAAAATGGCTTGGTTATGTAATCATCCGCTCCAAGCCTTAAGCCCTGCACTTTATCGTTTTCTTCTACCTTGGCAGATAACATGATTACAGGCACTTCAGATCTGTTTCTTATTTCCTTAATCACATCTTCACCCAGTATTTTTGGTAGCATGAGATCTAGAATAACCAAATCTATATCTTCTTCTAAAAATTTATTAAGACCTTCTTCACCATCAAAGGCTTGGTAGACTTCGTAGCCTTCTTTGACAAGGTAGGACTTTACTATATTGTTAATACTTTCTTCGTCTTCTATTATTAAAATTTTAATCTTTTCCATAGTTCACCTTCCATATTTATTATACCTTATGCATTATAATTTTCGCCTAATTTTTTCTCTAGTGTTTAAAGATGAAAAAATCGGGAATATATATAATGTGAAGAGAAACTTCACAAAAAAAGGAGGAATTATGGGAAGTTTAGGATTTTTATGGACATTAATTATAGGTGCACTTGCAGGTTGGATTGCAAGTAAAATAATGAAAAGAGACGCCGAAATGGGCGGTATTGCAAATATATTTACAGGTATATTAGGTGGTTATTTAGGTAACTGGTTACTAGGTAATTATATGGGAGGAAAATTCTCTCAAATTATATCAGCCATAATCGGTGCTGTTATTTTATTATTTATCCTAGGATTAATCCAAAATCGTAAAAGATAAGATTATAAGCCAGGTTTATCCTGGCTTTTATCTTGTGAAATTTTAATTATTAATATTTTATTATTGATTTTTTTAAAAAAGAAATCACATAAAAAGGGGCTGCGTTTGCAGTCCCTTTTACTTAAGGCTCTGGATTTTCAGGATTTTCCTCTGGATTTGTACCATTTTCTTCATCTTCAGGTTTTTCTCCTTTTTTATCCTTTTCTTTTTCATCATCATCTTCATCGTCTTCGTCATCTTTTTCGTAGCCAAGGTTTGAGTAAGCTTTTGGTACTCTGTATCCCCAGTCTTTTGGATAGATGTTGTTGAAATTATTTGGATCGTAGTTACTTTTTGGATTTATAAAAGATCTAGTTGTCATAAATTCCTCAGGAGTCATATCACTTATCAAGAGGTTATTTCTTGAGTCAACATTTGCCCACTCATGGACATCATCTTCTTCGGTTGGTTTATTATTTGGTCCAAATATTTCTGTAATAACTGTTCCTCTTGAATCAGCATAAGATGCCTTTGTAGGAAGCTTTCCGCTCATTGTATCAACTTCCATGGATATAATTGCCTTTGGAACATCAAATTGGGCTGCTTCATAACCTTCAAGAATTTTATTATTTATTACATTCCACATAAGTGCGGCACGATTTGCAGATGTACCTGTTAGGGAAATATTTTGGTTGTCGCATCCCATCCAGATACCAACTGTGTAATAAGGAGTGTAGCCTAGACACCAGAAGTCATTATAGTCATCAGTAGTACCAGTTTTTGTGGCAAATTCTGTTCCGTTTAGGAAGATATTTCCATAAGATTTACCAGCATCTTCTAGGGCCGATGTGATTTGATAAGCTGTTTCTGGGCTTGTGACTTCATGGGTTATCTTATCTTTATCTTCAAATAACACTTTGCCTGTAGAATCAACTATTTTTGAAAATGTAAGTGGCTCAAGATATTTACCGCCGTTTGCAAGAGCTGCATAAGCGCCTGTCATATCTAGGGCTGTTAGGCCGTTTGTCATTGCACCTAGTCCCATAGCTGCGAGATTTTCGTCGTTTGTTTCTCTATTTTCGTCACTTGTTACAAAGTTATCTTTGCCATTTTCTTTGATTATGCCAAAGTTTTTGAGATATTGTAAAGATGTGTCAATACCAACCTTGTCTAGGGTTGCTACTGCAGTTGTATTTATAGATAGTTTTAGGGCTTCTCTAAGAGGTTTTACACCCATGTAGTAGCCGTAAACATTATTTGGCCAAGGCTTTCCGTCTTCATCAATCATAAAGGGTACGTCATCAATTCCAGTTGCTAGGTTAAAGCCATTATCAAGGGCTGGGGTGTAGGTTGCGATTGGTTTCATTGATGAACCTGGTTGGCGTGGGACAGATGATGCTCTGTCTAGGATTCTTTGTCCTTTTTGGTCACGTCCGCCCATTATTGCCTTGATGTGACCAGTCTTGTGGTCTATTATTACAGTTGATGATTGTGGTTGGATGACCCCTTCTAGGTCCATATCGTAAAAGTCTTTACTTACTGAAAAAGTTCCATCATCATAAGCTTTGATAAAATCCTCGTTTTGATCTAAGAAATTTTTGCTGATTACGATGTTTTCATCCTCATCTAAATAGATATTTTTGTTAGTGCCTAGATCAACGGCTCCAACTCTGTGGGTTCTTAGGTTACGATTTGTATCGTCTAGTGAATAATAGTTTCTAAATACTAGTTTTGTTTGGTCAAGATAAGCTTTATTTGTGGTTAGAACAATATTGCCATTATCATCTTTATGAGCATCATCGGCAGATAATCTTATGTCGTTGTTTTCGTTTAAGAAATTGCCCTTTGCATAATATAGCAATCTACCACTTGAATTGACAATATTACCCCAGTTATCATATTTCATATTGAGTAGAGGAGGAACATCCCATCCTGATGTATCTCCCATAAGGTGGGCAGAGAAGTTTGCATAAATATCTTCAAGTTCTCTTTGCATTTCTTGATCAAGAGTTGTGGTGATTTTAAGTCCGCCGTAATATAGTCTATCCCAAGCTTGGTTTTCACTCATGTCTTCTTTTTCCATAAGTTTGGCAACTACTTGTTTTTCTAAAAGTGAGTTAAAATAAGATGTGATTTCTGTGTTGGCTCTTTCAGCAGGTTCTATTGATTTTGCTATATCAAAGCCTTTTGCTTCTTTCATTTCAGCTTCACTTATGTAGCCAAGTTCGTACATCTTATCTAGTACATAATTTTCACGTTTAAGTGGACTTTCATTAAAAACTGCAGAATATTTAGTACCATCGATTGTAAACTCGCCTAGGACTCTTTCATCAGTTACTTCACTTGTTTTAATTGCCTTATATAATGAATATTCAGATGGTGATTGAACTATTCCTGCAAGAGCAGCACATTGGGCAAGGTTTAGGTCTTTTACGTCCTTATTAAAATAAGTGTTTGCAGCAGCTTGAACACCGTAGGAATTTTGTCCCATAAAAACTCTGTTTAGATAGGCTCCTAGGATTTCTTCTTTTGATAGGTGGTCTTCTATTTCTAGTGCTAGATAAATTTCTTTTATCTTTCTTTCGTAGGTTTGATCGTTTGTGAGATATGTGTTTCTGGCAAGCTGTTGGGTAATTGTTGATCCACCACGAACTATGGCTCCTGCCTTAAAGTTTTCTACCATAGATCCCAAAATTGAAATAATATCTATACCATTATGGTCTATAAATCTTTCGTCTTCTACAGCCACAAAGGCATTTTTCAAATTATCTGGGATATCATCATATGAAACAATTTCACGATATTGGCTGGTTGCTATAGCATCAACTTCATTGCCGTCTTCATCTACAACAGTCGAGTTTTGGCTCATTTCGTACTTGATAGCATCAGCATCTATTTCTGGTGCAGTCTTCATAACTTCAAGGATTGCTCCTCCTGTTATACCTGCAAAAACTATCATAATAGATCCTAAAAAGAGTATTGTGATAAGTAGGATTTTTATTATAATAGCGGCTATTTTTTTAGTCATGTGGCCTCCGTTTGTTTTAATTTTTTTTACTTACTTCTATTTTATCATTTTTTGCTGGTAACTTCCATCCTTTATTAAATTTTAGATAAAAGTATAATGAAATGGAAAGGATTTTTATGCAAGAAGTTATACAAGTCAACGTCCTTGATAAGGATGATGATGAAGAAATAAAAATATATGAATTAGAATCTCTTATAAATACTGCAGGAGGCAAGTCAGTTGCCTTTGTAAGTCAGGTTGTAAGTAAGGTTAATCCCAGGTATTACATCGGCAAGGGAAAATTAGAAGAAATCAGGGATTTGGCAGAAAAATTAGAAGTTAAGACTATTATATTTGATGTAGAATTATCGGCTAGCCAACTTTATAACCTTGAGGAAGAACTAAAGCTTAAGGTTGTTGACTGGACATCTTTAATTTTGGATATTTTTGCCCAAAGAGCCCATACGAAAGAAGCAAGACTTAAGATAAAGCTTGCTCAATTAAAATATCAACTTCCTAGGATTAATAAGTGGTTTGCCTATTTATCTCGACAAGCTGGTGGAATCGGTACTAGAGGACCTGGGGAGACCATGCTTGAGACTGATAGGAGAGCTATAGAAAGAGATATAAGAAGCTTAGAAAAAGCCCTTAAAGACATAGAAAAAACCAAAAGAATAAACCGAAAATCCAGAGATAATATCTACAATATTTCTCTAGTCGGCTATACTAATGCAGGAAAGTCTACTATTTTAAATGGGATGATGAAGTTATTTGGCACAGAAAAATATGTTTATTCTGATGATTTGCTTTTTGCAACTCTTGATACATCTACGAGAAGGCTTGATTTTTCTAACACAAAAGTCACTCTAACAGATACTGTTGGTTTTATAGACAATCTTTCTAAAGAATTAAATGATTCATTCCTTACAACATTAGAAGAAATTAAGTTTGCTGATATGCTTCTAATCGTAATTGATGCTAGTAATAATATCGAAGGGCAAATATCAACCATTGATAAGTCTTTAGATGAAATAGAGATGGATGATAAGGAAATTATTTATGTTTTTAATAAGATGGATAAGGTAGAAGATTCTACTGCGGCTTCTTTATATAAAAGAGATTATGAAAGAATTTTCATTTCAGCTAAGGATGATTGCGATCTTCAACGATTGAGAGATGAGATAGTCAAGGTAATAAAATCTGAATACAGAGAAGTAGTAATGCACATTCCTTTTGAAAAAGGTAGAGTACTTGATTATTTTATGACAAATTATGATATCTTAGAAACAAACTACGATGAGAATGGTACAATCATCAAGCTAGAAATAAGCAAGGGGGATTTTTATAAGTATGAATCCTACATCTCCTAATGATTATAAGACAATAAAGGGAACAGAAGTATCAGAATTTGAAGTTGATAAATCAGTTTTTATCACAACAGCAAAGCACGTTGAAAGTGAAGAAGAGGCCCTAACTTTTATAGATGAAATTAGGGAAAAATATAAGGATGCGAACCATAATTGCACCGCCTATATAATTAACGAAAAACCAGAAATTAAAAGGTACAACGATGATGGAGAGCCTCAAGGTTCTGCGGGCCTGCCGATGCTATCGGTTTTAGAAAAGGAAGAAGTTACTAATGTGGCTGTTGTTGTAACAAGGTATTTTGGCGGGAAACTTTTAGGCAAAGGTGGTCTTATACGTTCCTATACCAAGGGAGTAGCTGATACAGTTGGACCAAATGCCCTTTACAAAAGAGACTATTTGAGAGTAGAATTAATCTTGTCTTATAATATTTTAGGTCAAATAGAAAACTATCTAAATGAAGAAAAGTATCAAGTTATCAATAAATCCTATACAGATGAAGTTTCTTTTGAAATCTATGTAAGAAGAGATAAGTTTGATAAATTTTATGAAGACCTAGTCAATATGACAAGTGCAAATATAAAAATTAATAAAAAAGAAGAGCTAATGCTCTATGAAATGAGGAGTTAGAAAATGTCTGGACATAATAAGTGGAGTACAATTAAAAATAAAAAAGGTAAGGAAGATGCTAAAAAAGGTAAGATTTTTACCAAACACGCTAGAAATATTACAGTAGCAGCTAGGGAAGGCGGACTTGATCCTGAATATAATGCCAGTCTTAAAACCGCAATAGAGATGGCAAAAGCTGACAATATGCCAAATGATAATATAGATAGAGCTATCAAAAAAGCAAGCGGAGATGCAGGTGGAGATAATTTTGAAAGAGTAATATACGAAGGTTACGGCCCAGGTGGAGTTGCATTTATAGTTGATTGCTTAACTGACAATAAAAATAGGACTGCACCTGATGTTAGACATATTTTTGATAAATTTGGTGGAAATTTAGGTACTGACGGATCTGTAATGTTTTTATTTGAGAAAAAGGGAGAAATCATCGTAAAAGGTGAAGGAAAAGATCTAGATGACTTCATGATGGATGCTCTTGAAGCAGGAGCTAGTGATGTGGAAGACCTCGAAGAAGGTTACTACGAAGCTCTAACAGAGGTAAATGATTTTAATGATGCTGTGGATAATCTTAGAGAAATGGGCTATGAAATCGAAAGAGCTAATATTTCTTATATAGCAAATGAAATTGAAGTAGATAGCGACCACCATGAAAAACTATACAAACTTATAGACGCCCTTGAAGATAACGATGACGTTCAAGAAGTGTATAACAACTGGGATACTCCAAGCGAGGACTAGGATGGAATTTGATATAGACAGGGTTGCCTTTTCTATCTTTGGACTTGATGTTTATTGGTACGGGGTAATTATTGTAGCAGGGATATTAGTTGCTGCTATATTTGCGAAAAAAGAATTTGAAAGAAGGGGATATAAGGCTGATATCGTCGATGATATCCTCTTTGCCATCCTACCAATTGGTGTAATCGGTGCAAGAATTTGGTATGTGATCTTTGAGTGGGATTATTATGGTTCGCATCTTAATGAAATCATTGATATAAGAGGAGGAGGTCTTGCTATCCACGGTGGTATAATTTTTGGACTTATAGCTCTATATTTTTTCGGAAAAAGAAGAGATATACCTATGCTTGATTTAACAGATATCATGACCCCATCTCTTGCCTTTGCCCAAGCTGTTGGACGTTGGGGGAATTTTACAAATGCTGAGGCTCATGGCTACGAGACAAATCTTCCGTGGGGGATAATCATAGATGGAGTAAAGGTCCATCCGACATTTCTTTATGAATCTCTTGGAGATTTTTTGATATTTTTATTCCTAGTTATCTACAGGAAGAAAAATCCAATCAAGGGTTTTCAAACGGGAATTTATTTCTTAGCTTATGGTGTGTTGAGGTTTTTTGTCGAAGGATTAAGGACAGATTCACTATATGTATTTGGTCTTAGAACCGCCCAGCTAGTTTCAATAGTATTTATGATAGTGGGTATAGCTTTAATAATATATGCTAAAAGAGAAAATCTCCCACCACATTTTTATAAAGAAAAGAAAAAGGAAAAACAAGATAGGTTAGTAAAATTTAAATAATCCATGAAATCGACCGGTTTTTAAAATCGGTCTTTTTTGTTTGCTTTTTTCTGCTAAATAGGATAAAATAAAGATGAAGTGGAAGAATGTGGTAAAAGGTGGTAAAAGATGTTTCTAGGTGAATATATCCACAAATTGGATAGTAAAAATAGAATAATGATACCTAGTGACTTTAGGGGAGATCTTACAGGAGATTTTTACCTTACAAAGGGACCAGAAAAGTCTCTTCTTGTGTATACAGAAGAGGAATTTCAGAAAAGGTCAGCCGCTCTTGACCAACTTGTATATGAAAATAAGAAAAATCGTGCGATAAAAAGACTATTTTTCTCATCCACTGTCAAAGTCAACCTAGATAAACAGGGGAGGATTTTGATTAACAAATCTTTGAAGGACTATGCCGCTATCTCAGATGAAGCCATGATAATTGGCAATAATACCATTATAGAAATATGGGATAAACAAATTTGGGATGAATATATAAATGAAGTTGAGGTGAATTTATCCGATATAATGGATGAATAATATGAAATTTGAACATACTCCAGTTCTCTATAGAGAAGTAGTAGAAAATTTAAATATTAAGCCCGACGGCATTTATGCTGATTTGACTCTTGGCAAGGGAGGACATTCTAAAATGATTTTAGAAAAACTTTCACCAAAGGGACTATTAATAGGCGTAGACCAAGATAAAGCTGCCATTGAAGCGGCTTCTGAAAACCTAAAGAACTATGACAATAAGGTATTTTTCAATACAAACTTTGAAAACATAGGCAAGGTTTTATCGGAAGCAGGTTTTAATAAAATAGATGGGGCTTTAATGGACATTGGCGTCTCTTCATATCAGATAGATAATCCTGAACGTGGATTTTCCTATATGCACGATGGACCTCTTGATATGAGAATGAATAGGCAAAATGAGTTAACAGCAGAGATAATTGTCAATGAATACTCTCAGGATGAGCTTACTAGGATATTTTTTGAATATGGAGAAGAAAGGTATTCTAAAGCCATAGCAAAAAATATTGTAAAAGCTCGTGCAAATGAAAGAATTAATACCACTTTCAAACTCCGAAATATTGTTATGAAATCTGCGAGATTTACAGAAGTTCATCCTGAAAAGAGAGTATTTCAAGCCCTTAGAATTGAAGTAAATAGAGAGTTAGATGTCTTATCAAAAGCTATTGATACGATCATAGATTTTATTGATAAGGATGGAAGACTTGAGGTAATTACTTTCCATTCTCTAGAAGATAGGATAGTAAAAAACAAATTTAAAGATCTGGCAACAGGGTGTATTTGTCCACCAGAGCTACCAGTTTGTGTTTGTAACCATGTGGCTAAGGTAAAGATAATTACCAAAAAACCAATTACAGCAAAATCTGATGAATTAAAAGAAAATTCCAGGTCAAAACCTGCGAAATTAAGAGTATGTCAAAGGATATGATATGGCTGAGCGTTTTGAAGAAAGACTAGTAAAAAATAATAATAGAAACCGTGTGAGGCTTAAGGTAAAGGAAAGGCCAAAAGTCACAAGGTCATACCAAATAGATAAGATTAGAAGTAGAGATAGAAAAGTCAAATACACTATTTCTTTTCTATGCTTTGCCATGATTTTGACTATGGCTGTTTACCTATTAGTAAAAAAAATCAATTTGTCAAATGATAAATTTGAGTATAATAGACTACAGGCAGAAATAGTAAGCTATGAACTTACTAGGGATAGACTACAAAATAATCTTGATGAAGCTATTGATTTAAATAGGATTCAAAGATACGCTATCGAAGATTTGGGCATGGTTTACAAAAACGATAAAAATAATTAACTGCCGTTAGGATGTATGATGGATAATATTTATTTAATAGCATTAATTGGTATTTTTTTGAGCATGGGACTTGGTAAAGTCATAATTCCCATCCTCAAAAGAAAGAAAATTGGACAAAATATAAGAACAGTTGGGCCACAAAGTCATATGGCCAAGGAAGGAACACCAACAATGGGTGGGATTATATTTATCCTGGTTGCCCTTGTTATGAGTATAATTCTACTTCCAAAAAATTTAGAAACTCTTATTCTAATTATTGCGATGCTAGGATATGGAGCGATTGGTTTTATTGATGACTTTAGAAAACTCATCCTCCACCAATCTGAAGGACTTAATCCAAAACAAAAATTGGTTTTGCAAATTATTCTAGCAGGATTAATCACAATCTTAGCTTTTATTAATGACAAAGAATCTATAACTAAACTATTGATACCATTTACAAATTATTACTTGCCTGTATCTGTAATAGGAATTCCGCTTATGGTTTTCATAATTGTAGGAACTACAAATGCTACAAACCTAACCGATGGACTTGATGGACTATTGGTAAGTGTGTCTATTCCAGTATTTATAACTCTTGCTATAATCGCAAAGACAGGTACAAATAAAATATTTTCTATAATTATGCTTGGAGCAATTCTAGGATTTTTGATTTATAATTCAAATCCTGCAAGCGTATTTATGGGAGATACGGGATCTATGGCAATAGGTGGAGCTATAGTCGCCCTAGCCATTAACTTAAAGATTCCAATTTATCTTGTGATATTTGGAGGAGTTTACGTGATGGAGACCTTATCTGTTATTATTCAGGTAACTTCTTATAGGCACAGAAATAAGAAACGAGTATTCCTTATGACACCTATTCACCATCACTATGAACTAAAAGGATATAAGGAACAGAAAATTGTAACAGGATTTATGGTTGTATCCACAATCCTATGTTTAATAACCTTGGTGGCATTAATATGAAAAAAGTTTTAGTTTATGGACTAGGGGTAACAGGAATATCATCAGTTAAAGCCTTAGATAAGCTTGGATATGATGTTTACACCTACGATAAAAATAAGAAAAATATTAAAGAACTTGAGGGCTATAACTATAGCCCTATTTCTGATTCTAAGATTAATGATTTGAAAGTAGATTTTGTAATAAAATCTCCAGGTATAAAACCAAGTGATGAGGTCGTTAGGATTTTAGAAAAAGATAATGAAATTATTTCAGATATAGAAGCAAGTGAAAGACTTTTTGCTGATAAAGAAAAAATCGCAATTACTGGTACAAATGGTAAAACATCCACAACCTCAATGGTTGCCCACATTATTAATGAATGTGGGAAAAATGCCTATACTGTGGGTAATATTGGCGAAGGCATCTTGTGGCAAATGTATGAAAAAAAGGGAGTTTTTGTAGAAGAGCTATCTTCTTTCCAACTCCATGATACATCGAAATATAAACCACATATCGGAGCGATTTTAAACATAAAAGAAGACCACATTGATTGGCACGGATCATTTGAAGATTATATAGATAGCAAGTTAAAACTTGCAGCAAATCAAAATGAGAACGACTTTTTAGTAATAAATCACGAAGATGAAATTACCATGAAACATAAGGAAGATTTTAAAGCTCAAATTTATGAATTTTCTAGTTTAAATGAAGTTAACAAGGGTCTTTACCTAAAAGATAATATAATTTATCTTACAGATAAAGATATAAAAGATAGAGAAGTCCTTGATGTAAGAGACTTATCTGTAATAGGTAGACATAATTATGAAAATGTTATGGCTGCGATTTTACTTACTTATTTATATGGGATTGCATTAGAAGATATAGTAAAAGCAATTAAAACTTTTAGGTCAATTTCCCACAGACTTGAATATGTGAGAACTCTTTCAGGAATTGATTTTTATAATGATTCTAAGGGAACAAATGTCGATAGCTCAGTGAAAGCTATAGAAAGTTTTAATAGACCAATAATTATAATAGCTGGTGGTTATGATAAGCACATTGATTATACTGACTTTGTGAAGGCTTTTAAGAAAAATGGCAAACTTATGGTATTAATGGGAGAAACCAAGTATAAGTTAAAAGAACTGTGTGAGAAACATGAAGTCAACTATATTTTGGTTGATGATATGAAAGAAGCAATCAACACTGCCTACAAGAAAGGCGAAGAAAAAGATGTGGTTTTGCTCTCTCCTGCTAGTGCATCATGGGATATGTATAAATCCTATGAGATTAGGGGA
This sequence comes from uncultured Anaerococcus sp., assembly GCA_900551095.1. Taxonomy (GTDB): domain Bacteria; phylum Bacillota; class Clostridia; order Tissierellales; family Peptoniphilaceae; genus Anaerococcus. The sequence goes on along the minus strand of URUJ01000003.1, from coordinate 53,949 downwards.
GATGAGTTTAAAACTCTAGTAAATAGATTGGAAGAAAAATGCGAGTAATACTATCAGGTGGTGGTACGGGAGGTCATATCTATCCTGCCATTGCTATCGGACAAAAAATAAAAGAAGAAAATCCAAATTCCGAGATAATATATGTAGGTATAAAGGGCGGACCAGAAGAAAAAATTGCTCAAAAAAATAACTATGAATTTAGAGCGATAGATGCAATGGGAATTCCTAGAAAGGTTAATAAAAGATTATTTAAGGCACTTTTTAGAAACTATAAGGGATTTACTCAGGCAAAAAGAATTATCAAAGATTTCAAACCAGACCTTGTTATCGGAACTGGTGGTTATGTCTGCGCACCGATTTTATATCAAGCAGCGAAGGCAAAAATACCGGCTATTGTTCATGAATCTAATTCTTATCCAGGTATGGCTTCAAAATTTCTTTCAAAAAAAGTTGATAGAGTTTTAATTTCCTATAAAGAAGCAGCTAAACATTTCAAAAAACAAGATAATATAGTAGTAACAGGAAATCCTGTTAGAAATAATTTTGATTTATCATATACGGAAGAAGATTTAAAAGAACTAGGGATTGATAAAAATATTCCAGTTGTTTTTTCTTTTGGTGGGTCAAACGGATCTTATGCTTTAAATAAGGCTGTTATTGAAATGAGTGAGAAATTAAATGGTGAGTTTTATTTCCTACATCAAACAGGTGTAAGATTTTATGATGATTTTTTAGAAAAGGTCAATAAGTCAAAATATATTAAGGCTTATAAATATATAGACAATATCGATTTATTTTATGGAGTCTCTGACCTTGTTATCGCATCTAGTGGAGCAATGAGTCTTGCTGAGATATCATCTGTTGGAAGACCTTCAATTCTGATTCCAAAAGCCTATACTACAGAAAATCACCAAGAATATAATGCGAGAACTTACGTAGACAATGACGCAAGTATTATGATTTTAGAAAAAGATCTAAATGGAACCATACTAAAAGAAAAGATATTGAGTATAATAAAGGATGAGGAAAAAATCAAAAAAATGGGGGAAAATGCTCGAAAACTGGCTGATAACTCTGCCTTAGACAAGATTTATGAGCAAATAAAAGAGCTAATTTAGATGACAAATAATAATGACGATAGATTAATAAAAAAAGGATCTAGAGTATTTAGCAAAAAACACATCGCCAAAAAACATAGCAAAGATGAGAAGAAAAATAATAAACTTTTTGTCTCACTCTTAATTTTGGCATTTTTATTAGGTGTTTGTTACAATATTTACACTCATCCATATATGAAAATTCAGGATATCTATATAAACGGTAATAGGGTGACTGAAGATACTCAGATTATAAAAAAACTGAGGTCACCATTAGGAAAAAATATCCTATTATACAATCCAAGTAAATATGAGGGTGATATTGAGACTTTAGATTATATAAAATCTGCAAAAGTTAGGAAGGTATTTCCAAAAACTTTATCAGTAAAGATAGAAGAAGATTTTCCGATGTTTGAAGTAGAAAAATACGGTAAAAAGATTTTGATCACAAATAACGGTCTTGTTACCGACAAGAAGCCTTACAGCGAAGATACAAAATTTATAGATGTTAAGGTAAAGGGGATTGAAACAACAATAGGCCAAAGTTTCACTTCATCAAAGGCTACACTAGATTTTATAAAAGAGCTACAAGCCTCCTCGCTGATTGGTAGTGTTAGCCAATTAAATTTGGAAAATAAACTTGATATTGGTATAATGATACAAGATATAGAGGTTAAGTTCGGCGATTTAAATAATATTTCTAAAAAAATAAAATTGCTAGAAAAAATCTTACAAGAAATAAAAGACAAGGGACTAGAGGCAGTAAGTATCAACTTAAACAATGGAGATAATCCTCTTGTAGTTGTAAATTAAAAGTCTTTTAGTAAAAAAATTAATAAGTAGAAAAACAATAGGGGGATTTTATGGCAAATATTAACATTGATATGGACAACAATTCTTTAGCTAAGATTAAAGTTATTGGAGTTGGTGGTGGTGGTAACAACGCTATCAGCAGAATGAGAGACAACGGACTTTCAGGAGTGGAGTTTTTAGCGCTTAATACTGATTTACAGACTCTTCAAGAATCTAACGCTGATGTTAGACTTCAAATTGGTGAAAAACTAACAAGAGGTCTTGGTGCTGGTGCAAATCCAAGTGTAGGAGAAAAGGCAGCAGAAGAATCTAAGGGAGAAATAGAAGAATCTATCAAAGGTGCAGATATGGTATTTATCACAGCCGGTATGGGCGGTGGTACAGGTACTGGAGCAGCACCAGTAGTAGCACAAGTTGCTAAGGAAATGGACATCTTAACTGTAGGTGTAGTTACAAAACCATTTACTTTTGAAGGTAGAAAAAGAGCTACTCAAGCAGAAGCTGGTATAGAAAAACTTAAAGAAAATGTAGATACACTTATTACAATTCCTAATGATAGATTACTTCAAATAGTTGAAAAAAGAACATCTATGGTGGAAGCTTTCCAAATGGCTGACCAAGTACTTATGGATGCAGTAAGCGGTATATCAGAGTTAATCGCAGTTCCAAATGTAATTAACCTTGACTTTGCGGACGTTGAATCAATTATGAGCGATCAAGGTATAGCTCATATGGGTATCGGTAGAGCAAGTGGTGAGAACAGAGCTGTTGATGCAGCTAAGGCTGCAGTTAATTCTCCATTACTTGAAACAAGCATTGACGGAGCAAACGCTGTACTTCTAAACGTAACAGCAGCTGAAGTTGGCTTAATGGAAGCAAACGAAGCAGCAGAATTAATCAGAGAATCTATCGATTCTGACGCAAACATCATCTTCGGTGTTGGTCAAGATGAATCTCTAGGAGATGAGATTAAGATTACTGTTATTGCAACAGGTTTTGATAACAATGCTAAATCTAGAAGAAGTGATAGAAATTCTAATAGAAATGAGGAATTAAGAGCTCCTCAAAGAAATACTCAAGCAAAACAACAACAAAGAAGATCATCAAATCCATTTGATGACATTGATCTTCCAGATTTCTTAAAATAATATGAGATGTCCCTATTGCAACTCAAATAATACTAGAGTAGTTGACTCAAGGTCAACTGATGATGACAGAGCTATACGCAGGAGACGACTCTGTGAAGATTGTGATAAAAGATTTTCAACCTATGAAAGGTACGAAGATTCTACATTCATGATAATCAAAAAAGATAATACTAGGGAAGCTTTTGATCCAAGAAAGCTTATATCTGGTATAGTAAAATCTTGTGAAAAACGTCCAGTAACAATGGATCAGATAGAAGAAGTAGCAAAAAACATCGAAACCAAAGTTAATCATACTGGCAAAAAAGAAGTGACCTCAACATATATAGGCGAGCTTGTAATGGATGAACTAAAAGAACTTGACTCAGTAGCCTATGTCAGATTTGCTTCTGTATATAGGGAATTTAAGGATTTGGAATCCTTCTATGAGGAGATTATAAATTTAAAAGATGATAAAGGTGCTAACTTATAGCATCTTTTTTCTTTAAGGAAGAAGTATGGATTTATTTGAATTAAATAGAAAAATTGAAATGGAAAAATCTGCTCCCTTAGCTGATAGACTTAGACCCAAAAACCTTGATTCTTATATAGGACAAGACCACCTAGTAGGTGAGGGAAAGATTATAAGGAGAATGATCAAGGCTGATAGAATTTATTCTTGTATTTTCTATGGGCCGCCAGGAGTGGGAAAGACTACTTTAGCAAAAATTATATCAAATTATACTGATATGGCATTTGAGGAAGTATCCGCTGTGGCAAGTGGTATAAGTGATCTTAAAGAAAAAATTCAGATTGCTAAGGATAACTTGTCTTATGAAAATAAGAAAACAATTTTATTTGTAGATGAAATCCATAGATTTAATAAAAGCCAGCAAGATTATCTGCTTCCCTATGTTGAAGATGCTACAATTATTCTAATAGGAGCAACAACTGAAAATCCTTATTTCGAGGTCAATAAGGCCTTGATTTCAAGGATGTATGTCTTTGAACTAAAAGAGTTATCAGATAAAAACCTAAGCGATCTTATCGACCTTGCTTTAAATACAGATGAAGTTTTGAAAAATAAAAATATAATTTTAAAACAAGAGGCAAAGGATAAGCTAATAAAGTATTCAAATGGAGATTCTAGAGCTCTTTTAAACGCTTTAGAAATAGCTATATTTTCAGAAAATGAAAAAGATGGTAGAATAGAAATAGACTCTGAAACTATAGAAAATTCTACAACAAAAAAAATTGCTGTTTATGATAAAAACGGTGATAGACACTACGATACCATATCAGCTTTTATAAAGAGTATGAGAGGATCGGATATAGATGCGAGTTTATATTATTTGGCGAAGATGCTAGTTTCAGGTGAAGATATAAAATTTATCGCAAGAAGAATGATTATTTTTGCGGCAGAGGATATTTCAAATGCAGACCCCTTTGCCTTAGTACTTGCAAATTCTACGTTTGAAGCGGTAAATAAAATAGGAATGCCAGAAGCAAGAATTATCCTTGCTCAGACAGTAACATACTTAGCTGCAGCAGTTAAGAGTAATTCTACCTATCTTGCTATTGATAAGGCTCTTGATTTTGTTAGGACTAATAAAGATAGGACAGTACCAAACAAACTCAAAGATAGTCATTATGCAGGAAGTAAGAACTTGATAAAAGAAGAGTACTTATACCCTCATGATCACGGTGGTTATGTAAAAACAAATTACTTGCCCGAAGAGTTTGCTAGTGAAAAATTTTACCAAGCTAAATATATAGGCTACGAAAAAGAAATGATCGAAAGATTAGAAAAAATAAAGGAAGGCTATAATGAAGATTAGACAATTAATGAGAGAAGCGGAAAGCTTTGTTGACAAAGAAATTGAAATTGAAGGTTGGATAAGAAATTCAAGATTTAGCAAAAATGTAGGCTTTATTGAACTAAATGATGGCTCTACTTTTAACAACCTTCAAGTTGTAGTGGGTAAAGAAATAGAAAATTATGAAGAGCTTGACAAACAACATCTATCAGCTTCATTAAAAGTTTATGGTAAATTTGTTGCAACAGGAAATAATAGAAATCCTTATGAGATTCAAGCAGAAAAAGTTATAGTTCTTGGGGAATCATCAGAAAAATTCCCTATCCAAAAACAAAGACAAACATATGAATTTATGAGAACAATCCCACATTTAAGACCAAGGACAAATACATATAGAGCTGTCTTTAGATTACGTTCTATACTCGCATTTGGTCTTCATAAGTTCTTCCAAGAAAGAGATTTTGTTTACGTAAATCCACCAATAATTACAGCAAGTGATGCCGAAGGCGCTGGTGAGATGTTTAACGTAACAACAATTGACCCAAATGAACCACCAATGACAGATGATGGAAAAGTTGATTACAATAAAGACTTCTTTAGCAAAAAATCTTATATGACAGTATCTGGTCAACTTGAAGCAGAAGACTATGCACTTGCCTTCGGAAATGTTTATACTTTTGGTCCTACTTTTAGAGCAGAAGTTTCAAATACACCAAGGCACGCGGCAGAATTCTGGATGCTTGAGCCTGAAATGGCGTTCGCAGACTACAATGTTTGCATGGATACAGCTGAAGATATGATAAAATATGCCATTGACTATATCCTAGAAAACGCCAAAGACGAAATGGAATTCTTCAACAAATGGATTGATGAGGGCCTTATTGAAAGACTAACAAAACTTCGTGATTCAGAATTTGCAAGAATTACCTATACAAAGGCAATAGATCTACTTAAAGAATCAGGCGAGAAATTTGAATTCCCAGTTGAGTGGGGCATGGACCTACAAACAGAACACGAAAGATACCTATCAGAAAAAATAGTAGATGGACCAGTTTTCGTTACAGATTATCCAAAAGACATAAAAGCTTTCTATATGAAAAGAAATGATGACGGAAAGACTGTAGCAGCTTTTGATATGCTTGTTCCTGGTGTAGGCGAATTAATAGGCGGTTCACAAAGGGAAGAAAGATATGACGAACTTGTTAAATCAATGGAAGATAATGGACTAAAACCAGAAGAATACCAAAACTACCTAGACCTAAGAAGATTTGGTACAGTGGTCCACTCAGGATTCGGACTTGGTTTTGAAAGAGCTATGATGTATGTAACAGGCATGAAAAATATTAGAGACGTAATAGCTTATCCAAGATATGTAAATGCCTTTGCAAGGGAAAATTAGGAGAAAAGATGAAAGAGTATAATCCAAATGCTATTGAGAAAAAATGGCAAAAAATATGGAAAGATGAAAAAACTTTTAAATCAGAAATAGATACAAATAAAAAGAAATTTTATCCACTTGTAGAATTTCCTTATCCATCAGGCCAAGGCCTCCACGTTGGTCATCCTCGTCCATATACAGCTATAGATGTTGTGGCTCGTAAAAGAAGATTCGAGGGCGAAAATGTAATGTATACCATGGGTTGGGATGCCTTTGGTCTTCCTGCTGAAAACTACGCTATAGAAAATAAAATCCACCCAGCTGTAATTACAGAAAAAAATATCGACCACTTTAGGGGACAAATGGAATCTATTGGCTTCTCCTTTGATTGGGATAGGGAAATAAATACAACTGATCCTGATTATTATAAGTGGACCCAATGGATTTTCCTACAAATGTATAAAAAAGGTCTTGCTTATAAGTCAGAAACTTCTGTCAACTGGTGCCCATCCTGCCTTGTTGGTCTTGCAAATGAAGAAGTTGTAGACGGCAAGTGTGAAAGATGTGGAACAGAGGTAGAACATAAGCTAAAAAACCAATGGATGCTAAAAATAACTGCTTATGCAGATAGGTTAATAGATGACCTTGATGAGGTAGACTTTGAAGATAGGATCAAGACAAGCCAGATAAATTGGATTGGCAGAAGCCACGGAGCTGATGTTAACTTCAAAATCAAGGGCAAGGAAGAAAAGCTAACAGTTTATACAACCAGACCTGATACCATCTTTGGTGTATCCTACATGGTTGTTTCTCCAGAACATCCTATCCTTGAAAAATACAAAGATGAGATTAAAAACTACGATGAAATAGTCAAATATCAACGTCAAGCAAGTCTTAAATCTGATTTTGAAAGATCTGAACTTAATAAAGACAAGACTGGTGTTATGATAGATGGACTATCAGCAATTAACCCACTAAATGAAAAAGAAATTCCAATTTGGGTTTCTGACTATGTTTTGATGGGTTATGGAACTGGAGCAATAATGGCAGTTCCTGCTCACGATGACCGTGACTTTGAATTTGCTAAAAAATTTGATATGCCAATTATACCTGTCTATGATTCAGAAGAAGACCTTCCAGTTACAGATATAGAAAAAGGCACTTCAATTAATTCAGATTTTCTAAATGGTTTGTCTGCAAGTGATGCAAAGAAAAAAGCAATAGATTATATAGAAGAAAAAGGTCTAGGCAAGGCAAAGACCAACTTCAAACTTCGTGATTGGGTATTTTCTAGACAAAGATACTGGGGAGAACCAATCCCTATGGTATATTGTGATGATTGTGGTTGGGTGCCAGTAGATGAAAAAGACCTACCAGTAAAATTACCTGAAATTGAGTCCTACACACCAACAGCCACAGGTGAATCTCCTCTTGCAAAAATTGACGAATTTGTAAATACAACTTGTCCTCATTGTGGAAAACCAGCCAAAAGAGAAACAGATACCATGCCACAATGGGCAGGATCATCTTGGTATTATCTAAGATACGCAGATCCAAAAAATAGTGAGGCACTTGCAAGCAAAAAAGCCCTAGATTATTACACACCTGTTGATTGGTACAACGGAGGAATGGAACATACTACTCTCCACTTACTTTATTCTAGATTTTGGCATAAGGTTTTGTATGATTTAGGAGTAGTACCTACAAAAGAACCTTACATGAAAAGAACAAGTCATGGTATGATTCTAGGTCCAGATGGTCAAAAGATGAGTAAATCTCGTGGAAATGTAATAAATCCTGATGATATTATTAGAGATTTTGGTGCAGATACGCTAAGAACTTATGAAATGTTTATGGGAGATTTCTCATCAGTTGCTAAATGGTCAGATGAAGGAGTTAAAGGTTGTAGAAAATATCTTGAAAGAGTATATAACCTCCTAGATATAGTTTGTGATGGAGATGATTACTCTAAAGAAATTGAAATCCTAACCAACCAAACAATCAAAAAAGTAAGCGAAGATTACGAAAATCTTAAATTTAACACAGCTATTGCCCAGCTAATGACTCTTTCAAATGAGATGAGATCACTCGGAAAGATAACAAGAAAAGACTTCAAAACTTATATAACTTTATTAAATCCAGTAGCACCTCACCTTACAGAAGAGCTTTGGGAAATGGCTGGGTTTGAGGGAAGGTTAAACGAAACAACTTGGCCAAAATACGATATAAACAAGCTAAGTTTTGATGAAATAGACCTACCAGTGCAGGTTAATGGCAAGATGCGTGGCAAGATAAAAATCTCAAAAACAGCAAGCAAAGAAGAAGCACTAGAATTTGCAAACGAAGATAATAATGTAAAAACCTATATTGAAAACAAGGAGCTTAGAAAAGTCATCTACGTTCCAGGCAAGATTTTAAATATAGTTGTCTAAAAAATTAAAATCCATTGATCATTTTTTGATCTTTGGATTTTTTCTATATCCTTACTAAAACTTAATATTATTTTGTTATACTTATATATAATTGACAGGAAAATAAGCAAGGTGTATGATAATACTACATACATCATACAAGGTGGTTTTATGAAAAAATTCCTAAAAAGTCAAATATTTAATATTATAGGGGGAATCCTTCTTATATTAGGACTGATTCTAGGCTACATAGGCTATAAAAGGGGATATTTTAATTCTTTAGACACATTTAGAGAGTTAATTCTAGCAAAGGGAGCCTGGGGTCCTTTAGTATTTATGGGGCTACAAATTGTTCAAATCGTAGTGCCAATTATTCCAGGCGGGCTTACCTGTGTTGCAGGGGTTGTGATTTTCGGAGCATTCTGGGGTTTTATATATAATTATATATCAATATGCCTCGGCTCAATTCTTGTATTTTTCATATCCAGAACCTTTGGCAGATCAATTGTGATAAGGATTTTTAGTGAAGACCTATACGACAAATACAGGGGAAAGCTCAACGAAGATAGTTATGATAAATTTTTTGCCTTAGCGATTTTCTTTCCAGTAGCACCTGACGATTTTCTTTGTTACCTCACAGGCCTTACAGAAATGTCAGTTAAGAAATTTGTAACAATAATCTTACTCGGAAAACCCCTTAGCATATTTGCCTACTCTATGGCGTGGGCTCTTGGTTTAGATTTTATAATTAGTAAATATTTATAGGAGAAGAAATGGATTTAAAAGAGTTAATAATATTTTTATTTCCAGCATATCTTATCTTTGTTGGCTTTACCTCAAACATGATAAAGAGTAAGCCAATTGATAAAAAATATGGATACAGAACAGCTTTATCAACAAAAAATAAGCAAAATTGGTACTTTGCCAACTCTTACATGGCAAAGGGTGCATTTGCTTTAGCCTTTATCTTTATAATATTAGGCTTAATATTAAATAATTTTGTGGATATGACTAGATTTAGAAGGATTTTATTTGTAATAATAGAATTTATGTCCTTTATAGTCCTTGGAATAAGTCTTGAAATGAAACTTAAAACAGTTCACAAAAAATAGTGGGGATCATGTTAAGATTAATTGCTTATTTTCTATTTGCTCTTGGTATTATTCTTCAAATTCCAAGTTATTTTCGCAAATATAAGGAAAGTAGAGATAAGCTTGATTTGCTTGAATTAATTGGACTTATACTTTGCTTACCTTTTTTCATAGTCATGATACTTGATAGGTTTATACATTAAAAATCTCTCAAACTTGGTAAAACCAGGCTTGAGAGATTTTTAGATTTTTATTTTTCTTAAAAATTATTGAAATCTACTTATTAAGAGTTTTTTTATTCCTTACTTCATCATAGTAGGCTTTTCTTTTTGGATTTTCCTTAAACCAGCCTTTTAGAACTCTTTCTTCTTGCTCGATGACTTCTCCAATTGACCAAAAACAACAACAAGCAATCACGCCAGCAAAAATACTTGGTATCAGGGATTCTATGTAAATTGAAATTACCACAAAAATAAGACCGAAAAGCGCAAAATATTTATTAATTTTTTTGCCAAAATAATATTCGCCCTTAATCACAAGTGGATGAAAAATTCCTATAAGAAAAAATGTCACTGCACCAATTATTATTCCTTCCATACTTCCTCCTTATATAATTATCGTACATTTGGGATTTTTGGTCAAATTTTTAGCAAAATTAGTAAAATTAGTGGATGTAAAAGCCTTTTTACATCAAAAAACTTAAGTGTAAAGTGATATAGATAGACTAAAAAATAAAAACTTTGTAATATAGACCTAGGAGGTAAGGATGAAAATCGGGGATCAATTAAAAAAAGCTAGGCTAGATAAAAATATGACCCAAGAAGAAGTTGCTGAAAAAATATTTGTCTCTAGGCAATCAATTTCAAACTGGGAAAACAATAAAACCTATCCTGATATAGGAAATGTAATTGCCTTATCTGACTTATATGGAATAAGTCTAGATGAATTATTAAAAGGAAGTGATAATTTTATGAAACATTTGGAAGAATCAACAGATATAGTAAAATCTAACAAAAAGCTTATATTTTTTATAATACTAGCTTTATTATTTATGATAGTAATGGCAGTATTTACATCATTTTTGCCAGAAAAAGTATTTTTACTAGCTATATTTGGACTTGCTGTTATTTTGACAGGGCTTATCTATAGCGAGATAATTAAAAGATTTTAGGAGGAGTTATGGATTTAGGATTGATCATTATGGTTATTAGCGGAGCGGTGTTTTTAGTAGCAGGATTTATCTTGCAATATAACATATATCAAATGACTCAAATTGATGCCAAGGCGAGGGGACTTAAGCATCCTAAACTTTTGGGAGTTTTAAATATTTCGGGCAATAATGGCAATGCCTTTTTGCTAGCATATCTTATTGGTAGGAAAAAATACCCTATTCAAAATATTTCTAATTCGGACTTAAAAGAGCTTGAACTATATAAGAAAAAATCTCAGCTAATTTTATTTATAAATATAAGTGCAGTCTTTGTTTTTATCATTGCCCTTTTGTTTTATAAGAAAATTATATTTTAATTTTAAAACCTCCAAAAAAAGGGGCTGTTGCAAATTGTGAATAATTATCGTCCCATCATCATAGGGTTCTCTCTCAAAGTTTCATGTAAAGCTCGCCGGCTCAAGGAGGCGAAACTTCACGAGAGGTTCCTATGATGATATTGGGACGATTTATTCATTCTGCAACAGCTCCTTTTTTCTTATAGGTACAAATCAGCCTGAGTTGTAAACATTTCTTTGTAGAGGCCATTTTCTTTCATTAACTCTTCATGAGTCCCATTTTCTGTGATTTTTCCATTATCACAAACAATTATTCTATCAGCGTATTTGGTAGAAGATAGTCTGTGGGAGATAAAAAGTGAAGTTTGGCCTTTAGATATTTCTAGCATATTTTCAAAGATTTCCTGTTCACTTCTTGGATCTAGGGCGCTGGTTGGCTCATCCATGATGAAAAATTTCCCTTCATGGAAGATTGAACGGGTCAGGGCTAGTTTTTGGCCAATCCCACCAGATGGCTCGACAGATTTGTCTGAGAAAAGGTAGGTTAGAAAAGTATCTTCTTTTTCTACTTGTTTTCCTATCCAAGATGATAAATTAAGAAGGTCAAAGGCCTTGTTCATACTTTTGTACTCTTCATCTGTAATATCTTCCTTCAATTTACTTGTGATATTTTCGCTAATCCTAAAAGGAAATAGCCTAAAGTCTTGGAAGGTAGGGGATAGAATCTCATAGTATTTTTTGGTCGAAATCTTACTTAGATCAATATCATTTAGGTAGATATGGCCTGATGTTGGTTCGTAAAACTTACACAAGAGTTTTACTATAGTAGATTTACCAGCTCCATTTTTGCCAACAAGGGCAAGAGTTTCTCCATTTTTTATTTCAAAAGACGTGTCCTTTAGGACATAGTCTTCACTTGCTGGATATTTAAAGGATACATTTTCAAATCTAATATTAATCTTACTTGTGTCAACATCAGCGATTTCTCCCTTATCAAGTAGGCCTTCTTCCATTTCTAAGAAGTTAAAAAATACTTCTAATTGAGCATTTACAGAAATAACCTTGGCATAGTTTTGCTGGATGAGGTTGGTTGCGTTTATTACCTGGATTAAGGAGTTGAAATACATGGTGAAGTTTGCAAGGCTAATTGTCTTATCGATTAATTTATAGGTTAGGTAAATTAATGTGAGAATTATTGAGCCATTGGCACTTACATTCATAATCCCTGTGTAGATTCCGTTTTTGTTGAAATAATCAGTTGAAGACTCAATCATTTCTTGCTGGTAGAAATCTGCTTTTTCTAAAACCAGGTCCTGACCGTCATAGATTTCTATATCCTTAAAATACCTAAGGTCTGCCGCAAAATTTGCAAAAAATCTATAAGACCTTAAATCTGAAATATTATTCTCTTGGTATTTCAGTTCATTTTCTTTGATCAATGTCACAATTTTTTTGTTTATCAAAACTAATAAAATTAGTAAGATTATGATTGCAGGATTTAGTCTTATTAGTATTCCTAAAGATAAGATTCCTGTAATCACAGCTGATATTACCAATACTATTATGTCATAGAGGGTATACATTTCCCAAACCGCATAGTGGGCTTGTTCCATCATATCCTGAACATCTTTAGAGTCGGATTTTTCTATGGGAAGCCTTAGAGATTTTTGGGCAATCTTGAAGGTAAGTTTATCTGACATATCTTCAAAAGTTAGGGTCAGATAGTTATTCAACCACCTATCAGTTATTTCTTTGATAAAACCTAAAACTAAAACCAAGGCGCCAAGGCCAAGGCAGTAGGAAATTCTTTTATCTCCCATAAGCTCATCGATAATTAGCTTTGGAGCAAAAATATTCATAAGTGGCAAAAATCCAAGAACAAGGTTTGTTATAATAATCCTTAGAGTAAAACCTGGGTGGTATGTGTCGATTAATTTAAAAAGTTTTCTTATATTTTTCATAGGACCTCCTTGTAATTTTTGGCTTGGAGATTATAGAGGTCTTCATAGTCATCGCATCTTTTCATTAACTCATCGTGAGTTCCGCAAGCCTCAATTTTACCGTCTTTAAGGTAGACTATCCTGTCACAAAACTTAGTTGATGCAAGCCTGTGGGAGATAAAAATCGATGACTTATCTTTTGTTAAATCATCATAAAGCATATAAAGTTCCCTTTCGTTTAGGGCATCAAGCTGTGCTGTTGGCTCATCTAGGATTAATAGTTTGGCCTTAGATTTAGCAATAGCACGGGCTAAAAATAGCCTTTGCTTTTGGCCACCAGATAAATCAACCCCATCATTGTCTAAAATTCTTAGTAGGGTTTGGTCATCCTTTTTCACATATTTATTTATGATTTCGTCTAGGTGGGTCATTTTGTAAATATCATCCAAATTCTCATCTTTAGTTGACATTAGGATATTTTCCTTAAAGGAAAATGGCAAAAGATTTGAATCTTGAAAGACAGCTGAGACTAGCTTTTTATAGTCTATATGAGATTTATTAATATCTTCACCATTAATTAAAATCCTACCTTGTGTTGGTTCATAAAGACCTGCAAGTAGTAGAGCGAGTGTAGACTTGCCTGCACCATTTTCTCCGACAAGAGCAATACTTTCGGAGTCTTTTATCCTTAATTTTATGTCTTTTAAAACATAGTCATCTGTACCTGGATACTTAAAGGAAACTCCATCTAAAACTATTTCCAATTGATCTGGATAAATTTCTTGCTTATCTTTCTTGTATATATTTATTATATTGAAAAATGGCCTAAACTGTGAAAAATTCTTTCTAGTATCAGAATAAAACCACATGGTTTGGTGGTTAAATTCTATAAAAGCAAAAGTAGCTGTGAAGTAAACATAAAAATTTGCAACAGAAATTCTTCCATTTATAAGACCTGTCATTAACCAATAAATAATTAGGCTATCTCTTATTAGGTTGATTATATTTGAGATAGTAAAAAATCTAAGACTTTGTTTATTTATTTCGTCTAAGCGATTAATCCTACTTATATTAGTTTTACTATAATAAGTTTTAAAAATCCTAAAAATATCGAAAATCAAAATATCCTGCTTGGATAGGGGAGATTTCATTTCGTTATTAAGCTTGGCAAACTTATCCCAATTCGGACTCATTTCTTCCCAGTAAAGGTCGTAAAACTTTGGAACTTCATTTAAAAACAGCCAAGAAACTATTGTTAGAATAATTGTAGTAGCAAGAACCCAAAGGTCCATAGATGTAAATATCCATAAAAAACCAGTAATAGAAATGACCATAGAAAATATCATTGGTAGGTTCATCATGATTCCACCAGCTCCGCCCCAAGGCGATTCTACAGCCTTCATGGCATCACTTATTTTTTCAGATTCTTTCTTTTCTTTTTTCTTAGCGTAGGGTAGATAGAGTGAATACTCTGTGATCATATTCATCAGCTTATAGCGGACGTGGTTCATCCTCATCCTGTAATTGCCCATAACAAAGGCATCAAAAAAGCTGATTAGTGAAGAAATCAAAAATAAGCCTAGGAAAAACATTGGGAAAACTCCAGGGTTTGTCTGGTAATTTTTCAATATATAGGCAGGTGAAATAATCCATAAGAAGGGTTTTAGCCCTACAAATAGACCGTAAAGTGCGATTAGTAAAAACATGATTGGCTCTTGAGTGGCCATCTTTTTAATTAAAAATTTAAATTCTTTCATATAGCCGAAAATTCGGCATCCTCCTTGGTTTTCTATCTGTAAGTCAAGGAGCTATCCTTACTTACTAGTTACGTCCTTCTTTTACATTTCTTATTTTTGTCATTTTTCTTTTCTCCTTTCTTTAAACTGATTTTAGTATAGCACGGTAAAGAGAATCTGTCAAATTTATATACCAGCGAAAATTGAGATAATAGTATTTTTTCCATCCTTATTTACATCTAATACCTTAAAACGTCTTACTTTATAGGTATTATCAAAGTTTATGTAAGAGTTAATGACAGTTCCTAGACCTGCTACTTCTGTAATACCTGCTTTTGTTGTGATAGGTAGGTTAGAATCTATGGCGTAGTTTATCATCTCATCAAAAAGATCTGGGTCAATATCAGTAGTGTGATTTAGAAGAGTGATATAAGCCTTAGATTCATTTAAAAATAGTTTTGTTTTGATATTTCCATAAAACCCTTCTAGGAAGATTTGAAATAATATATAGGCTGTATTATAATAAAGATTTCTGTATCTGAGTTTTTTGTTGACAACAAGATCGATTGTAGGTTCATCATATTTGCCTTTAATAGAGATAAAATTCTTGCCTTTATTTTCTTTTACGTCTACAATTTCCTTGCCACCAGCAGTTAAAAAATCGTTTATCAAAAAATCGTTTGTTGGCATAAAGATTGTTTTATCTAATAGAAGATCGGTTATATTATTTTTAAATCTCTTATCCTTAACTTCGCAAGTTAATTCTAAGATTTCTGGATATTTTTCGTAAAATTTCATTTTTTTCACCTCTAATCTATTATATCATATGATATAATGAAATAGAGGTTTTTTATGAGAAAAAGAATCGCACTTATTCTTTTTGGACTTATCCTTGGAATATTGGGCTTTATTAATTTTGAAAATTTAAATATTTTGTATTTAGTACTTGTGACAGGAGTAGTAAGTGCATTTTTTTATAGAAAAAACAAAGAATATGCCATATTTTTCTTGTGTATTCTTGTAGGATTTTCTTTTGCGAAAATTAGGTTTAATAGTATAGAACCTAAGGAAAGAAAAAACATAAAGGCCGATTTTACAATAATAGATAAAAAAACGAGCAATAATTCTTTTAGATATACTATAAAGATTAATGAAAATAAGAAAAAAGCTTTCATGTTTGATGAGGGATATTACGAAATCGGTGATAGATTCATTTGCAAAGGGGACTTGAAATTAGTAAACCGAAATACCAATCCAAATTTATTCTCTTATAGATTTTATGCAATATCTAAAGGAATTGGTTCTGAATTTAAAGCCAAAAGTTTAAGTGAAAATAATAAAACAACAAGGTCGAATAATATATTATTATCGTTTAAAAGACGATTTACTAATTATGTCAATAGAATTTTTAGGGATAATCTATCGAAAGATTCAGCAGATTTTATTATATCTGTAATTCTTTCTGATAGTCTTTTTGATAGAGAAGATGTTAATAAGCTTGGTCTTGCCCATATTTTAGCCATCTCAGGCTTTCATATGGACTTACTTTTTGGTTTTATGATTTTCGTTTTATCAAAAATTGGCTTTTCTTACAAAAAAGCGACTTTAAGCTCTATGCTTCTTGCCCTTATGTATGGATATGTAATTGGTTTCCCATATTCTATCCTTAGGGTTTTGATTGTAAATACTATAAACTTTTTAGGTTTTTTAAAAAGACGTGGAGTTGACAGGGTAAAGGCCTTGATGGTTGCGGCTATTATGATTTTATTTATAAATCCTTTTGCTGTTTTAAATATCGGTTATATTCTTTCTTTTGTAACAATGTTTATAATTTACAAAATATATCCAAGATTAAAAACATATTTCAAAGAAGGTTTTATAAGAGAAAGACTTGCTTTTACAACGAGTATCCAAATTGCGGCCCTACCTTTCGTTGTTTATTATTTTAGATACTATAATTTATTGTCTATAATTGCAAATTTTTTGATAGTGCCAGTGTTTGAACTTGCCATGTATATTATTTTTGGTCTGATATTTTTATATCCTATTTTAAAAATTCTGTTAAAACCAGGGTTTTTAATCCTTGATATAATGATAAGGTCTATTTTAAATATGACAGAAGCTTTGAGTAATATTAGATTTTTGTCGGTTGATTTTATGGCAGAAAGTATTTTTGTAAGCCTTTATCTTTTTGTTCTTATTTTTGTGTTTACAAATATAAAAAATAAAAAGGGCTTAGCTAAATTTATAAAACTTTCCCTTGTGATAGTTTTATGTTCTATAGGAGTGAGAAGTTTTTATAAACCTGTGGAATACCAAATGATAGATATTGGACAGGGAGATTGTTTTCTGCTTAATGATAGGGGAGATTACTATCTGGTAGATGTTGGCGGACCTAAATATGATGATTATGATTCAGGTGAAAGAATTCTTGTTCCATATCTAAAAAGTCTTGGAATAAAAGAAATTGAGGCCGTTTTTATAAGCCATGAAGATAAGGATCATGCTGGAAATCTTGATATAATAATGAAAAATTTTAAAATAAAAAATATAGTTACGGATGATAAGGTATCGAAAGAATTTTCAGATAAATATGAGCCTGTTTTTATGGAAAAAGGTGATGAATATAAACTTAAATCGGGAAAGATAACCTGTGTTTATGATGGGGAAAAAGGAGCCTTGGATATTAATGATAAGTCACTTGGTCTTTTAATTGATATTGGTGGAGAGAAGATTCTAACCTTGGGTGATTTATCCTCTGCCTACGAAGATTGTTTGAATATCAAGGCAGATATTCTAAAATTATCCCACCATGGATCAGCTTCTTCTAGCTCGAAAAAATTCATTGATGATGTTAACCCACAAATTGTTTTGATATCAGCTGGTAGGAATAACACTTATGGTCATCCCAAAAAAGAAGTTCTAGAAAATGTAGGAAATATTAGAAAATACAATACTCAAACTGATGGACTTGTAACAATAAAATTTTATAAAGGAAAAGTCATTACAGAAAAATATCTAAAGGGAGGATTTTTTAGGTGAACTATGTAGAATTTTTTAAAAATTTTTCTGCTTTAAAAACTAATGGCATATATTTATTTGACTCAAAAGAAGAATATTTAAATACAACTATAATAGAAGAAGCAGAAAGGCTTATAAATATAAAAGACTTTAACCTCATAAAAATCAAAGGAGATACTGACTTTGAAACCATAAAAAATTCTTATGAAACTTATCCTGTAATGGAGGATAAAAAGATTATAATTTGGCAAAATATTGATTTGTCAAAAGAAGGTGTTAAAAATTACAAATTACTATTAGATAATCTTGAGGAAGATTCAAAAGATTTTCCATCCTATGCTACACTTTTAATATTTTCAGATAGTAAACCATTTAAAGGGAAATTTTATAAAACAATCAAGAAAAATGGAATAGTTGTAGAGATTGATAGGTTAAATAATAATGAATTAAGGTCGTTTATAGGACGTAGGTTTATAAAAAATAACAAAAAAATATCAAATAAATATATAGATGAGATTATTAATAGGTTTTCATATCTTTCCTACAATAGTGAAATAGATTTGTTTGAAATTGTAAATTCAGTAGATAAAATAATTTCAAATTCGCCTGATGAAATAATAAAAAAAGAAGATATAGAGGATCAGCTAGACCAGGTCTTAAATCTAAATATTTTTAACCTAACTGATGCAATAGCTAGCAAGAATCTAAAAGAAGCCATGAAGGTATTTTTATTGATGGAAAAATTAGGTGAAGATTTATTTATGATTTATCATATGATAATTAGACAGTTTAGAATACTTACAGCTGTAAAAAGCCTGAGTGAAGCGAATTTTAATGATTCTTTTATAATGAAATCAGCGAAAATAGGATCTTTTGAACTTAAAAAAGCAAAGGCTAATATAAGAAATTATTCACTAGATGAGTTAATAGATATAAATGATAGGCTAATGGATATGGAAATAAGATCAAAGTCTGAAACCTTTGAAATGAAAGATGAATTGTTGAAATTAATAGCTTTTGTGGGGGTTTAGGTAATTTATAACTAAATAGAGATGTATTAAAATATAAAAATTATCATTTTAAATGGTCAAA
This sequence comes from uncultured Anaerococcus sp., assembly GCA_900551095.1. Lineage (GTDB taxonomy): Bacteria > Bacillota > Clostridia > Tissierellales > Peptoniphilaceae > Anaerococcus. The sequence goes on along the minus strand of URUJ01000003.1, from coordinate 34,923 downwards.
ACGCTTGACCATTTTTTAAAATTATGATATACTCAAGGTGAAGATAGTTAAAACAACAAAAATACAAAAGTTAATGAAACTATAATTTATATAGGAGGTAATATAGTTGGAATTTTCAGATGGAGAATTACTAGTAATGGAAGAGTTGTGGAAGGGTGATGTCTTAAACGAAAATGGAGAAATCCAAGCTCTTGCCTTATCAAAAATATTGATGGAAAAGTACGATATAAGCAAAACATCTTGCTACACATTTTTTGGAAGGTTAGTGGGAAAAGGGGCGATAGCTAGGAGATATCCTAAATATACAATTAGGGTCCTTGTATCAAGGGAAGATGCCCTTTTGAATAAGCAAAAAGAAGCCTTTCATAAACTTTTCAAAGGATCGCTTTTAAACATGTGTAAAACGTTTTTACAAAATGAAGAAGTTACAAAAGAAGAAATAGAAGAAATGAAAAAATTAATAGCAAGCTTTGACGAAGAAGAGGAAGAAGACCAAGAAGAAAAAAATGATGACGCTAAGTCTAACTAGTGTTTTTATACTAGAAAAATCTATTAAAAGTTTTTTCTTATTAGCTATAATTTTCCTAGTTAGACCAATCTTAAATAAAAAAGCCTTTAGGTCAGCAAGCCTTATCTTGTGGATAGTCTTATTAATCTACTTAATAAGTCCTTATGAAGTCGAGCTAGGAATAGGAAATGTAAAGGAAAATAGTATTCTATCATATTTGATAGCTTTTACAAATCTTTTTAATTCTTTTCTTGGCTGGTTAGTAAATAAAATAGGCTCTATATTTTTTAAACTAAACCGACTAATAGGTTCAGTTTTGATTTTTACTTACTTAGGAATAAAAATTTATAAATTCCAAAAAGTAATGAAAGGCTCTACCCCTATCCACAATACTTTGTGCAAGGAAAAAATAAGTGAATTTGGACTAAAAAGAAAAGTAGAGATTTATATCAATAACAATTTAAAAACACCCCTTACCTTTGGCATTTTAAGACCCAAGATAATCCTACAAGATCATATCCTAGCTGATAAAAAATTACTAGACCATGTTTTAATCCATGAATTAATGCACATAAAGAAATTTCATATTCTACTTAACCACATGATAAACATTGTTGCCTGCCTATATTGGTTCAATCCACTCTTGTGGTTAAGCTTGAAATACCTAGACCAAGATATTGAAATAAACTGCGATAAGCTAGTGGTTGAAAACTTAGGCGACACTATAAAAAATAGAAAAGAATATTGCATATCAATGCTAAAATTTTTAGAAATAGGAAGTAATACAAATAATATTGCTTTAAAATTAAACCCAAATAAAGAAAGGATACTAATTATGAAACAATGGAAAAAGACACTTACAGGACTGGTAGTATTTATATCGACATTTATATTTTGTTTACCAGCCTTTGCTAATGTGGCTGATCTAAACCAAGATAGGATTGATACAAAAGGTGAAATAGTCACTAATATTAATTCAGAATTTGGAGATAGGGTTCAAATAATAAGTGACGAAGAGTATCAAAAATTGGAATTAGGAGAAGTATCGAGAACAGGCCTTAGAGCAGCAAATGTTGATGAGAATATAAGATTAAAAAGATTTGCTAATATAGATTATAAATTTAACATGGATACTTGGACAGGTCCAGTTCATGATGGTTTTACAGTTAGATTAAAAGATATGTCTTGTTCCGGAGGAATTAAATATCAGGTAATTATTGAAGAAGATGGAAAAATTATATATAATCAATTTTTTGCATCAGACTCAATATTAAAAGTTAAGGCTAATAGGAGAAGCAATTATATAGTTACAGTAGTTAATCAAACTAATAAAACATTATCAGGAAAGGTAAAGATAAACTCATATGTAAGGTAGATAGGAGGTGAATTGATAATGAACTTAAATCCAATGAGGTATAAGAACGGTGATTGGTTTAGATGTTATATTTTATAATATAGTTAGAAACAGCTAACAGGAATTAGATTATGTTTGATTTTAATATTATATATATCGCAGTTAAACAAAATTAAATGAGGAGGTAAGAAATGAAAAAAAGATTTACTCTATTTATAGCAATGATAGTGCTATTAAGTACAATTGCAACAAATGTATTCGCATCAACATTAAACATCGATTCGGAAACACACAAGGACAAATTTAACGAGTTTGAATATTTTGATAAAGAATATAATATTGAAAGCTTTCATAAAGATTTGTTAGAGTTAAAACCTGGCTTGAATAGCGATGAAGTTAAACTATACACCCAGGATTATATAGATGCATACAACATGTTTAAAGATATGTATCCTGAGATTTCTAGTAAAGAAATCGCTAAAAAAGCAAGTTCTAGCTTATTAAATAAAATGGATTATTTGGTTGATGATTATGAGTACTATAAAAGTAAAAATAGCAAAGTTTCTTATGAACCAGATGGATATGAGCTAGTCGTTAATTATATTAATGAGAACCTAAATCCAGGATATGAAGCGACACTAGACACAACTGAAAAGAATATTGCAATCTTAAAGAAAAATCTTGATAAAATGAATAAATCGGATAAAGAGTTGGCTATGCTATATATTGAGGATATGGAATTAGAGACAAATTAAAAGGTGAGAACTCTTATACAATTGAAAATACAATGAGTAGATCAAATAATTCTGAAAAAGAAGCTTCTTTAAAAGCAGTAGCATACGCAAAGAAATATTGGAAAAATTATAATTCCAGTTATCCTGATTGGGATGCTGACTGTGCTAATTTTGTTTCTCAATGTCTGTATGCAGGAGAAAAAACGATGAGACACAGTTATCCTAAAATAGACGATAGTAGAAACTGGTTTTCTTATGGTTCAAAAAAAGAACCAAGCCAAGTATCTTCTACATGGCGTGGGGCAAATATGTTTAAGTGGCACTGGGTCTCAAGATCATATGCTTATAAGGATTTCGATCTTAGTAAAAATGGAGAACTTTCAAGGTTATACAACTATGCACAAGCTGGATACCCTATATCTTTTTTAAATTCTAAAGATAACGCATACCATACTTTAATAATCACTGGCTTCAACAATAATAGAAAAGATGTCGGTGTAAGAAACCATTCAGGTAGTGTTTAGTTAATATTATGCAAATAACTATAAAAAATAAGAGAGCTTTAATAATCCTAATATGTATTTGTTTAATATTTTTATTAATGGCATGCTCCAAAAAGATAAACTCAATTAATAAATTAAATAAAGTAAAAATAATTAGTACACTAAAGGATTTTGGATGTAATGAGGAAGATGGAGAAACTCTCTATGAAGAAAGAAAAAATCTGGATAATGGCGACATAAAAATTGAGTCTCCTAAAGGGGCTATATTTATTTTTGATAAAAAAAGTGATGTAGTCCATGTTGATGCTTTAGATACTCTTAAGTGGGATGAAGATAATGCAAAAGATTTAAAATATCCAAATAAAGAGTATGTAAAATTTATTAAAGATGAATATATACCATCTGATTATACAGAAGAAAAAATAGACTATTTTACTAAAGATTACAAGATGTATTCTTATTACAATGCCAATGTTGCTAATATTTTCAATCCATACGATCAAATTAGAGTCGTATTTAATAACAACAGGGATTCTGTTATTCTATTTGATATTATAGATGACTTTAAAATAAAAGAACCACCTAAAATAGATGAAATTGATGCTGAGAATATTGCAAAAGATTTTTTATTAAAATCTAATAAAAAAAAATCAGAAAATCTTATAAATGTTACGTTAAATGTAATTGAATCTAATGACTTTTTTAAGGATTCATCATTTTTAGGAGATGGTAAAAATAGTATCAAATTCCTTAAAACCGGTGTACTTCATTTAGCTTATGTTATAGAGATTGGAGATGTATTTATATATGTTGATGCCTATGATGGTAAAATAATTGGAGGAGATTCTTATTAATTCATTATAACATTTAAAAACTTAGTTAAGAAGCATCTAGAAAATCTAGGTGCTTTTTTGATGTCTAAAATTAAGGAGGTGAGATATTGACAAATCGAATAAAAGGGATAACTGTTAAGGTTGGTGGGGATACTAGAAAATTACAAAAGACTCTAAAACATGTTAATACGGAGATAAAACATACTCAATCAGAACTGCGTGATGTTAACAAATTTCTTTGGATAGGTTACAATAAATAGGACAATTTAAGACCGAATAGATATAATAAAACTAATAAGTCTGATAGGAAATAAAATTGATGGAAGGTATGATACTTTAGTGCAATATTTGAGCTACCATTCGCGATTCAAAAAAAGAACGCTCCTACTCGTCGCGTTCATTTTTTTCACTGCATAAAGTTTTTCTATTGTTTTTCTGCGCAACTTAGTTGCTTGAAAAACAATGAAAAACGAGCAGATAGTGCTCGCAATATCTGCTATACCATTCGCGACTCAAAAAGCCTAATGCTCCTATTCGTCGCATCAGGCTTTTTTCGCTGCATAAGGTTTTTCTATTATTTTCCTGCGCACTTCGTGCTTGTAAAATAATGAAAAACGCTCAAATATTGCTTACAATATTTGAGCTACCATTAAATGAGCAATCATCAGTAGTCATATGTTAGGATCCAGTACTGATTATTACTCATTTTATTATGCGTTTAGTTTTTTAGCTAATTTTGATGTAGTTGATGCTACTCTATTTTTGTGGATAACATTTTTGCTTTCAGCTTGTTTTAGTTTTTTATCAACTATTTTAAAGATTTCTCTTGCTTCATCTAAGTTTCCTGCTTCTACTAGAGCTTCAAACTTTTTGATGTAAGTTTTGATTTCTGATTTTCTAGATTTGTTTCTAAGGGTGTTTCTCTTAGCTACATCAATTCTTTTTTGGGCTGATTTAATATTTGCCATCTATTTTCACCTCTCTTCTGTTTTTGCTTGACTTAAGTATTCTACCATAAAATAAATAAAAGCTCAAGTTTTTATTTATATTAGGCAATTTTTTTGAGAATTGGCATAAATTAGTATATAATTAATAAGAAATGAGAGGTTAAATATGAAGGAAGAAAATATACAAAATAAAAAAGAAAATTCATTATTAAATACTATTTGGGATTGGGTTAAAACCATACTTATAGCATTAGCTATTACATTTTTTATAAAAATGTTTTTAATTGATGCTACTATCGTATCAGGTAAGTCCATGCTTAATACTCTCCATGATGGAGATTGGCTTATGGTTAACAAGGTTGGTAAGCATTTTAGAGATTACCATAGGGGTGAGATTGTAATACTTAATGCGCCTGATTACCCTAACAGACTTTACGTAAAAAGAGTAATTGGCGTTCCAGGAGATCTCGTTGAGATTAGAGATGGTGATGTTTATGTTAATGGTGAAAAACTTGAAGAAAAGTATGTAGCTGTTGACCACACACCTGTAAAGAATGAGCAAACGGGATGGGTTCTAGGAGATAAGGAATATCTAGTTTTTGGTGATAACAGGACTAATTCTAATGATGGTAGAGATTTTGGAGCCATTTATAAGGAAGAAATCGTAGGCCATGCCTTTTTTAGGATATATCCTTTTGCTGATGCAGGGCTTATTGACAATAATCCTTATGGAAATTAATTAGTAGGAGTTTTATGATTAAGAGAAAAGAAAATATTAGGAATTTTTCTATTATTGCCCATATTGACCACGGCAAGTCAACTCTTGCTGATAGACTTATAGAAAGAAGTGAAAATATCAGCCAGAGGGATATAAAAGAGCAGATGCTTGATGATATGGAGCTTGAGCAAGAGCGTGGTATTACAATTAAATTAAAGTCTATTAAAATCCACTATAAGGCTTGCGATGGTAAGGTTTATGATTTAAATCTCATTGACACTCCAGGCCATGTGGACTTTAATTACGAGGTTTCTAGATCTCTTAAAGCTTGTGAGGGAGCTATTCTTGTTGTTGATGCAAGTCAAGGTGTAGAAGCACAAACTTTAGCTAATACTTATTTGGCTTTGGAACAAGATTTGGAAATCCTACCAGTTTTAAACAAAATAGACTTGCCAAGTGCCAGAGTTGATGAAGTTAAACTTGAAATTGAAAATGAGATTGGTCTTGATACAGATGGTGCACCTCTTGTATCAGCTAAAACAGGACTAAATATTGATGATGTGCTTGAAGATATTGTAAAAAATATTCCTGCTCCAGAAGATCACGATGATAAGCCCCTTAAGGCACTTATTTTTGATTCTTATTATGATTCTTATGTTGGCGTTATCTGCTACATAAGAGTTTTTGAAGGTGTGGTTCGTCCAGGTGATGAGATTAAGATGATGAACACAGGTAAAGTTTTTGAAGTAAATCAAGTAGGCTATACAACCAAGGGCAGAATTGCTACCAAAGAATTAAGGTCTGGTGATGTTGGTTTTATCGAAGCATCTATAAAAGAAGTAAAAGATGCTAGGGTTGGTGATACTATAACAAATGTTGATAATCCAACTGATAAGCCACTTGCAGGCTATAAAGAAGTTTTACCTATGGTTTACTCAGGTATTTATCCAGCTGAAGGGGAGTCTTTTAATAAGTTAAGAGACTCACTAGAAAAGCTTCAAGTAAATGATGCATCTCTTGTTTTTGAGCAAGAAAATTCGCAGGCTTTGGGAGTTGGTTTAAGGGCAGGTTTTTTAGGTCTTCTTCATATGGATATCATTACCCAAAGACTTGAAAGAGAATATGACCTTGATATTATAGCGACAGCTCCTTCAGTTATTTACAAACTTAAACTTAAGGGTCAAGAAGGAGAAAAGGAACTTCAAAATCCTAATGATTTTCCTGATCCAACAGAAATTTCCTATATCAAAGAACCTATGACTATGTCTGAGATAATAACCCCAAAAGATTATATAGGTCAGGTAATGGATCTTGCCCAATCAAGACGAGGGGAGCTAGTAAATATGACTTATATTGACGAAAGTAGGGTGTCAATTAAGTATAAGATTCCATTAAGTGAAGTAATATATAATTTTTTTGATTCTTTAAAATCAAGGACCAAGGGTTATGCTTCTCTAGATTATGAAGTAATCGACTATGTAGCCTCTGACTTAGTTAAGCTTGATATTTTAATTAATGAACAAAGCGTGGACGCCTTATCACTTATTGTTCATAGGGATTCTGCCTATACAAGAGGACGTGGAATTGTTGAAAAATTAAAGGATGAGATTCCAAGACAACAATTTGCAGTTCCTATCCAGGCTGCCATTGGTGGTAAGATTATAGCCAGAGAAACAGTAAGGGCTCTAAGAAAAGACGTAATAGCCAAATGCTACGGTGGCGATATTTCAAGAAAGAAAAAGCTTCTTGAAAAACAAAAAGAAGGTAAGAAGAAGATGCGTCAGCTCGGTAGTGTTGAAGTACCACAAGATGCATTCCTATCAGTACTAAAATTAGATGATGAATAAGAAATAAGTATTTTAAAAGGATGTGAAATTCACATCCTTTTTTGGTCTCTTGCCAGGCTTAGGAAGATTAAAAACAAATAGATTCCTAAAGATAAAAAGGCAATGTATTTAATATCAGACATTGGGTAGTAGGTCGGTGTATTAAAACCTTTTATAGAAATTATTCCTAAGAAAAATGATAGGGGACCTCCTATAATTAGGGTTTTTATTGGTAGACTTATAAGTTTTTTCTTGAATTTTTCTAAAATAAATATTATTAAACCTAGGATTAGAAATCCAATGATTGAAAGTCTTGCATAAAAACCAAGTAAAAGTCTTGGTAAAAGAGTTTGGCGGATTTCTCCAGACCCTATTACCATATTTGGCATGGATTCGTGGTTTTGGTAGAGAACTATTTTTAAATTATCTTTATGAAAAGTAAGGGATTTATTAGGCCTTTCTTTATTAAAAATTTCGTCATATTTTGTTGTATAGGCGTCAAGGTAGACTGCATCTTCTGTATTAGTGTAATCAATACCACTGACTTTGTCAGAAAATTCTACAGTATAGATATCATCGCTCCTATAGACCTTGTACAAGCCCTTTTCGTATTCAAGATGCCTTGGGGTATTGAGGTAGGATATGATAAAAATAAGGATTGATCCAAGAAGAGCGATGACAGCTAGTGTAAAATACCTTGTTTCTTTTTTTATACTTTTTTCTACAAAATCTAGGGGCTTAGATTCACTTTTTTCTAATTCTATTTTATCTTTTAAAAGATTTTCGCACTCTGAACAAGATTTTAGATGATCTTCTACGAAAGTTTTTGATTCTTCACTTAAGAGATTTTCTTTATATAAGGGTATTAAATCTTTTACTATATTACAATTTTTCATCAGTTTCCTCCATTAATATTTTTAGCTTTTCTTTGGCTCTGTAAAATATAACACAAGCCCAATTTTGATTTTTTTTATAAATTTCTCCAATTTCTTTAAAAGAAAGGTCGTTAAGTCTAAGTTTAACTACATCTTTATAAGGAGGATCTAGCTTATTTATTGCAATTTCTAGTTTAGAAAGATTTTCTTTTTCAAGTAAGTCTTTCTCAAAAGATTCCAAAGCTAAATCAAAATCCTCGATATTTTCTGTAAGTAAAATCCTTTTGTTTTTCTTATAATAGTTGTAATAGGTATTTTTACCAATTTGAAACAAGTAGGATTTGACTTTTGAGTCTTCTATATTTTCGATATTTTTCATAGCCCTTATAAAGCTTTCTGAGCAAATATCTTGGGCAATTTCCTTGTTTTTGCATAGATATAGCAAAAACTTATACAAGTCATCAAAATATATCCTATAAATTTTTTCTATATCCATCGCTCCTCCTTCATATAGTAGACAAATAACTTAGTCATATCTTACAAAATTTTAAAAAAATATCCATTATTGTATAGTATATTTATCATGATAAGGAGTTTATATGGATATTAAAGTTGATTTTTCTGACTTGGTAATTAAAACTGATAGGCTCATTTTGAGGGCCTTTAAGGATGGTGATTTGGAAGATTTTTATGAATATGCCAAGACACCTGGTCTTGGAGAAATGGCTGGTTGGCCTCATCATAAAAGTATTGAAGAAACAAAAAAAGTTTTAGAGAACTTTAAAAAAAATAAAGATGTCCTCGCTATAGAAAAAGATGGAAAAGTTATAGGCTCTCTTGGTCTTCATCCGGTTGATTCTGAATTTTATAAAGAATTTGAAGATAAAAAGGGTAGGGAAATAGGTTTTGTCCTAAGTGAAGACTATCACAGGCAAAAAATAATGACCGAAGCTGTGAAAGCCGTCATGAAATATGCCTTTGAAGATTTGGGTCTTGATTATATTTCAGCTGGTTATTTTAGGGGCAATTTCAAGTCTAGATGGTTTCAGCAAAACATGGGCTTTAAATATTATGGAAGCCACGTTGTAAAAGTTGCTACGGGTAATCTCGAACCAGTCCATCAGACAATTTTTACAAAAGAAGATTATCTAAAAAACGAACCAGGAAAAATTCCTAAAAGAAACAGGTCTAAAGCTACTGAGGAATTAGTATTAAAGTCAAAAAAGGAAATAATTAAGAGGGTATATTTTGAGAAGGAAGATGTGTTAATTCCTAGAAATACTGATTCGGATTTTTATGTGGTAATAATTGAAGGCAGGGTCAGGGTGATTTCAAATGGTAAAGAATATACTTATTTTCCAGCAGATGCAATAACTATAAAAAAAGGATCGGATTTTAAAATTATAAGTAGGTCTCCTGCCAAAATAGTTTTAATAGAATTGGTTGGTAAGGATGAATAAGGTAGGCTGTTATATCCACATTCCTTTTTGTGAAAAAAAGTGCTATTATTGTGATTTTGCTGCGTTTCCGGGCCTTGAAAATAGGATAGAACCCTATATCAAAAACCTCATTAAAGAAATTAGTCTTTATAGGGAAAGGATGGATCTTGTAATAGACTCTATTTATATAGGTGGAGGAACACCTTCTTATATTAATCCTAGACTTATTGAAAAAATTGTTAATGAAATATATAAATTTAAAAATGATATCAAGGAATTTACAATAGAAGCAAATCCTAAATCTCTTGATAAGGAAAAACTTAAAATATATAAAAATCTCGGGATAAATAGGATATCATTGGGTGTTCAGTCTTTTGACGATGATGTTTTAAAAAAAATAGGGAGAAACCATACTAGAAAGACAGCTATAAAAGATATTGAAATGATAAGAAATGCTGGTTTTGATAATCTTTCTTTTGATCTTATGCTAAATTTGCCTGGACAAGATTTTTCAAGAGTAGAAAAAGACCTTGATATGGTAAAAAAACTTATGCCAAAGCATATTTCATGGTACTCTTTAATTTTGGATAAGGGTTCAAGATTTTATGCCCTTAACAAGGAAGGGAAACTAGATCTTATGGATGGGGATTTAGAGGTGGATATATTTTCGTATTTGGTAGATGAACTTGAAAAAATCGGTTTAAGCCGCTATGAAGTATCTAATTTTGCCCAAGAAGGTTTTAAGTCTTTCCATAATAAAAAATACTGGAACGAAGAAGGTTATTTGGGAGTTGGTCTGGCAGCAGCGGGATTTTTATCAAATGTTAGATATAATAATACACGTAATTTAGCAATTTATGATAAGTTTTTAAAGGAAAATAAACTTCCGATAGTAAATAAAGAGTTTATTGATAGGAAAGAAAATGAGAAAGAATACATCATCTTTAAGCTACGAGAAACAGGAGGAATAAATATAGCAGAGTTTAAAAAAAGATACGGTGTAGATTTTATAGAAAAATATAAAGATCAAATTTCTAAATTTAGTGACGATGACTTTTTTGATATAGGAGAAAATTTCAAATTTACCGAAAAAGGTATGAGTCTTTCTAATGAGTTTTTTATTGAAATAATATAAAGGGTAAATTTTTCATTTTTGGGTATATAAATATCAGCAATAATTAAGGATAAGGGAAGTCCTTACTTAGAAAATGCTTATAAAAACCTATATGATAAAAAATAGATAAAAGATAAATATTGTATTTCCTAAGAGAATAATTTATAAGGAGTTTTATTATGACAATTAAAAAAGTAACAATAGCTGGCGGTGGAGTGCTTGGAGCACAAATTGCCTATGCAACAGCTTTTCACGGATATGATGTTATTATTTGGGGAAGACGTGACGACTCAATTGAAAGAATCAAACCAAGGATAGACCGTCTGCATGAAATTTATAAAAAGGAACTTGAAATAGCTCCATCTTATATTGGAGAAAAAAATCCAAATTATCCAAGATCATTTTTTTCTTCAAAAGAAGAAATCACAGAAGAAAAAATTTCTGAATTAAAATATGTAAATGAAAAAGTCTACAAGGGATTTACTTATACAACAGATTTAAAGGAAGCCTTTGGAGAAGCAGATTTAGTTATTGAAGCAATTGCAGAAGTAGTTGATCAAAAGAAAGATTTCTATGAAAAAATCGCTCCATATTTAAAAGATGAAGCAATACTTGTTACAAATTCATCAACTCTACTTCCTTCAACATTTAGAGAATACACAGGAAGAGAAGAAAGATTTTTGAGTCTTCACTTTGCAAATAACATTCATAGACAAAACCTAGCTGAAGTTATGAAACATGATACAACAGACGAAGCTGTATTTAAAGAAGTGGTTGATTTTGCGAAAACTATCGGAATGTATCCAGCAGCTCTAAAAAAAGAGCAACCAGGTTATATTCTAAATTCCATTCTAGTTCCAGTTATAAATGCAGGACTTACCCTCTATGGAAATGATGTAGCAGACCCAGTTGATATTGACATGGATTGGAAAATTGGAACTGGCTCTCCAAAGGGACCATTTGAGATTATAGATATTGTTGGTATCACAACTGTAGTTAATATCTTAAGCCTAAATCCAGCTAGTCATGATTCAAATACACCTATTGGTAAGGCATTTATAAAGCTAAAAGAAATGGCTGATAAGGGACTAAGGGGTGTAGAAACTGGTCAAGGTTTTTATAAATATAAATAAAATAATTCATGAAAGTGGCTTAATTGCCACTTTTTTCTTTTGCTTTTAAAATATAACTTGCAATTATTTAAGTTTTGGTTTTATTTTACTTGACAATTATTATGAGCTTAGTATACTAATATTAGCAGTCGGAAGTAATGAGTGCTAAAAGGAGTGAAAGACTTTGAAAGATAGAAGAATGCAGATACTTTTCACTATCATAAATTCTTATATCTTGGGAGGAGAGCCAGTCGGATCTAAGTCTTTAGCGGATGATTATTCATTTGATGTATCAGCTGCCACTATTAGAAACGATATGAGTGACCTTGAGAAAAAAGGTCTCTTGAAAAAGGCTCATACTTCAAGCGGTAGGCTCCCATCAGACAAGGGTTATAGGTTTTTTGTAGATTATTTACTTGAAAATGGCCTAATAGAAGTAAGACCAAGACCAGATTTTACTAGTCTTAAAAAGACCTTAGATAAAAGATACCACAATGCAACAGATATAGTTGGCTCTGCTACGAAGATTCTTGCGAATATTACAAATCTTACAGCAGTATCAGTTACTTATAAAAATCAAATTAAATCTATAGCTAATATCGAACTTTTAAGGGTTAACGAAAGGTCCCTACTTTTGATTATAGTTTATGATAATGGTTTAATAGTAAACGACCTAGTTTATTTAAGGTATATTATTGAAGATGAAGAACTAGAATATGTAAATATGCTTTTACAAAGTGAGCTTATTGGTTCAAACATTTTGCATTTGTCTGATAAGATTAGGAAAATTGAAGAAAAGTTAAATCTCAATTATAAGTATTTACTCGATGTAATCCAAACTAAGATGAAAAATGAATCAATTAAAGATTCTAACAAAGATATTAAGATAGAGGGTTTGGGTAATATATTCAACTTCAAAGAATTTGATGATATTGTAAAAGCTAAAGAATTTATCAATCTCTTTGAAAGTCCAGATATTATTACAGATTTTCTAACTGATAATAATGATAAAAGCCTTGTCATCACTATCGGAGAAGAAAATGAGATCGACCAGTTGAAAGAAAATACAATCATAACTTCATATTTCAAGGTGGATGAAAATACCATAGGAAAAATTGGTGTGGTAGGTCTAACCAGGATAAATTATAAGGAAGTAATTGAGAGTATCAAACTAGTATCAGATATATTAAATCAATAAGAGGAAGGTGGATGATTTGGCAGAGGATATCAAGAAAGATGAAAATCTCGACGAAGAAGTCGAAGATACAAAAGACGAAGATATAGAAAATGTAGAAGAAATTGAAGAAGATGAAGAGGAAATAATTGACGCAGAGATAGTTGATGATGAAAAAGGATCTTCAGATAATAATGAATATATAGAAAAATATCAAAGACTTATGGCTGACTTTGCGAATTATAAGCAAAGAGAAGAAAAGTCTAAGGCCGATTTTAAGAAGTTCGCGTCAAGCTCTTTGATAGAAAAATTATTGCCAGTACTTGATAATTTTGATAGGGCACTTAAAGATAAAGACCCAGAAGACCCATTTGTAAAGGGAGTGATAATGACAAGGGATGAACTAGTCAAAACCCTTAAAAATGAAGGTTTAGAAGAAATATTATCAGATGGCGAAAAATTTGACCACAATCTTCACCACGCAGTTATGACAGAAGAAAGTGACGAAGTGGAAGAAGATTATATTATAGAGACATTCCAAAAGGGATATACTTTAAATGGTAAAGTCCTTAGACCAGCAATGGTTAAGGTAAGTAAGTAGGAGGAAAATTTATGGCAAAAATCATTGGAATTGACTTAGGTACAACAAACTCAGCAGTAGCTGTTATGGAAGGTGGTAGTGCAACTATTATCCCAAATAGTGAAGGAAATAGAACAACACCATCAGTAGTTGCTTTCTCAAAAGATGGAGAAAGACTTGTAGGTGAAACAGCTAAAAGACAAGCTATCACAAACCCACATAGAACAATAGCATCAGTTAAAAGAGAGATGGGTCACGATTGGAAAAGCCCTGAAATTGATGGTAAACAATATACACCAGAAGAAATCTCTGCAATGATTCTTCAAAAATTAAAGGCAGACGCAGAGGCTTATTTAAATGATACAGTAACAAACGCTGTAATTACAGTTCCTGCATACTTTACAGATGCACAAAGACAAGCAACAAAAGATGCTGGACAAATTGCAGGACTTAAAGTTGACAGAATTATAAACGAACCAACAGCAGCAGCTTTATCTTATGGTATGGATAAGGAAACTGACCAATCTAAGATTATGGTTTATGACCTTGGTGGTGGTACATTCGACGTTTCAATCCTTGAAGTTGGGGATGGAGTATTTGAAGTATTATCTACAAGAGGAAACAATAAACTAGGTGGAGATGACTTTGATAATGCAGTTGTAGATTATCTTGCAGCTGAATTTAAGAAAGAATCTGGAGTTGATTTAACAAAAGATTTAACAGCAATGCAAAGACTTAAAGATGCAGCTGAAAAAGCTAAAAAAGAATTATCTTCAACTCTTACAACAAATGTTAACCTACCATTTATCACAGCAGTAGATGGTCAACCTGTTCACTTAGATATTAACCTATCTAGAGCTAAATTTGACGAATTAACACACGATTTAGTAGAAAAAACAAGAAAACCAGTAGAAGATGCCCTCAATGACGCAGGTCTTTCAGAATCTGATATTGACAAAGTTTTACTTGTTGGTGGTTCTACAAGAGTACCAGCTGTTCAAGAATTAGTTAAAAAGATTACAGGCAAAGATCCACAAAAAGATATCAACCCAGATGAGTCAGTTGCTATAGGTGCAGCTATCCAAGGTGGTGTTTTAACTGGTGAAGTTAAAGACTTACTACTTCTTGACGTTACACCTCTATCACTTGGTATTGAAACACTTGGTGGAGTTGCAACAAAACTTATAGAGAGAAATACAACTATACCAACCAAGAAATCACAAATATTCACTACTGCAGCTGATGGACAAACAGAAGTAGACATCCATGTAGTTCAAGGTGAGCGTGAAATGGCAGCAGATAACACAACTCTTGGAAGATTCCAACTTACAGGAATTCCTGCAGCAAGACGTGGTGTTCCACAAATCGAAGTTACTTTCGATATAGATGCTAACGGCATTGTAAATGTAACAGCTAAAGATCAAGGTTCTGGAAAAGAACAAAAGATTACAATCACATCTTCATCAAACCTATCTGAAGAAGAAATAGATAAGAAAATCAAAGAAGCAGAGAAATTTGCTGAAGAAGATAAGAAGAAAAAAGAAGACATAGACGCCAAAAATAATGCTGAAAACCTAGTTTACCAAGCAAGAAAAACTGTAGAAGAAGCAAAACTTGAAGGTGCTGATAAGGAAAATATCGAAGCTAAGGCAAAAGAACTAGAAGATGCAATAGCAGCTAATGATATTGACAAAATCAAGAGTCTAACAGAAGAATTAACAAATGAAATCTACAAGGTAAGCGAAAAAATGTATAAGGCAAATGAAGCAGGCCAAGGTGAGGCTAGCGGAAATGACGAAGATGTTGTAGATGCTGACTATGAAGTAATCGACGAAGATGAAGAATAATCTTTTGAAAGATTTACTTTAGATAGTATAATAAAAACAATTGATAAAAGGGGCTATTTCCTAGTGAAATAGCTTTTTTTAGTGATTGGAGGAAATATGAAAGATCCATATGAAGTGCTTGGCGTATCTAAAAGCGCCTCAAGTGATGAAATTAAAAGAGAATATAGAAAACTTGCTAAAAAATACCACCCAGATCTAAATCCAGATGACAAGGAAGCAGAACAAAATTTTAAAGAAGCTACTTTAGCTTATGAAATATTATCAGATCCAGAAAAGAAACAAAAATATGATGCCTATGGGTCTGCCGCTTTTGAAAACGGAGGAGCTGGTTTTAATGGCGGATTTGGTGGCTTTGGAGATATTTTTAGTGATTTATTTGGAGATATATTTAACCAAGGCTACGGGAATAATGCTAAAAGACCAATCAAAGGTGATGATATCCAACAGGTTGTAAATTTAACTTTCCAAGAAGCGGCTTTTGGTACAAGTAAAGAAATTCAGGTAAGACGTGAAGTAGAATGTCATGTTTGCCATGGATCGAAGGCTGAAGAAGGATCAGAGACACACACCTGTCCTGATTGTCATGGACAAGGAATGGTAAATGAAGTATCAAGAACTGCCTTTGGTACTATGAGTCGAACAGTAACTTGCTCTAAGTGTCACGGAACTGGTGAAATAATAGAAAATCCATGCAAAAATTGTAAAGGAACAGGCAAGGAATATAAGTCAGAAAAAATCAAAATTGATATTCCATCCGGAGTTGAAGATAAAAATGTTATAAGGCTATCTGGCAAGGGTAATGTAGGAGAAAATGGTGGACCATTTGGAGATCTTTATGTAGTCTTAAGGGTAGCAAACCATGAAATATTTAAGAGAGATGGTCTTGATATCTATTATGAAATGCCAATTTCTTTCCCAATAGCTGCCTTAGGTGGCAAGATAAATGTTGCAACTCTAAGAAAACCAGTAGAATTTGAAATTCCTGCCGGTACTCAAACTGGTGAGAAATTCACTTTAAAAAAAGAGGGTATAGAAGATAAAAGAAGAGGAAGAACAGGTAACCTCTACTTCTATGTCAAAGTAATAACACCAACCAAGCTATCTAAAGAGCAAAAAGAAGCTCTAAAAAACTACGCTGAGGCAAGTGGAGACGAAGTTAGAGAAGATAAGTCATTTTTTGATAAGGTAAAGGACTTTTTTGAATGAAAAACACTTTTAATATCCTAACCCTAGGTTGTAAGGTAAACCAATACGAATCAGAAGCCGTAGAGGAAATCTTTGAAGAAAGAGGGTTTGAGAGAAGAGAAAAAAATGCAGATATCTATGTGATAAATACCTGCACAGTTACAAATATGTCAGATAGAAAAAGTCGCCAAATGATTTCTAGGGCTAGAAAAGATAATCCTGATGCAATTATTGCAGTAATGGGTTGCTATTCCCAAGTAAAACCAGAAGATGTAGCAAAAATAGATGGAGTAGATATAGTTTTAGGGTCTAGAAATAAAGAAGAAGTTGTAAATCTATGTGAAGATATGCTTCAAAATAAGGAAGCAATCGACCAAGTTATATCAGTTTCTGAAGAGAAAACCTTTGAAGATTTACAGATTTCAAACCAAACCGAAATGACTAGGGCCTATATGAAAATCCAAGACGGTTGTAATATGTATTGCTCATATTGTTTGATTCCTTTTGCTAGGGGAAATGTAGTAAGTCGTCCAATGGATTCTATTGTTAATGAAGCTAAAAGACTAGCTGAAAATGGTTTTAAGGAAATTGTACTAACTGGAATTCACGTAGCAAGCTACGGAAAAGATTTTGATGATGACATATCTTTAATAGATGTGATAGAAAATGTGGCAAGTGTTGATGGAATTGAAAGGATTCGTCTTTCATCTATGGAGCCAAGACACATTACAAAAGATTTTCTAGAGAGAATGAAGGCTACTGGAAAAGCCTGTGATCACTTCCACTTATCGCTCCAATCAGGATCAGATGATGTCCTAAAGGCAATGAATAGAAAATATGGCACAGCTATGTTTAAGGAAAAAATAGACCTAATTAGGGAAGTTTTCCCAAATGTAGGTCTTACAACTGATATAATAGTAGGCTTTCCTGGTGAAACAGAGGAAAACCACAAGGAAACCATGAATTTTATAAAAGAAATAAAATTCGCCAAGACCCATTTATTTAAATATTCAAAAAGAGCTGGCACTAGAGCAGCAAAAATGAAAGATCAGGTTAATGGAAATATAAAAAAAGAACGTTTAAAAGATTTGGAAGCTATTGAAAAAATCAATAGAGAGGAGTTTTTAAGTAAACAAATAGGAAAGACTCTTTCTGTATTATTTGAGGAAAAATCTGATATGGGAGGCTTTAAATCTGGATATTCGACAAACTATCTTAGAGTAAATGTTAAAAATCCAAGCATACCTAGCAATGAAATAAAAGATGTAATAATAACTGGTATAAATGATGATGAATTAATCGGAAAAATAAGCAAATAAAACTTTACTCTTAAAAATAATTGTGGTAACATATATATTAATGGGGGTGAAGTATGGATTGTGTATTTTGTAAGATTGTAGAAGGTGAAATCCCATCTAACATAATCTATGAAGATGAAGAGTTAATTGCATTTGACGATTTAGATCCACAAGCACCTATCCATTTTCTTGTTATACCAAAAAAGCACATAGAAAGTCTAGAGACTCTCGATGAGTCTGATAGTGATTTGATAGGCAAGATATTTTTAGCAATCAGAAAAATTGCTCGAGACAAGGGCATGGCTGATTCTGGCTATAGAATAGTCAACAACATTGGAGAAGATGGAGGACAAACTGTGCCTCATATGCATTTCCATGTACTTGGAGACAGAAGCCTACAATGGCCACCAGGCTGATTTAAGTCTAGACCGTGCATATACGAGAGGGGGGATAGAGATGACAGAAATCAGAGTTGGAGAAAACGAATCAATCGACAGTGCGATTAAGAGATTCAAAAGACAATGCGCAAGATCCGGTGTACTTTCTGAATACAGAAGAAGAGAACACTACGAAAAACCAAGCGTTATAAAGAAAAAGAAAAACGACGCTGCTAAAAGAAAAAACAGAAAAAGAAGATAATAATTTAGCCATCCACGATGTGGGTGGTTTTTTATAGCAAAGTTAAAAGTCCCAGACTTTTATAATAATTTGGGACTTTGTATTTTAATTTTTTTTGCTTGCAAAATAAACAATTAGAAGAAGGTAGACTATGTAAAATAATATATGTTATATTATTAGACCATGGAAAGGACGCTTCTGGATGATTTAGGGCGTAGAATATAAAAATTATTCCTATTACAAGTATTAATATAGCTATTTTCTTATATTTTTTATTTTTCATATTAAGGCCTCCTATTTAAAATTAAGAACATATTCATAGATTTCGTTTTTTGAAAATTCGCTTTCTTTTTTGATTGTTTTGACAATTTCTTTGGTAGACTTGCCATCATTTATCATTTGTCTTATTTTATCATCAAAATTTGAAATATCATCTGACTTTTCTTCCTTTTTGCCTTCTAGAATTAGGACAAATTCGCCTTTGAAGGTGATTTCTTCTGGGTCAATATCTTTTATGGTATAAGTCTTGTATTCTTCAAATTTCTTTGTAAGCTCTCTTGCTATGGTAAGTTTTCTTTCTGGGAAAAGTCCTTTAAAATCTTCGATGGTTTTTGGAAGATTGTGGACAGAGTCAAAGATTATTGAAGTTTTATCCTCGGTTTTTAATTTTTCATAAAGTTCTTTTTTTTCTTTAGATTTTTTACCAATAAAGCCATAAAATGTAAATTGATTCATATCTTGGCCAGAACCGATTAGGGCTGTAAGTATTGAACTTGGACCAGGTAGGATTGTGTAGGAAATATTATTTTCTAGGCATTTTTTTATCAAAATCTCTCCAGGATCAGACATCCCAGGCATGCCCTGATCGCTAATTACTCCTATTGTAAGGCCTTCAGACGCCTTATTTATAAGCTCTTCGCTTTTCGCTTGTTCATTAAATTTATGGTAGGAAGTGAGAGGTTTATTTATTTTATAAAAATCAAGGAGTTTCTTTGATTCTCTAGTATCTTCACAGGCTATTAGGTCTACTGATTTTAGGGTATTAATTGCCCTTATAGTCATGTCTTCTAAGTTTCCGATTGGTGTTGGGATAAAATATATTTGGTAATCCATTAGTCCTCCTTGTAGTTTCCGTTTATTTTCCTAACTTGGTCTGTATAATTGCCGTCTTTATAGATTATAATTGGGTCTTCGATTTTAATTCCGTCTTTGGCATTTTTAACAAATTCTATTAGGATAAATTGTGGTTTGGTATCAAAGGTTGAGGATACAAACTGGATTCTTTTTGGTTTTATATTGCCAGCTTTAGTAAAAATTTCTACCATTCTTTCTGGTTTGTGAATCATAAAAAGTTTCCCCTTATCCTTTAGAGTTTTATTGGCAAAGTTAAATATATTATCAAGATTTAGGTAAAGTTCTTGTCTAGAAATTAGAAATTCCTCTTTTTTATTTTTTATATTTTGATTTATTTTATAATAGGGTGGATTTGTAATAATATAGTCAAGGGTGTTTTCCCTAAAATCCACATCGCTTAAATTTTTGTTTATTATTTCGATATTTTTAATATCGTTAAGTCTTAAATTTTCCTCCAAAATATCTGTCTTTGTTTTTTGGATTTCTACTGCATAGACTTTTTTTAAATTGTAAAGGTCATTTGCCATCATGGCAAGGATTCCATTTCCAGAACCTATATCCAGGAGGATTTTATTTTTCTTCATTTTAGCGAAATTCCCTAATAAAATTGAATCTATTCCAAAAGAATACGCTTCATCAATATGAATCATTTTTAGTTTTGTTCTTGGTATATAATCTAATTTTCTCATAACTATATTATATCAGATTTTTTTTGATAGTTAAATTTGCAGTTAGGAAAGTATCGCAAGAATGATTTGACAAAAGGAAAACCTTATATTATAATTGTCATTGTAAAGATAAAAAATTCTTCAGGGCGGAGTGAAATTCTCCACCGGCAGTTATAGTCTGCGAGCGAAAGCTGAATCGGCGAAATTCCGATACCGACAGTTAAAGTCTGGATGAGAGAAGTATTATATTTATATATGTATTTACTTTGAAATTTAGCCCCTGAAAGGGGACTTTTTTTAGTTCCCGAAAAGGAAGTGATAGATTGAATTATGAAAAATTGATGAGAGAATGTTTTAGTCTCGCTAGAAAAGGTGCTGGTAAGGTTCTCACAAATCCTATGGTTGGAGCTGTCCTAGTTAAGGACGGAAAGATAATTTCTAAAGGTTACCATCACGGTTTTGGTCTGGACCATGCAGAAATTGATTGTTTTAAAAATGCCAAAGAAAGCGCCGAGGGTGCGACATTGGTTGTAAACCTAGAGCCTTGTTCACATTTTGGTAAAAATCCACCTTGTGTGGACGAAGTTATAAGGCAAAAGGTAAAAAGGGTTGTAATTTCAAATCTTGATACAAATCCAAAAGTTGACAGCATAAAGAAGATGGAGGATGCAGGTATTGAGGTAATAACTGGAGTCTTAGAAGATGAAGGAAAGCTTTTAAACGAGAAATTTTTCTTTAATATGAAGTACAATAGACCGCTGGTTGCCCTTAAATATGCAATGAGTCTAGATGGAAAGATTGCAACTAAAGATTATGATTCAAAATGGATTAGTGGAGAAAAATCAAGAAATTTTGTCCATAAATTGAGAAATGATTATGATGCTATTTTGATTGGTAAAAATACTCTTATTAAAGATAATGCCAAACTTACTTGTAGGTTTGATGGTGGAGTCGATCCAGTTAGAGTAATAGTTGCAAATGATTTAAATTTTGATAAAAACCTTGAGATTTTTAATCTTAAATCTGATAAAGAAACAATTATTGCTACAACATCTGACAAAAATCCTGACATTAATGCCAAGATTATCCGATGCAATAACCTAAACGGTCAAGTTGATCTTAATGATTTGGTTGATAAACTCTATAAGATGAATATTTCATCAATCCTTGTTGAGGGTGGGTCGATGATAAATACAAGTTTTCTAAAAAATGACTTAGTTGATAAGATTTATGAATTTATTGCCCCTATAGTTGTAGGCGGAAAAGATTCAAGGTCAGCCTTCATGGGAGAAGGGGTAAGTGAAATTAAGGATGCCAAAAAATTTGAAATAAATAAGACCCAAAGATTTGGTCAAGATATAATGCTTGAGGTTAATAATGTTTACAGGAATATCAACTGAATTAGGTAAAGTTACAGATTTTAGACAAAAATCTGACCATGTAGAAGTGAAAATTTCATGCAAAAATGTCTTAGAAGATTTAAAAATTGGTGATTCGATAATGACTGATGGAGTTTGCCTTACTGTTACTGAGTTTGGCAATGATTATTATAAGGCAGATCTTATGAAAGAAAGCCTTGATAAAACGAAATATAGTCCGGCTATTTTAGGAAAGTACGTTAACCTTGAAAGAGCTTTGAGGTTTTCTGATAGGCTTGACGGTCATATAGTCCAAGGCCATGTGGATGGGGTTGGAAAATTGATTGGTATAAATAAAAATGTGTATAGGTTTAAAACTACGAGAGAAATTTGCAAATATATTGTAAATAAGGGGTCTGTTTGTCTAGACGGGATTTCCCTTACTGTATCAGCGGAAAGTGCAGATAATTTCGAAGTTTCACTCATTCCAGAAACAATTGCAAATACAAATTTTAAAAATAAAAAAATAGGTGATTTGGTTAATATTGAAACAGATATTATCGGTCGTTTTGTGGAAAAATTATATAGAAATGATAATAAGGAGGATTTGGGCTCACTCTTAGGCCTTAACTAGTATGACAAATATCGAAAAAGCTATAGAAGCTATAAGAAATGACGAATTAATTATAGTAACAGATGATGAAACAAGGGAAAATGAAGGTGATTTTATTTGTGCTGGAGAAAATGTCACAGGTCAGATGATAAATATCATGGCAAAATACGGCAGGGGTTTAATTTGTACTCCTATTAGCAAGGAAGTAGCTGAAAATATCAAGCTACCTCTGATGGTTGCTAATAACACAGATAACCATGAGACAGCCTTCACAGTATCTATAGATCATGTAAATACTTCAACAGGAATTTCTGCCTTTGAAAGGGCTGAAACTATTAGAAACATCGTAAATCCTGCCTCAAAGCCAGAAGATTTTAGAAGACCAGGTCATGTTTTTCCTCTTATTGCGAAAAAAGGTGGAGTTTTAGAAAGAGATGGACACACAGAGGCAACTGTGGATTTGATGAGACTTGCAGGAAAAAAAGAAGTGGGCCTTTGCTGTGAGATAATGGCTGAAGACGGCCATATGATGAAGGGAGAAGGTCTAGTAAAACTTGCTGATAAACTTGGCCTTGTAATGACAAGTGTAGCTGAAATTCAACAATATATTAGAGATTATAAAGCTTTAGACCTAGAGATGACAAACCCAGTTAAGCTTCCATCTGATTACGGTGAATTTACAGCTCTTGGTTTTATTGATCCAGAAAATGGTAAGGAACATATTGCCCTAACAAAAGGTGACATAAAAGGAGAAAATATCCTAACTAGGATTCATTCAGAATGTCTAACAGGTGATGTTCTGGGATCAAAGAGATGCGATTGTGGCAATCAACTCCACAAAGCTTTGAAAATTATAGAAGAAAATGGTGAAGGGATTTTACTTTATATGCGTCAGGAGGGTCGTGGCATAGGATTATTTAACAAACTTAAAGCTTACGAGCTCCAAGAGCATGGTTTTGATACAGTAGATGCTAATAGGAAACTTGGTTTTCCAGATGATATGAGAGATTATAAGGTAGCTTGCGAGATACTTAAAAAACTTGGAGTTAAGTCTGTAAAGCTAATGACAAACAATCCAGATAAGGTAGAGCAAATAGAGAAATATGGTGTCAAAGTAAACGAGAGAAAACCACTTGAAATAAAATCAAATGATATAGATAGACAATATCTAAAAGTAAAAGCAGTTAGAATGGGTCATGACTTAAGAGAATTTAAGGAGATAAAAAATGCGTGAATATAGTGCTAATTTAGTTTCAAGAGATAAAAAGTATGCGATAGTTGTTGCAAGATTTAACCATTTTATAACAGATAGATTAGTTGAAGGCTGTCTTGATGCTCTAAAAAGACATGAAGTGAAAGATGAAGAGATTTCCATAGTAAGAGTTCCAGGAGCTTTTGAAATCCCACTAGTTGCCAAAAAACTTGCTAAAAAAGACGATGTTGACGCAGTGATTTGCCTTGGAGCGGTAATCCGTGGAGATACACCTCATTTTGATTATGTGTGTGCAGAAGTATCTAAGGGTGTGGCTCAAGTGGGTCTAGAAAGTGAAAAACCAGTCATCTTTGGTGTAGTTACTACAGATAATATTGACCAGGCTGTCCAAAGAGCAGGTGTTAAATCAGGAAATAAGGGAGCAGAAGCAGCTATATCTGCAATAGAAATGGCAAATTTAGTTGACCTCTTATGATTTTAGTATTTGATTTTGATGGAACGATTCATAATACAGAAATATCCTACGAAAAAGCAATAACAGAAAGTCTTAATGAATTGGGTATACCTGTAGATGGTTTCGACTATAAGTCATTTATAGGGATGAGTCCAAGAGTTGTCTGGGATGAAATCTTAAAGGATAATACTGATAAAACTCTATATATAAAGAAAAATGGCGATAGGATAATAAAATATATGAGAGAATCAGGAGAACTTTACGATGGAGCAATCGAAACTTTAGAATGTCTAAAGGAAAAATATGAACTTTATATTCTATCAAAGTGTAGAAATGTATATATGGAGGCTGCTAGAGAAAAATTTGACCTTGATAGATATTTTTCTAAATACTTTATCGGTGAAGATTATAATTTTATAGATAAGTATAAAATATTAGCTAGAGAAATCAAGGACGATTATATAATGATAGGTGACCGCAAAGAGGATATAGAAGCAGGTCTTAAAAATAATAAGAAAACAATATTTGCGACCTATGGATATGGAAGCCTTGACGAAGCTATAGGTTCTGATATTAAAATATTATCAATAGCAGATTTAAAAGAAATATTATAAAAAATTCCTGTAAGTTTACTTGCAGGATTTTTTTAATAAAATATCTGAGATTTTTATAAAATTCTTTATGGAAGTATAGTAATTCTATGAGAATTATTAATCGAGAGGAGATATTATGAAATATTTTGGCACAGATGGATTTAGGGGCGAGGCTAATAAGAACCTTAACGTTTATCATGCTTTTAAAATCGGTAGATTTATAGGAGATTATTTTTCAGAGAAGAATAATGGTAGAGGTAAAATTCTTATAGGTAAAGATACTAGAAGGTCATCTTATATGTTTGAAGATGCCCTATCAGCTGGGATTACCTCATCAGGCTCTAATGCTCACCTACTTCACGTGACACCGACTCCTTCAGTTTCATATATAACAAGAACAGAGGACTTTGATTGCGGCATAATGATTACAGCAAGCCACAATCCTTACCATGATAATGGTATTAAAATTATTAATAAATACGGCGAAAAAATGGAAGATGATTTCTTAATGAAACTTGAAGACTATATAGATAGCGATATTGAGGATATTGATCTAGCTTGTGGGGAAGATATTGGTAGGACTGTCGACTACATAGGTGGTCGTAATAGATACATTGCCTATCTTATCCAAACAGTAACTAAGTCTTTTGAGGGCATTAAAGTTGGTCTTGATTGTGCAAACGGAGCAGCCTTTACTATAGCTAAACCTGTTTATGATGCTCTTGGCGCTGATACTTTTTTAATAAATGCTGAACCAAATGGATTTAATATAAATAAAGATGCAGGCTCTACCCATATAGAAGGTCTAAGAAAATATGTAGTTGAGAACAAACTAGATTTAGGTTTTGCTTTTGACGGTGATTGCGATAGATGTATTGCAGTTGATAATGAAGGAAATGTCATAGATGGCGATTCCATTCTTTATATATTAGCGAATTTCATGAAAAAAGAAGGTGGTCTTGATTCTAATTCAGTAGTCACAACCATTATGTCAAACCTTGGTCTTTATAAAGCATTTGATGAACTGGGTATTAATTACGAAAAAACTGATGTTGGAGATAAAAATGTCCATGCAAGAATGTATGAAAAAGATATAGAACTTGGTGGAGAACAATCTGGTCATGTCATAATTAAGAAATTTGCTAATACAGGAGATGGTATTCTTACTTCACTTAAGGTTATGGAAGCAATGATTGAATCTAAAAATGACCTAAAAAGTTTAGTTCGTGATTTAAAAATTTATCCACAAGTACTTATTAATGTCAGAGTGAAAGATAAAAATACTGTTTTGGATAATACAAATGTAAAAGAAAGTATAGAAAAAATAGAAAATAAACTTGGTGATTCTGGTAGAGTTTTAGTTCGCAAGTCTGGAACTGAGCCACTTATAAGGGTAATGGTAGAGGCTGAAACAGAGGATGTCGCAAATGAATCTGCCAACGAAATTGTAAGCACAATTAAGGAAAATGGCCTAAGTCTTGATTAAAGATTACAAAAGTGGAAGAGAAATAAACATAAAAGAGAGTTTTTTATTAGTAGGAAGAAGAGCTTATGCAAGAGAGTCTTATATTGCCTTTGATACATCAAAATTAGAAAGTTATCCGCCGGTTATTTATTATGATAGGGAAGATGAATATCTAGGAAAATTTGAAGAAGAGGGCATATATGAGTTTTCCGATATAGAAGAGATACTTCTTTCTTATAGTGATTATTGCTTTTCCAATCACGATTTAGACGACATTAGAAAACTTCTTATCAAAAAAAGAGAAGAATTTTTGAAAAATCTATTAAAATAAGCTTGTAAGTATTGACAAGAATAGACTTTGCTGGTAATATAAATCATTGTATGGAAGTATCCGTATAGATAAATAGGAGGTGTTTTATGAGAACTAAAGTTAAATTAGAATGCACAGAATGCAAGAACAGAAACTATGATACAACAAAAAACAAAACAAATCATAGTGAAAGAATTGAGCTTAAAAAATACTGCCCATTCTGCAAAAAACACACAGTTCATAAAGAAACAAGGTAGGAGATTAAATGGCTAAGAAAAAAGATTCTTTCTTCGCTGGAGTTAGTAAAGAATTCAAGAAAGTCCAATGGCCAGTAAAGAAAACTACATTAGAGTATACTTTATTAGTAATTGCCATTAGTGCAGCTACAGCAGTTGCAATATGGGGACTTGATAAGATATTCCATTTCCTACTTTCAAGCATACTGTAGGTGAATGATGACTGATTCTTTAAACTTTGATAACAATCAAGAAGAAGAAAAAGAAGAGTTATTAACCGAGATAGAAAAAAATGCTAGATGGTATGTAGTTCACACATACACAGGTTATGAAAATAGGGTTTGTGACAAGATTCAAATGATGATTGACAATGAACAAAACCCTGATATTGTAGATGTGACTGTGCCAACTGAAGAGTATGTTGAGGTTAAAAATAACGAAAAGAAGGTAAAAACTAGAAAGTTATTCCCTGGCTATGTAATGGTCAAAATGAACGTTACAAGTAAGTCTTGGTATATTATAAGAAACACCCAAGGTGTAACAGGTTTTGTTGGTCCGGATGGAGATCCAGTTCCATTGACCAAAGCTGAAGTAAGAAAATTCGGAGTAAAAGAAAAAGAACCTGTATTTAATATCAATGTAAAACCAGGAGATGACGTAAATATCATTGCAGGCCCATTCAAAGACTTTGTTGCAAAGATAGAAGAAATTGATACAGAAAAGGGCATTATAAAAGCATATGTAGATATGTTTGGTCGTGACACATTAATAGACCTAGAATACAGTGATATAGAAGAAATTTAGTACTGTCGAAATAGTGGGAGGGGTAACCCGAATCACCACAAGGAGGTAAATTATGGCAGAAAAAGATATACAAGCGATAGTAAAATTACAAGTACCAGCAGGAGCTGCATCACCAGCACCACCAGTAGGAACCGCTCTAGGTCCTCACGGAATCAACATTATGGAATTCGTACAAGCATTTAATGCAAAAACAGCTGACCAAGCTGGAATGATTATACCGGTTGAAATGACTATTTTTACGGATAGAACATTCAAATTCATAACAAAAACACCACCAGCACCAGTATTAATCAAAAAAGCTATCAATTTAGCAAAGGGTTCAGGTGAACCAAACAAAAATAAAGTAGCTTCTATAAAGAGAAGTCAACTTGAAGAAATTGCTAAGACTAAGATGGAAGATCTTAATGCTGCAAGCCTAGAAGCTGCAGTTAGCATGATAGCAGGAACAGCAAGAAGTATGGGAGTCACTGTAGAAGATTAGTGGGAGAGTTTACTCGTAAACCACAGGAGGTATTAAATGGCTAAAAGAGGAAAAAAATATATAGAATCAAAAAAATCATATGATTCTACAAAAGAATATGAATTAAACGAAGCACTGGAAATTGTTGAAAAAACTGCAAAGGCAAATTTTGATGAAACTGTAGAATTACACTTTGCTCTAGGTGTAGACAGCAGACACGCTGACCAACAAGTTAGAGGTACAGTTATTTTGCCACATGGTACAGGTAAAGTACAAAGAGTACTAGCTTTCGTAAAAGATGATAGAATAGATGAAGCATTAGCGGCAGGAGCAGATTTTGCTGGAAATGATGAATATGCTGAAAAAATCCAAAAAGATGGTTGGTTAGATTTTGACGTAGTAATAGCTACACCAGATATGATGGCTACAGTTGGTAGACTTGGTAGGGTACTAGGTCCTCAAGGATTAATGCCAAACCCAAAAACTGGTACAGTTACAAATGACGTTAAACAAGCAATCGAAGAAATCAAAGCAGGTAAGGTTGAGTATAGAACTGATAAAGCAAACTTAATCCACGTACCAGCTGGTAAAGTATCATTCGGTTCTGAAAAATTAGCTGACAACATTAAAACTTTAGTAAGAGAAGTTGTTAAGGCAAGACCAGCAGCAGCAAAGGGTAAATATATTAAATCAATCACTGTTGCCTCAACAATGGGTCCTGGTGTAAAATTACAAGCAGGTAAGGCTAGCGAATTAGTTGAATCAAAATAATTTGCAATTTAAATAGATTGATTGTATAATATATAAGTCAAATAAACAGGCTACCAAAGACTACGCAGACAGGAATGTTTAATAATTGCGTATAGGTGGGAGAAATTAACTACATCCCCACCGATGTAGATACTATTAAAGTGTCTACAAAATGTGGGGTTTTTAAATACCTACCAATTAGCCTTAGGAGGTGAAAAAGTGAGCGAGAAAGCTATAGCAGCTAAACAGTTAGTAGTTAACGAAATTAAAGAAAAAATCGAAGGTTCACAATCAGTGACACTTGTGGGTTTTAACGGAATGGACGTTAAGGAAATCACAGATTTACGTAACAAATTCAGAGAAAAAGATGCTGAATATAAAGTTTACAAAAATACTATGATGAGATTTGCTTTTCAAGAGCTAGGTTATGATGATTTAATTGAAGACCTAAAGGGATCAAACGCACTAGTATTTTCTAACCATGATTTAGTAGATGGTCCAAAAATCGCAGTTGACTACAGAAAAGAAGACGAGAAAAACGAAGAAAAATTAGTTTTAAAATCAGGTATTGTTGAAGGTAATTATCAAACTAGCGAACAAATGATGGCAATAGCTACATTACCAGCTACAGAAGTATTACATTCAATGCTTGCAAATGTATTACAAGCACCAATCAGAACTCTTGCTGGAGATCTTGATAACGCAATATCTAAACTTGCAATCGCCCTTAATGAAGTGGCAAACAAAAAAGAAAACGAAGCAGCATAATATTTGTTAATTAAAATTTAAAGGAGAATTAAAATGGCATCAGAAAAAGTAACAAACCTATTAGAAGAAATCAAAAATCTTACAGTTCTTGAACTTTCAGAACTAGTTAAAGCAATCGAAGAAGAATTTGACGTATCAGCTCAAGCAGCAGTAGCTGTAGCAGCACCAGCAGCAGGCGGAGCAGCAGGCGAAGCAGCAGCTGAAAAAACAGAATTTGACGTAGTTCTTAAATCAGCTGGTCAATCAAAAATCAACGTAATCAAAGTTGTTAAAGATGCAGCAGGTCTTGGACTAAAAGAAGCTAAAGCTCTAGTTGACGGCGCACCAGCTAATGTACTTGAAGGTGTAGCTAAAGATAAAGCTGAAGAAGTTAAAGCAGCTCTAGAAGAAGCAGGCGCTGAAGTAGAATTAGCATAATTTAACTATCTTACTAGGTAATTCCTAGTCTAACCTCCTGGTTTAATCTGGGAGGTTTTTTATATTTTGATTTCCTATAAATAAAAATAATATCCCGTATAATAGAAATAAATACTTATACATAAAGGCGGTTTCATGGCTAGGCAATATACTAAAAATTTAATTAAAGAGGAATTTTTGAAACTTCTTGAAGAAAAAAACTTCAATTCAATAACTATATCTATGTTATCTGAAAGATGTGATATAAACAGAAATACTTTTTACTATCATTACGAGGATGTATATTCACTTGTAAAGGAGATTTTAACAGATGAAATAAAGAAAGTAGACCAAACTTTCAATTCCACATTTTCTTGGGAAAAAAGTTTACTTATAGCTTGTTCATTTCTTTTAGAAAATAAAAAAGCTGCTCAAAACTTATTTAAATCTATAGATAAAGCTGATACTGATGCTTATTTATATAAAATTTGTGAATCGGTAATGAGTAAATATGTAGAAAATGAATGTATTACAAAAAACATAGAAGCATCAGAAGATGACAAGGCTTTGGTAACAGATTTTTATAGGGCAGCCTTGGTGGGTCTTTTGGATAAATGGATTTTAGATGGGATGGAAAAATCTCCAGATAAATTCATTTATAGACTTGGAGATCTTTTTGATGGAAACATCGAAAGATCATTAAGAATTAGTGAAAAATTGAATAGGAAAGACCCATTTTCAAATCATTAGTTTTATAGCCTAAACCTAGGCTATTTTTTATTTCGAACAAATTTATTAACTTGCCTAAAAACTAAAAATTATAAAGTTTTTGTCTAGATTTTATACAATGCCTTTATATTAACCGTGGTAGGTGATGGCTCTAGTTGATAGAATAGTATTAACAAAATCAATTGGAGGTAAATTATGAACATTAAAACTTTTGATGAAAGATTAAAACTCGGTAATGGTGATTATGATAGGTTAGTAAATTCAAGAAAACCTAAGGGAATAGATGAAAAATACGCATATATTGTTGGTACAGGCCTTGCAGGTTTATCAACTGCAGGATTTTTGGTTAAAGACGCCAAGATGGACCCAACTCATATAACTTTTATAGAAAAAGACGATATAGCAGGTGGTGCTCTTGATGGTAAAGTTATGACAGATTTAGGTTATGTTGCAAGAGGCGGTCGTGAAATGGGTCACCATTTTGAAGTACTATGGGATTTATTTTCTGTAATTCCTTCTAGAGAAGACCCTGAAATGTCAATTCTAGATTATTTATACTATACAAATTTAGATGATCCAAACTTTTCTAACTGCCGTGTAACAAAAAATTGTGGCAAGCGTTACGACAATGGCAAGTTTAACTTATCAAAGGATGTAATTGAAGAAATAATCCGTTTGGTTCTCACTCCAGATAACAAGCTCCAAGATGTGTCAGTTGAAGAAATCTTGTCAAAAGATTTTCTAGAAAGTGATTTTTGGACTTATTATAGAACCATGTTTGCCTTTGAAAATTGGCATTCTGCTCTAGAACTAAAACTATATATCAACCGTTTTATCCATCATGTTGGGGGACTTCCTAATCTTTCTGCTTTACAATTTACAAGATTTGACCAATATGAATCAATCGTTGTTCCTATGATTAATTGGTTAAAAGATTTGGGAGTAAAAACACAATATAATACAGAAGTTTGTGATATTGAATTTGATTTGAAGGATGACAAAAAGGTCGCTACAAAAATCGTTGCAAGTGATAGTAAAACTGGAGAAGATAAATCAATTTCTCTAACAGAAAATGATTTGCTATTTGTCACAACAGGTTCTTTAGTTGAAGCATCTTCTTATGGTGATAATGATACAGCACCTAGTCTAGAAATTAACGAAGATGAGGCTTTTAAACTTTGGAAGAATATTTCTAAGAAATCAGATGAATTTGGCAAACCTGAGGTATTTGCATCAGATATAGAAAAAACTAATTGGGAATCTGCAACAGTAACAGTTAAAAGTAAAGAGATAGCTGATTACATTGAAAAAATAACTAAGCGTGATCCTTACACAGGCAAGGTTGTTACAGGAGGAATTGTTACAGCACTTGATTCTAAATGGCTTATGAGTTGGACTATTAATCGTCAAGGTCAATATATAGACCAACCTAAAGATGAAATTGAGGTTTGGGTGTATGCATTGTTTACTGATGTAGAAGGCGATTATGTTAGAAAGAAAATGAGAGATTGTACAGGCGAAGAAATAGCTAAGGAATGGTTGTATCAAATAGGTGTAAAGCCAACTGATATCGAAAGATTAGTAAAAGAAACATCTACAATTCCTGTATTTATGCCATATATTACAGCCCAATTTATGCCAAGAAGTTTTGGAGATAGACCATATGTTGTTCCAAAAAATGCAGTTAACTTTGCTTTTTTAGGTCAATTTGTTGAAACATTGGATAATCCAGGAAGAGATACAGTATTTACAACAGAATTTTCTGGTAGATGTGCTATGGAAGCGGTCTATGTTCTAACAGGAGTTGAGAAAAAAGTTCCTGAGGTATTCGCATCTAGGTATGATGTGAGATATATGCTCGATGCTGCAAGCGTATTAAATGATTACAACAAACCAGAAATTGACTTACCATTAGCTGCTAAGGCTGTAGTTGGTAAAAAAATCAAAGGAACAGAAATCGAAGAAATGTTGAAAGAATACAACTTGATTTAATTTAATTAAAGCTGCCTCCTTGTGGGGTGGCTTTTAAATTTATAAATTCTTAAATCTGGAATATATTTTAGTTGTTGACAATTAGGGATTTTGACGTATATTATTTGTTAGAAAGGTGTGGGATTTATGTACGACTTAATAGAAAATCTAAAGGATGAAGATTACGAAAAAAGACTAAATACTATTAAAAATATCCTTAAAGATAAAAAGATAAGAATATCTCACCAAAGGCTGTTAATTTTGGATTATTTGATAACCCATCCTATTCATCCAACAGCAGAAAAAATCTACAAAGATCTTATGATAAAAGATCCCGTAATTAGTCAAGCTACTGTTTATAATAGTTTGAATCTTTTTGTAAAGCATAACCTTGTAAAAGAGCTTGATTTTAATATGGCTTCAAAAAGATATGAGTTTAAAAGATCTAGCCATGGACATTTTATTTGTGAATCTTGTGGCAGGATAGAGGATATAGATGTCATAGATATGGATAAACCTGAAATGCTTAAAGATTATGTTGTAGATACTATTGAAGTAATATATAGGGGGATATGCCCTGATTGTAATAAATAAATTTAGCGTTGAAAGACGCTTTTTTTATTGGGAAAATTTGTAGAAAATTAATTCATTATATATTCTAGTTTAAGTTTTGTATTTTCAAGAAAATAGAAAATTTTTTCCATTTTTATCTATAATTTTTGTGTATTTTGAAAGCTGATTAAAGATTAACTTTAATTTATTTTCTAAGAATTATTGGTCAAAAAAAGCAGGGAAATTTTGAAAAATTCCTGCTTTTTATGTTAATTCTTCAAATCATTAAAAAATTTCATAGAGTGATCTATATCGTGATGTTTATAGCCAAGCTCAAAAGCTTCCTTTCTTTGCTCTGACGAACCGTGAGTGAATGAGTCTACATCTACATTCATTCCAGCCATTTCCTGGATTCTGTCATCGCCTATAGCAGATGCAGATGCCATAGCCTCGTCGATATCACCCTCATCAAGGTAACCTTTTTCCTTAATATAATATGCAAAAAGTCCAGCAAAATAATCAGCCTGGAGTTCTTGAGCAACTGATACTCTATTATATTCGGTTTCAGAAAGTCTCTGCCTTAATTCATTTGTTTGCTTAATTATACCGAGCTCGTTTTGAACATGGTGACCAACTTCGTGAGCAAGGACATAGGCTAGGGCAAAGTCACCTCCACCACCAAATCGGCTTTTCATATCGTTGTAAAAACTAACATCAAAATAAATTGTCTGATCCACAGGGCAATAAAATGGTCCCATTCTAGATTGAGCAACGCCACAACCAGTTTTTGTTGTATCTTGGTATAAAGTCATTTGTGGCTCATTATAATTTGCATTATTTTCTTTGAATTTTTCGTGCCAAACATCTTCGGTGTCCGCAAGGATAACTGATAAAAAGTCTTCTAAAGTCTCTCTTTCTTTAGAAACTTCTTGTGATTCAATTTGATTATTTGGGCTTGCTTGTTGGTTGCCATTTGTAACAACACTGGGATCTATTCCTATGAAATACAGTACAAGCATTAGTACAAGGCCGCTGATTCCTCCAACAGCTAGAGGTGCTTTTTGTCCTCTATTTACGTTAGAAGAACGCCTTCTATCTTTCCATTTCATCTAAACCTCCAAAATTATATTCCAATTAATATATTGATACCCAAAATATTTATGATTAAATTTAATTTATAAAATAGTGAATTTATTATTATAAAGATTAGTAAAATAGAGATGAAAATATTATGAAATAGAGAATTAATTGTAACATAGTTATAAAAATAGGTAAAAAAATGGAGCCGCTTCCCGGAATTGAACCGAGGACCTCTTCCTTACCATGGAAGCGCTCTACCTACTGAGCTAAAGCGGCACACTCACTATTATACGAGCTAATATTATAAAAGC
This sequence comes from uncultured Anaerococcus sp., assembly GCA_900551095.1. Taxonomy (GTDB): domain Bacteria; phylum Bacillota; class Clostridia; order Tissierellales; family Peptoniphilaceae; genus Anaerococcus. The sequence goes on along the minus strand of URUJ01000003.1, from coordinate 393 downwards.
AAGCTAATAAAAAATAAAAATTTATAAAAAATAATAGAATTTTTTTCTAGATTATGGTAGAATAATGTTAATGAGTACATTAGGAGGATTTAATGAGTAAACAATCATTTGAAAGAAGTAAACCACATATTAATATCGGAACAATCGGCCACGTAGACCACGGTAAAACAACAACAACAGCAGCAATCACTCAAGCCCTAAACAAAAAATACGGCACAGGTGAATACATCGACTACGAACACATTGATAAGGCTCCAGAAGAAAGAGAACGTGGAATCACAATCAACACATCAGTAGTAGAATACGAAACAGAAAAAAGACACTACGCCCACATCGACGCTCCAGGCCACGCTGACTACGTTAAAAACATGATCACAGGTGCAGCACAAATGG
>URUJ01000002.1 GCA_900551095.1 uncultured Anaerococcus sp. | reverse complement strand
TATCCTCATCAGAAAAATGAGAAACAGAAAACTCACCAAACCTAAGAATTTGAGCGATAACAAAAGAATCAACAGAATCATTCTTAGTCTGTCTAATATACATCTTTCTAAAAGCATCAGATTGAATAGGATTAATAACAACACAAGAAAAACCTAAATCAATCAAGAAAGAATAAAGAGAAAGCCAATAATGACCTGTAGATTCCATACCAATAATACAATTGTTAGAATCAATCGAAAAAGAGGAAATAAATTTCTGAAACTTCTCTAAACCCCTAATGGAATTAGAGAAAGAAAAGGACTCAGAAACAAGTTTCCCTTTAGAATCAATTATTGAGGCTTCGTGGTTAGATTTTGCAATATCAACACCAATGTAAAACATAAAATCACCTAGCTTTAATATAAATTTAGATAGAGAAAGAGCCCTCATGAACTTTACGCCAATCAAACCTCGTTAGACATACAGCAACGAAATGTGCTATCCAGCTCATACTGATAAAGACGTAAAGAAGAGGCGTAACCCTAATCAAGGAAGACTAGCTTCAAGGAGGATAACTACGACCTCTATCTATACAATTATTATCCCATAAGAAAGTGGGATTGAGAACAAAATGTAGTGTTTATTACTACAACTATAATATACGAGGAGGATAGATGCCTTTAAAATACGAACTAATAAAAAAAGACAAATATACAAATGCTAGAGTAGGTGTAATTCACACACCTCACGGTGATATTCCAACACCAATTTTTATGCCTGTAGGAACTGTAGGTACAGTGAAGACTATGACTGTTGATGACCTAAAGGAAATGAAGGCAAAGATTATTTTGGGAAATACCTATCATCTCTACCTAAAACCGGGCATGGATATCATGAAAAAAGCTGGAGGCCTTCACAAATTTATGAATTGGGACGGACCAATCCTTACAGATTCAGGTGGATTTCAAGTTTTTTCTTTAGCTGATAACAGAAAAATAAGTGAAGAAGGGGTTATCTTTAGATCGCATATTGACGGTTCAAAGCATTTTTTTACCCCAGAAAAATCTATAGAAATTCAAAATGATATTCACTCAGATATAATGATGAGTTTTGATGAATGTGTAGATGCAAGGGCAAATTATGACTATGTTAAAAACTCAATGGAAAGAACCCTTAGATGGGCAAAGAGAGGGCTTGATTATCATAAAGAACATTCTCACCCAGACCAATCTTTATTTGGAATAGTCCAAGGTGGGATGTTTAAAGATTTAAGAGAAAAATCAGCCAAAGAAACTGTTGCTATGAACTTTGATGGATATTCTATAGGAGGACTTTCTGTTGGCGAGACAAAAAAAGAAATGATTGATATTCTCAATTTCACAATACCATTTCTACCTGAAGATAAACCTAGATATAACATGGGGGTAGGAACACCAGATTATCTTTTTGAATCATTTGAAGCTGGTATTGACATGGCAGATTGTGTATTGCCAACAAGGATAGCTAGGAACGGTACGGCTCTTACTTCAGAGGGAAGAGTTGTTGTTAAAAATGCAACATATAAAGAAGATTTCTCAAAGCTTGACCCAGATTGTGATTGCTATACTTGTTCAAACTATTCTAGGGCTTATTTAAGACACTTGGTAAATGCAAAAGAGATACTCGGTGCGAGACTTCTTTCCTATCACAACTTATATTTTTTACTTAAGATGTGTGAAAATATCAGAGAAGCTATCATGAATGATTCATTTTTGGATTATAAAAAAGAATTTTATGAAAAATATGGTTATTAATGAGACTTGAATATATAATTTTAATTATACTTGCTATAGGTTTTTTTCAGGTAAATATAACTGACTATAGAAAAGATAAAAATAGAGAAACATTTGTTAACGATAATTTAAAAATATCTTCAAAAGTTATATGCAAATCAGGTATAATTGGCTATGTTACAAATATTAGCGGCAATGAAGTAACCTTGATTACTGGAGAAGTAGAGAAAGGATCTTATATAACCATTGATAAGTCTTCCATAGAAAATATTTTGGAATAGAGGCGGGAGCCTCTTTTTCTTTATAAAAGGATATAAAAGAGTATAATTTATTAGAAAGGAAGATATGGCAAACTGGTTTATTTATAACAAAAAACAAAATTATATAAACAATCTTAAATTTGGAAATATACCTAAACTGGATGCTCTTATTTTAGGAAATAGGGACATAATTGAACCAAGTAAAGTTGATATGTTCTTAAATCCAGACCTTAGTAAACTTCATAATCCATTTTTACTAAATGATATGGATAAGGCTGTTGCTTTAATCATAGAAACAATGAAAAAAGGTGGAGAAATAAGGATATTTGGGGATTATGATCAAGATGGCATAGCTTCGGTAATGACTCTTATGGATGGTCTTTTGTTTTATTATGACAATATATCTTATGATATTCCTCATAGAGTAGATGAAGGCTATGGTATATCATCAAAAATGAGTGATAAGGCAATTAATGACAAGGTATCTTTGGTTATAACTTGTGATAATGGTATAACAGGTTTCGACCAAATTGATAATCTAAAAGATGCTGGAATAAACGTAATAGTAACAGATCACCATCAGATTCATAAAGAAGAAAATGATGAATGGCTTAATCAAATATTGCCAAATGCGGACGCTGTTATCAATCCAAAGAGACTTGATTCGACATATCCATTTGATGACTTGTGCGGAGCTGGAGTGAGCTTTAAACTAATGCAAGGTCTTTATCAAAAACTTGATGGGGATATGTATTATTTGTACTCTTTACTTGAATATGTAGCTATGGGAACAGTTTGTGATATCGTATCTCTTACAGATGAAAATAGGATATTCGTAATAGAAGGTCTTAAGAGATTAAACCAAACAGAAAAAATTGGATTAAAAGCACTTCTCGATGAGTCATCATGGAATAGGGAAGTAGATGAATATACTTTAGGTTTCATCTTAGGGCCTCTAATGAATTCTACTGGGAGACTTAAAAGTGCTAAGCTTGCTATTGAATTACTTGTAGAAGAAGATATTGATAGAATCTACGAAATGGCAAGAGACCTAGTTAAATTAAATAATGAAAGAAAAACTTTAACTGAGACTGCCTTTAACAAAACTATAGAAATTATAAATGAAAATTCTTATGATAACGATGATGTTATAGTCGTTTATGCCCCAGATATTAATGAATCTATATGTGGGATAGTTGCTGGTAGAGTTAAAGAAAAGTATTACAGACCGACAATTATATTGACAAATGCCAAAGAAAGTGGTTTTGCCAAAGGCTCTGGTAGATCAATTACAACTTACAATATGTTTGATAAAATATCCCCTTATGATGAGAATCTACAGTCTTTTGGTGGACATCCTATGGCGTGCGGCTTGTCAATAAATATAGATAAAATTGATGATTTTAGAAATTTTTTAAATGATAATTCAAATTTATCAAAAAAAGATAAAGAAAAATCTTTAAATATAGATGCACAAATTCCTATTTCAAAACTTACATTGGAATTTGCAGAAAGCTTAAATAGATTTAAACCTTTTGGCAAAGATAATTCTAGGCCGGTTTTTGCAAATAAAGGCGTTGAAATCGCTGCTATATCCATGATAGGGAAAGATAATAATACATTGAAATTATCACTGATACAAAATGGAATTTATTATAATGCCATTAAATTTCAGGCTGAAGATGATTATAATTATTTAAAGGAAAAATTTAAAGACAATATTCAAGGCAAAAAAATTGATATTGTTTATTATCCAGACGTGAACGAATTTAGGGGAAATAGATCCCTACAGTTAAAATTAATAGATATCAGGTGATTTTATGGCAACCGATTTTGATAGAGAATTTATAAAATTTAAAGAAATTATTTTAAAGAATAATCCGCAGGCAGATATTGACCTTATAAAAAAAGCCTATGATTTTGGTGTACTCCATCATGATGGTCAAAAGAGAAACTCTGGAGAAGACTACTTTATCCATCCGATTGCTGTAGCAAAAAACTTATCAGATATGAAGCTTGATGATGAGACAATATGTGCTGGGCTTATGCATGATGTCCTTGAAGATACAGATGTTTCTAGAGATGAGATGAAGGCTGAGTTTGGTGAAGAAATTACCTTTTTAGTTGACGGTGTAACCAAACTTAAAAATCTTAACTACACATCAAAGGAAGAAAAACAAGCTGAAAACATTAGGAAAATGGTAATGGCTATGGCTAATGATGTTAGGGTCGTTCTTATAAAGCTTGCAGACAGGCTTCACAATATGAGAACGCTAGAATACATGACCAGAGCAAAACAACTTCAAAAAGCAAATGAAACTATAGAAATATATGTTCCTCTTGCACATAGACTTGGAATATACTCATTAAAATGGGAGCTAGAAGATCTATGTTTTAGGTATCAAGAACCAGAAAAATACTATGAACTTGCAGAGATGGTAAGTGTAAAAAGGCGAGAAAGAGAGAATTATATCAATGAAATAATTGATACTTTAACAAAATCTCTTAAGCCAACAAATATTAATTTTGAAATATCTGGTAGACCAAAATCTTTGTATTCAATAAATAAAAAGATGGAGAGAAACAAAATTGCCTTTGAAGAAATATATGATTTAACAGCTGTAAGGGTAATAGTAGATACTATTGCAGAATGTTATGCAGTTCTAGGAAAAGTACATTCATTATGGAGACCAATTCCAAATAGAATTAAAGATTATATAGGACAACCAAAACCAAATGGTTATAGGTCTCTGCATACAACGGTATTTGGCGATGATTCAAAACCATTTGAAGTCCAGATAAGAACACGAAAAATGCACAGGGAGTGTGAATTTGGTGTAGCGGCGCATTGGCGTTATAAAGAAAACAAAAAAACTAGCTCTAAATTTGATGATGCCATGAGTTTTTTAAGACAGATTGTAGAATGGCAACAAGAAGGCGGGAAAGACGTAAATAATGAAGAGTTTATGGAAACTCTTAAGACTGACTTTTTCTCTAGAGAAATTTATGTTTATTCTCCAGCTGGTGAAGTATATTCCTTACCGATGAATTCTTGTTCAATTGACTTTGCTTATAAAATTCATACAGAAGTAGGCAATTCTTGTGTAGGAGCTAAGGTAAATGGACGAATGGTTCCAATTACCCAGCCTCTAAAAACTGGAGATTTGGTTGAAATAATTACAAGTAAAAATTCCCAAGGACCTAGCAGGGACTGGCTAAATATTGTTCAAAGTAATCAAGCCAAGTCTAAGATAAAACAATTTTTCAAGCGTTATGATAAAGAAGAAAATATAGAGATAGGTAAATCAGCTGTAGCTCGTGAGCTTAAGAAATACAGGCAAAGTTACAGGTATCTTCTTAAGGAGGATTGGCTAAAAGAAATAGTAAGTGATTTAGGCTTTCCAACTGAAGATGAGATGTATGCTTCGGTTGGATATGGAAAAACAACCGCTGAGCAAGTTAGTCAAAAACTTATAAGAAAAGATAAGGAAGAGCTCAAGAAAAAAGAATTAGAAAAAGCTATAGATATAGAGCATAAAGAAATTAATACTCAAATAACTAATGAAATAAGGGTATCTGACTTAGATGAGGATGTAGAAGTAAAGTTTGCTAAGTGCTGTACACCTGTTCCAGGAGATCCTATAATTGGTTTTATTACCAAGGGAAATGGAATATCAGTACACGTTAAATCTTGTCCAAATATTATTAATTCCAAGTCGCCTGAAAGATTGATTGATGTTTATTGGCAAAACTTATCGACTGATAAATTTCCAGTTAAAATTCAAATTATATCTGGAAACAGTCCATCAATTTTATACGATGTATCTAAAATGATGTCTACCTTTGACGTTAACATTTTAAGCATTAATGCAAGGACAGACACTGATAATGGAGTTATGGATTTAGTTATTGAAGTTAAGAGTACAGAACAATTAGAAGATGTTATTAGAAAGTTAAAGACAATTAAAACTGTCGCAGATGTATTTAGGGTGAAAAATTAATGAGAGCAATTATTCAAAAAGTTACAAGGGCAAGTGTTACAGTAGAAAATGAGCTGGTATCTGAAATAGGAAACGGCTACATGGTTTTACTTGCAGTAAAAGAAACTGATGATAAGGATGATCTTTCCTATATAAAAAGAAAAATATCAAATCTAAGAATTTTTGAAGATAATGAAGGAAAGATGAACCTAAGTCTTAAGCAAACAGGTGGCGAAATTCTTTTGGTAAGTCAGTTTACCCTCTACGGAGATGCTAGAAAAGGAAATAGACCATCTTTTACTGAATCGGCAGGCCTTGAAAAAGCAAATGACTATTATGAGAAACTGCGTTATGAATTAATAGATGAAGGCTTTAATGTAAAAACTGGAAAATTCCAAGCTCATATGGAAGTAAGCCTTGTTAATGATGGACCTGTTACAATTATTCTTGATAGTGAGAGGATACTTTAATGAAGATAAATAAATTTACCTTAGGCCCTATCATGACAAATACTTACGTAGTTTACGATGATGGGAGAGGTTTTATTGTTGATTGTCCATACCCATCTAGGGCTCTTGATAAGTTTATAGAATATAATAAAATAAAAATAGAATTTATTATACTGACCCACACTCATTTTGATCATGTTACAGGTCTTAAATACTACAAAGATAAATATGGGGTTGATGTATATGCGTCTGAAGATGCTAGAAATTTGGCTGAAGATCCAAATTATAATCTATCCTACCATTTAAATAATTTAGAAGTACCAATAGATCATTATCTAAAAGACGGGGAAGTATTTAGTAAATATAATATAGAGGCTATCAAAACTCCTGGCCATACAATTGACTCCATGTCATTTGTACTGGGAAATGCTATTTTTACTGGTGATACTTTATTTAGGTTATCAGTAGGAAGGACAGATTTCCCGGGAGGATCTTTTGAGGAAATTAAAAACTCTATAATAAATAAACTTGGAAAACTTGATAGGAGTGCTAAGATTTATCCAGGTCACAATGAAAATAGCACTCTAGGATTTGAATTAGACAATAATCCATTTTTACAATAATTGGAGGAAGTATGGAATTTAAAAGAACACATATGTGTGGCAGCCTAAGAATCGAAGATTTAGGCAAAGAGGTAGTCTTAATGGGCTGGGTAGCTAAGAAACGTAACCTAGGTTCATTGGTATTTATAGATTTAAGAGATAAAACTGGTATAAGCCAGATTGTTATAAGAGAAGATGATAAGCATAATTATGAAAAAGCACGTGAAATATCGGCTGAATATGTTCTTGAAGTAAAGGGAAAAGTTTTTGAAAGAGAAAGCAAAAATCCTGATATTCTAACAGGTGATATAGAAATAATTGCTGATAAAATCAATATTCTTGATAAGGCTAAAACACCACCTATCTATATTAAGGATGATGATGATGTTAGCGAAAACTTGAGACTAAAATATAGGTATCTTGATATGAGAAAACCTTCAGTTCAAAAGAATCTTAAGTTAAGATCTGATATTGTTAGAACTATGAGAGAGTATTTCTATGAAAATGACTTTACTGAGGTAGAAACACCATTTTTAACAAAACCAACTCCTGAAGGAGCCAGGGATTATTTGGTACCATCAAGAATCAATGCTGGTAAATTTTATGCTTTGCCTCAATCTCCACAATTATTAAAACAAATTTTAATGATAGGTTCTCTTGATAGATATTTTCAAGTTGTAAAATGCTTTAGAGATGAAGACTTAAGGGCAAATAGACAACCAGAATTTACCCAACTTGATCTTGAGATGAGTTTTGCTGACCAAGACGATGTAATAGCTATGAATGAGGGTTTATTAAAAGTTTTATTCGATACCTATACAGATTATGATTTAAAACTTCCTATTAATAGAATGGATTACAGTGAAGCTATGGAATCTTATGGCTCTGATAAACCAGATCTAAGATATGGTTATAAGATTAAAGATGTTACTGAAGTATTTGTTGATAGTGAATTTAAAGTTTTTGCTGACAATACTACAGAAGGTAGGTCTGTAAGAGCGATTAACTTTACTGGACTTGAAGATAAATATTCTAGAAAACAACTAGATAAATTAACAGATTTTGTTAAAGATTATGGATTAAAAGGTTTATCCTATATTAAGTTTAATGAAAATATGCAATCATCTATCAAAAAATTCTTAACTGAAGACGTTGTTAATAGACTTAAAGAAAAATTAAATGCAAAAGATGGAGATTTAATTTTCCTAGCGGCAGATAAAGATAAAACTGTTCTTGAAGGACTTGGTGCTTTAAGAGTTAAGGTTGCTAAAGAAAATGACTTATATGAAAAAGAATATGCCTTAACTTGGGTAGTTAATTTTCCGATGTTTGAATACAGTGAAGAAGAAGATAGGTACGTATCTCAACACCATCCATTTACTATGCCAAATGAAGAAGATATTGATCTTCTTTTAACTCATCCAGAGAAAGTAAGGACTCAGGCTTACGATATAGTTATAAATGGTGATGAAATGGGAGGAGGGTCTGTAAGGATTAATAATTCAGACCTTCAAAAGAAAATATTCGAAGCATTAAAATTAAGTGATGAAGATATCCAAAATAAATTTGGATTCTTTATAGAAGCTCTTCAATATGGAACACCTCCACATGCGGGACTTGCTTATGGACTTGACAGATTATTGATGTTATTTGCAAAGACTGATAATATCAAAGATATAATCGCATTTCCAAAGACACAATCTGCTACATGTCCATTAACTGAAGCACCAGCAATAGTGGATGATAGGGCACTTGAGGAACTTAATATAAAATTGAGGTGATAAAATAAATGGCAATGACTAAAGAAGGTTTAGTTCTTGAAAATAATAATGGAAATTTAAAGATAAAAGTAGATCGCAATAGTGCTTGTGGTTCATGCGCAGCAAGTGGATCTTGTGCAGAAAGAAAAACTACAATTGTTGAAATTTTTTCTGCTGATAATATAAACGAGGGAGATAAGGTGATTTTAGAAAGCGATGCGGATGAAATTAATAGAATTTCTGCATTAGTTTATGTAATTCCATTAATACTAGTAATGATTGGAGCGGTTGCACCACATTATTTATTAAAAAATTCAGGATATGACACTAATATAATTAGTTTAGTTGCAGTGGTAGTGATGCTTGCCTTATCAGTTCTTTATATCAAAAATCTTGATAAAAACGCAAAAAAAGAAAAACTTATGAAAGTTAAAAAGATTTATAATTAATGATATTTTAATATCAGAATTGGAGAAAAATATGGCTTTACCAATAGTCACTCTAGTAGGTAGAACTAATGTAGGAAAGTCTACTTTATTTAACCGACTAGTAGGAAAAAGAAAATCAATAACAGAAGATGTTTCTGGTGTAACTAGAGATAGAATAGTTGATAAGGCTGAATGGCAAAATAATGAGTTTTTACTTGTGGATACAGGTGGAATTGATATATCAAGCAAGGACATGATGAATGTTGAAATAAAGGGTCAGGTTGAAAAGGCCCTCCTTGAAACGGATTTAATTTTATTTGTAGTCGATGGTAAAGAAGGAGTAAATCCTCATGACGTTGATATTGCAAACGAAATTAGAAAATATAACAAACCTATAATTATAGTTGCAAATAAAGTTGATAATATGCAAATACCAGATGATTTATATGATTTTTATTCATTTGGATTTGACAATCTTATTATGATTTCTGCTGAACAAGCTAAAGGACTTGGAGATTTGTTGGATGCTGTTGTATCATTTATAGATTTTTCTAAGTATGAAAATACAGAAGAAGAAACAAGAATAGCTATCATCGGCAAGCCTAACGCAGGCAAGTCTTCATTAGTAAATCTTTTGTTAAATGAAGAAAGAATGATAGTAACAAACATTGCAGGTACAACTCGAGATGCTGTTGATAGCTACTGGACTTACAATGATAATAACTATGTTTTAATTGACACAGCAGGACTTAGAAGAAAATCAAAAGTAAAAGAAAATGTAGAATATTATGCCAACCAGAGAACTTTTGATGCAGTAGATAGTGCTGATATTTGCTTGTTTTTGATAGATGCAACAGTTGGTGTTACTGAGCAAGATGCAAAAATAGCCGGCTATGCCCACAATAATAAAAAAGCTATGATAATAGCAGTAAATAAGTGGGATTTAGTCGAAAAAGATACCAATACTATGGCAAAGATGGAAAAAGAAATTAGAAACACTTTATCATTCGCACTCTATGCACCAATAGTATATATTTCTGTTAAAGACAACGCAAGGATTGATACCTTGCTTAATATGATAGAAGTTGTAGATAGTAACTACAGGATGAGAATCAAGACGGGAGTATTAAATACAATTTTACAAGATGCTCTACTTTTAAATCAACCTCCTCAAGATAAGGGAAAAAGACTGAAAATTTATTATATGAGTCAAGTAGGAACATGTCCTCCAAAGTTTCTCTTATCCATAAACGATAGGGAATTATTGCACTTTTCATATACTAGATATTTAGAAAATCAAATAAGGCAAAATTATTCTTTAGTTGGAGTTCCATTTAGTTTTGTTTTCAAGGAGCATAGAGATAAATAATGAAATATATAATTATTGCTTTAATAGCATATATTTTAGGTAGTCTGCCATCAGGTTATTATATTGGTAAATATGTTTTCAAAAAAGATATAAGAACTATGGGTTCTGGAAATATTGGATCTACAAATGCTTTAAGAAATTTTGGTAAAATGGCGGGGGTATCAACCTTCATTTTAGATTTTTTGAAAGGATATATTGCTTGTTTTATAGGTGGTAAGATTGCTGGTGAAAATGGCATGTATGTAGCAATGCTATTTGCCGTTTTAGGGCATATGTATAGCTTCATCCTCAATTTTAAAGCAGGTAAAGGTATTGCTACAGTATTCGGATGCTTGTTATATATACACCCATTGTTTGCTTTAAGTATGTTTGCTGTTTTCTTTATAGTTGTTTTATTTTCGCGAATTGTTTCTTTGGGATCTATTTGTGCTTGTGTGGCTGCTATATTTGCAAGTCTCATTAAATTTGGAATAAGTTATTTCAGTTTGACTTTGTCTTTAATCGCAGTAATTATTATTATAAAACACAGATCAAATATTAAACGATTAATCAATGAGGAAGAGAAAAAGATTTTTTAGGTGATATTATGACAATTTCAATTTTAGGGGCAGGTTCTTGGTCTACAGCAATAGCAGATTTACTTGCTGAAGGTGAAGATGTTTTAATCTACGCAAGAGATGAGAATGTAGTATCCTCAATAAATAATGACCATGTGAATATAAAATATTTTCCAAATATTAAAATCAGAGAAAATATAAGAGCTACAAGTAATCTTGAAGAAATATTCAAAAATAAATATATTGTAAATGGAATTCCAACCCAACAAATTAGAAATGTGCTAGAAAAAGTAAAAGGCCAATTAAAAGATGACCATGTTATAATTAACTTATCAAAAGGGCTTGAGCTTAATAGTTATAAAAGGATATCGGAGATATTTAAAGATTTTAATCAAAATATTTCCTTTGTTGCTTTAAGTGGCCCATCTCATGCTGAAGAAGTCATCTTAAAGATGCCAACAACTATAGTTAGTGCTTCAGATAATTCTGATTTAGCAAAAGAAATTCAAGAACTTTTTGTGAGAGATTATTTCAGAGTTTATTCATCAAATGACCTTATTGGTGTAGAACTTGGAGGAGCTATAAAAAACATCCTAGCTTTTGGTATAGGCATGGCAGAAGGCTTAGGTTATGGTGATAATGCTAAGGCTGCACTTATAACTAGAGGAATCCATGAAATGAGTAGGTTTGCTTGTAAGTTTGGTGCAGAATTTAAAACTATAAATGGTCTAGCAGGAGTCGGAGATTTAATTGTTACAGCGACAAGTAAACATTCAAGGAACAATAGAGCAGGTTTTTTAGTTGGTCAAGGATTAAGTCTTGAAAAACTGCAAGATGAGATAAATATGGTAGTTGAAGGTATACCTACAACAAAATCTGTCTACGAACTTGCAAAAATTAAAAATATAGAATTACCTATCACGAATGAAATTTATGAAGTCTTATTTAATGATAAGAATTGTGATGAGTCTGTGAAAGATTTGATGATGAGGGAAATAAAAAGCGAATTTTAAATTTTTACTTTATATTCGATTTAGTATATAATGATATTAGATAAAACTAGCAAAGGATGATAAAAATGTTTGATAGATTTAAAGAATTCATTGGCATAGATGAAAATTATGACGAATATGACGATGATCAAATGTATTATGATGATGAAGATGAAATACCAGAAGATAACAGTAATAAATCAACATTTAGTGATTTATTAGATGACGACGACAAGGATAATTTGTACTCAAAAGATTCTTTCGCATCTAAAAAATCAACTTTATCTGATGATTATTCTTTTAGTAATTCATATAGATCAGAAAATACAGAAAGTAATGTGGTTAGTATAAATAGTAGTAATAGTTTTACTAGGAGTAATAATATGAGAATATCAATTCAAGAACCTTTAGACTATGATAACGACGGTCCAGTTGTTATAGAAGAAATCCTAAAAAATAGGGTAGTTGTATTAAATTTAGAAATGGTTGACAATGATTTAAGAATGAGAATTTTTGATTTTGTAAGTGGGGCAGTTTATGCACTAAAGGGAAATATGAGAAAAGTTACTAAAGGAATTTTTGTCATCACTCCAAATGGTGTAGAGATAGATTCTTACGTAGCAGATCAAATTTCAGAAGGAAATTATAACCAATTATAGATCGATTAATTTCGATCTTTTGTTTTTATGGCATTAGAATATAATTTAGATCATATAAGTGATAAACAAAAAAAAACAAATATTAGAAAAGCCTTATCTGTTTTAGAGAAGGCTTTTTATAAGAAAATAGAAACACAGAGCTTTTTTCTAGATCCATTTGAACAAAAAATTTTGGCGGAAATTGCAAATAAAAATTCGATTGATATTTGCTTTTTAGGAGGAAATCCGGATGCTGAAAGAAAAATTTTTGTTGCAAATTATTATTATGAACCTCTCTATGAGCCTAATTATATAAGTGTTTTAGAATTTGAAGCAGAGGGAATAAGTCACCCAGATGTTTTGGGGGCAATTTTAAGTCTAGGTATAGATAGAAATGATATTGGTGATATTTCTGTACTAAATGGAAAAGTTGAATTTGTAATTAGTATTGATCAAGCAAGCTTTGTGGAATTTAATTTAACAAAAATCAAAAATGAGAGTGTAAACCTAAAGATTAAAGAAGATGCGGTGCTTGATTTAACCAAGCCAGAATATGAAAATTTAACAGGCTTTGTTTCAAGCTTGAGGTTAGATAATTTGCTTAGTTTATTTTTGTCAACATCAAGAATCAAGGCTAAGGAATTTGTAAAGGAAAGACTCGTTAAAGTGGATTTTCAAACTATAGAAGATCCTTCTTATAAAATTGAAGAGGGAAGTCTAATTTCAGTTAGAAGATTTGGTAGGTTCATATTCGATGGTGTTGATGGATATAGCAAAAAAGGCAATTATCACATAAAATATAGGAAAGTAAAATGATATATATAATTATTATAATCTTGGGTCTAATTTTAGACAGGATAACTAAGGTATTTGCAGTTAACAATTTTATAGATAGGCCAATAGAAGGGCCTTTTATAAATCTAACATATTTGGAAAATAGAGGAGCGGCATTCGGGATACTACAGAATAGAAGGATTTTCTTTTTAATAATTACTTTGGCTATAGTTTGCTACTTACTCTATTATTTTTATAAGTCATATAAGACAAATCCAAGAATTTTAAATATAAGTCTTGCAATGATTATTACTGGAGCTTTGGGTAATTTTTATGATAGGTTCATAAATGGTTTTGTAGTTGACTTCATAGAATTTTCATTTTTTTCCTTCCCAGTTTTTAATGTTGCAGACATATTTGTGACTTTGGGTTGTGGATTAATGATTATTTATATAATTTTTATCCATGAAGATAAATAATGATTGGGACTTTATCTTAAAGGATGAATTTGAAAAAGAATATTTTAAGAACTTAGAATCTTTTTTAGATAAGGTCTACAAAGAAAAAAACATTTATCCTCCAAAATCTGATATTTTCAAAGCTCTAGAACTGTCTTCTTTTACTGATACTAAGGTCGTTATTTTAGGGCAAGATCCTTATTATAATCCTGGTCAGGCGCAGGGTTTATCATTTTCAGTAAATGAAGGTGTGAAACTTCCACCATCTTTAAGAAACATATACAAGGAGCTTGAAACTGATCTAGCCATACCACCAGCAGTAAATGGCTCGTTGATTTTTTGGGCTAGGCAAGGAGTATTGTTATTAAATTCAACCCTTACTGTAGAAGAAAAAAAGCCAAATTCCCATAAAAATATAGGCTGGCAAATTTTTACTGATAGAATAATTTTAGAATTAGATAAGAGAGAAAAGCCTCTAGTATTTATTTTACGGGGGAATTTTGCGAAAAGTAAAAAATCCTTAATTACAAATCCAAGGCATTTAATTATAGAATCAGCTCATCCTTCACCATTATCTGCTAGACGTGGATTTTTTGGATCAAAGCCATTTTCCAAGACAAATCAATTTTTAAAAGAGAACAATATACAAGAAATTAATTGGAATATAGAGAATCAAAAGTGATTCTCTATTATTTTTTTGCATAAGTTTAACAAGTTTTTATAATTGTAGGTTGAGTTTTCTTTAATTATTAATAAATTATTATTAATATTAATATCAGTTTTGTTTTTAATGTTAAAAGTATTTATACTTACATATCCATTTGTTTTGTTATCAAAACGGCCATACAAAACATGGATATTTAGTTTAATAATATTATCCTTAATGATAGCCTGGTAGTTATTTTCTGCTACATATAAGTCTTTTAAATTTTTTTCTGAAATGAATTCAAAATTTCCTATGTCTTTATTTATATTTGCTTGATTAATCCAGAACTTTCCTATTTTACTTTTTATACTTAATTTATCTAGATAAAATTCTTCTATGTTGGCTAGGGCTTCTGTTGCAATCAAATCATTTTCGTTGTGTTTTAAAATTGGGTAAGGGTTTCTTCTTTTGATTGTATCTTCGGTGAGTTTACTAATACTTTTATAACGGCTAGGATCAGATCTTTGGATTCCTATGAGTTTTTCAATATCCATAAGTTTCATAGACTCATAAGAAAAAAACTTTGAATTTTTTTTAATAATTTTATATATATCAAGACTACTATCAGGAAATACAGGCATAAGTTTATTGGCTATTAGTCTTGAATTTAGAAAAGGTATATCAAAAGTATCGCCATTAAAAGTGATAAGTCTTTTGTCTTTTATTTCTCTTGAAAAAATTTTTAATAATTCTACTTCTTCACTATCATCTTCAGCAAAATATTGGTAAATATAAGTCTTATTTTTACATCTCTTTATTAGACCCAGTAGCACTAGTTTATCAATTTTAAAATCTAGACCGGTTGTTTCAATATCAAGAACTAAATCTGAATTATTTAAGTTTTCTCCATTAATCTTTATTTTTTTACTTATCATGTGAATATTATACTGCTATTATAATTTAATATTAATAATCAAATCAATTCTTGTAATCTGACCCAGCTCTAATATAATAATATAATTAAGGAGTACATATGATATATTTAGATAATGCTGCTACTACAAAGATGTATGATGAAGTGATTGATGCATATATAGATGTTTGTAAAAATCATTTTGCAAACCCTAGCGCCCTTCATTCATATGGAATGGAAGCAGAAAGTTTTATTAAAGATACTAAAAAATCTATAGGAAAATTAATATCGGCAAGTGAATCTGAAATATTCTTTACAAAATCAGCTACTGAATCAAACAATATAGCCATAAAATCTTTTGAGGGAGTAGCTCTTACAAGTAAAATTGAACATTCATCTGTATTTAATACTTTTAAAAATTCTAAATTTAAAGAAGTAAGATATATATCTAATGACAGGTTTGGCTTCCTAGACAAAGATGATCTAAAAAATAATTTAGATAGTGAAGTAACTTTTGTTTCTTTTATCTATGTAAACAATGAAATTGGAACAATTCAAGATATAAAAAATCTTTCGAAAATAATAAAGGATTTTAATAAAAATATCGTAATTCACATTGATGCTACTCAAGCAATGGGCAAGATATCATGTGATGTTAATGACCTAGGCGTTGATTTAATGAGTTTTTCGTCACATAAATTTCATGGTCCCAAACAACTAGGTGGATTATATGTTAGAAAAGAAATCCAGGGCAAAATTAAGCCTATATTGGATGGAGGATATCAAGAAGTTTTCTCATCAGGAACAAACAATCCGCCAGCAATTTATGCGTGTGGCGTTGCCTTAAAAAAGCAGATAGATACAAATGAGTATGGATATATTAAAGAACTTAATCAATATTTAAGAAATTTGATAAGTGAAAATATTAAAGATTCATATATTATTTCTCCTGCAGAATCTTCATCACCGTATATACTAGATGTGGCTTTTGTTGACATAAAATCTGAAGTTCTTCTCCATATGCTTGAGGAGGAAAAAATTTATGTCTCTAGCGGGTCTGCTTGTTCTAAAGGGGATTATAGTAGGATTTTAACTGCTTTAGGTATTGATAAAAAATATATGGATGGGGCAATTAGATTTTCATTTTCTCATGATATAACAAAAGAAGACTTAGACTTTACTTTAAAGATACTAAAAGAAAGTATTGAAATGATAAGGATGGTAATATAATGGAATGGATGTTAGCAGTTAGCTTTGGAGAGATATTTCTAAAGGGGAAAAATAGACATATTTTTTATAGGACAGCGATTGATAATATAAAAAGAAATATAAGAGAAATTCCTTATGATGATATGTATTCAGAATCGTCCAAGCTTTATATAAAGGCTGATAAAAAATATTTTGAAAAAATAAAAGATAACATATTAAAGGTATTTGGAATTTCCTATGTTTCTTATGTTATAAAAACAAGTAAAAATGTTGATGATATCTATGAAGCTTGTAAGATTGATCTTAACGAATATTTTTCTGACAAATCCTATACATTTAAAGTAGATACAAAAAGGACAGATAAAACATTTAAGTATAAGTCTCCAGAGCTATCATCAAAGATTGGTGGCTATATTTTAAGAGATTTTTCAAATCTTAAAGTAGATGTTCACGATCCTGATTTTAAGGTATTTATTGATATCAAGGACAATGTTTATGTGTATTCTAAAAGATTTGAAGGTCTTGGAGGCCTCCCAATTGGTTCTTCTGGTAGAGGACTACTTCTTTTATCAGGAGGTATAGATTCTCCTGTAGCAGGTTTTATGGTAGCGAAAAGAGGAATGAAGCTCGACTGCATCCACTTTCATTCATATCCATTTACTTCAAAAAGAGCCTTACAAAAAGCTTTAGATTTGGCTGAAATAATGTCATCATATACAGGAAAGATGAGGATCTATTCAATTAATCTAGCAAATATTTATAAGGCAATAAACCAAAATTGCGAGAGAAGGGAAACTACCATTTTATCACGTAGGTTCATGATGAGAATTGCCAATAAAATCTCTGAAAAAAATGATTATCAAGCTTTAATCACAGGAGAATCTTTAGGTCAAGTAGCAAGTCAAACCATAGAGTCTGTGTCAGTAATCAATGAATCTTCTGAAAGACCGATATTAAGACCTCTTATTGCTATGGATAAGAAGGATATAATAAAAATCTCAAAGGATATAGGCTCTTATGAGAAATCTATCGAACCTTATGATGATTGTTGTTCAATATTTGCACCAGATAGTCCAGTAACCAAACCTAAACTTAAATATATTAAAATGAGTGAAGAAAAACTTGATATAGAAGCTCTAGAAAATGAAGCTATAAATAATATGGAAATAATTGAAATTGCTTGACATATAGGTTATAAGGGAGTAGTATATATGAGTAGGCCGCTCAGCTAGGGTTCTGATCCCCGAATGCTGGCGAGAATATATGAAATAGGAGGCTTTCCATGTACGCAATTATTAAGACAGGTGGAAAACAATACAAAGTATCAGAAGGTGACTTAGTAAGAGTTGAGAAACTTGCTTACGAAGTTGGTGAGACTGTAGATTTTGATCAAGTACTATTAGTATCAAACGATGGCGAACTTAAAGTAGGTTCTCCACTAGTAGAAGGTGCTAAGGTATCTGCAACAGTTGAAGATCAAAATAAAGATAAGAAAATTGTTGTTTTTAAATATAAACCAAAAAAACAATATAGAAAAAAACACGGCCACAGACAACCTTATACTTTAGTAAAAATTAATAGCATAAGTCTTTAATGATTAATATTGATTTATTAATCAATAAAAAAGACGAAATAGTAGGTTTTGAAATTAAAGGTCATGCTGAATATGATGAATACGGTAAAGACCTTGTATGTTCAGCTGTTACTATACTTGCCTATAGCTGTGTAAATAGTCTTGATAAATATACTGATGAAGTTGATTTTTCTGACGATGAGATAGTTATGACGTTAGAAATCAAGTATCCAAATAGGGATACAGATGTAATCTTTGATTATTTTAAGACTGGTATAGAGACACTTCTAGGTAATTATAGCAGCTACGTTAAATTAAATTATAAGGAGAAATTATGATATTAAATATTAATTTACAAAGATTTTCAAGTAAAAAAGGAGTTTCTTCATCTAAAAATGGTAGAGATTCTAGAGCTAAAAGACTTGGTGTTAAAAGAGCTGATGGTCAATTTGTTAACGCTGGAACAATTATTGTAAGACAAAGAGGAACAAAAATTCACCCAGGTAACAATGTAAAAAGAGGTGCTGATGATACTCTTTATGCTTCATGTGAAGGTGTTGTAAAATTTGAAAGAAAAGGCAAAAGCAGAAAACAAGTATCTGTTTATGCACAATAGTTGATAAAAAATTAAGCTTGCCTTTGGCAAGCCTTTTTTTATGAAAGGAAATATATGATTGATTATGCAAAAATAAGCCTTAAGGCAGGAGATGGAGGCAACGGAGCTGTAGCCTGGAGAAGAGAAAAATATGAACCAACAGGTGGACCTGCAGGCGGAGATGGAGGAAATGGTGGTTCCATAATAATTAAAGCCACTAGAAATTTATCAACACTCGAAGAATTTAGATACAAGAAAGAGTTTAAGGCTGAAAACGGGGAACAAGGTGGTAAAAATAAAAAATTTGGAAAAAAAGGAGAAGACCTTTATATACCTGTTCCAGTGGGTACATTAATTAGAGAGGCTGAAACTAACACCATTATCAAAGATATGATAAAAGATGGTGAAGAATTTCTTATCGCAAAAGGCGGTAGAGGTGGACGTGGTAATGTTCACTTTAAAAATTCAATTAGACAAGCTCCTAGATTTGCCGAATCTGGCAAGAAGGGCCAAGAGATTAATCTAATTTTTGAGCTTAAAGTTCTTGCTGATGTTGGGCTTGTAGGTTTACCAAATGTAGGAAAATCAACCCTTCTTTCTGTAATTTCAAAAGCTAAACCAAAGATTGCTAATTATCATTTTACAACTATTGACCCAAACCTTGGAGTAGTTAAAGTTGATAGAGAAAGAAGCTTTATTGTAGCAGATATAGCAGGTCTTATAGAAGGAGCAAATCTTGGCTCAGGCTTAGGACATGACTTTTTAAAGCATATTGAAAGATGCAGGGTACTAATTCACGTAGTTGATGTTTCTGGCCTTGAAGGTCGTGATCCTATTGAAGATTTTAAATTAATTAATAAAGAATTAGATCTTTATAATGAAAACTTATCTAAAAAGCCAATGATAGTAGCCTTAAATAAATCTGAATTGGATTATAATGATAATGCTTCTAAATTTATAGAGACTTTTGGAAAAGATTACAAAATTTTTAAAATTTCAGCTGCTACTACAAATGGTATAAAAGAACTGATTGACTACACCACAGAAGAACTTGAAAATTCAAATGAAAAAGAATTTGCTCTCTATGAAGAAGTTGATGAAAACTTTTTGGATGAATTTTATAATAAAGAAGTTGATTTTGATTTAAATATTAAAAAAGAAAATGAAATTTATCTTGTTTATGGAAAAAGAGTTGATAATCTTTTAAAGAGAGTTAATATAGATGATTATGATTCTATGATTTATTTTGAATCTACTCTTAGAGAAATGGGTGTATTTGAAAAATTAAAAGAAATTGGAATAGAAGATGGAGATAGTGTTGCTGTAGGTGATATTGTCTTTGAATATTACGAATAGGAGAAATTATGTTAACAGGTAAACAAAGAGCTATGTTAAAACAAGAAGCTCACGATTTTAAACCCATAATTAATATTGGGAAGTTTTCGATAACAGATCAATTGCTTGAAGCAATAGATGAAGCTTTAGAAGCTAGAGAACTTATAAAGGTGAAAATTTTAAATAATAATCTTGATGATGCGGATTATATAATTGATACTATAGTTCAAAAATTAGATTGTGAATTTGTTTCACATATTGGTTCGATTTTCACTATTTATAGAAAAAACGACGATAATAATTATAATCTATAATGAGAATTGGTCTATATGGTGGGACTTTTGATCCAATTCATCTTGGCCACTTAATTGTAATAGAAAATGCCATTAACGAGATGAATTTAGATAGGGTAATTATTCTACCAAGTTCAAACCCACCTCACAAAAAACACAAAGATAAAACAAAAGCAGATATCAGGGTGGAAATGGTAGCTGAGGCCATTAAGGATAATCCCAAAATTATACTTTCTACCTTTGAGTCTACTGATAATGTTGTAAGGTATACTCATGACACTTTAGAATATTTCACGTCTAGATTACCAAATCATGAAATATTTTATATAATGGGAGAAGACTCATTTGTTACAATAGACACCTGGAGAAATTACGAAAAGATACTGGATTATAATATAATTGTCTTTGCTAGATCTGGAATAGATAATAACAGTAACCTTATAAAAAAAGTTGATAAAATCCGCAAAGACAACCCGAATATATATTTAATTGATATTTTAAATATCAATATTTCATCGACTTTAATAAGAACTTTATCTAAAGAATATAAAAGTATAAAATACTTAGTAAAAGATGAAGTAAATTATATAATAAAAAATAGGAACTTATATGTATAGAATAACTGAAATTCAGGATAAATTAAAAAAAGACATAGGAGAAAAAAGGTATAAACACAGTCAGAGGGTTGCCGATACTGCAAAAAAACTTGCTGAAAACTTTGGCATAGATACTGAAAAGGCCTACTATGCTGGACTTATTCATGATTGTGCAAAATATAATGAAAAATCATATATAGATAAGTTTGGAATTGATATTTTAACTTATCCAGTATATTCTATAAAAGATCCCGTTCTACATTCATTTCTGGGAGCAGAAGTAGCAAAAAAAGTGTATAATATATATGATGAGGATATATTAAGCGCGATAAAATTCCATACCACAGGAAGAAGAGGTATGAGTGATTTAGAAAAAATTATTTTTATAGCTGACGCTATTGAACCAGGTAGAAATTACGAAGGGATTGAAAGTATTCGTAAAATCTCTATTAAAAGTCTAAATGAAACTATGTTAGCCTTACTAAACAACAATATTATTTATTTAATAAATAAATGCGCTATAATAAATCCTTTAAGTTTTGAAGCGAGAAATTACTTTATTGAGGAGAAAAATGGAAAAATTAGATATAATAGTTAATACATTAGAAAATAAATTAGCTGAAGATGTAAATGTAATAAAACTTGAGGACTCTTCTGTTGCTGATTATTTTGTAGTTGCTACAGGTAATTCTATTAACCAAACAAGAGCTTTAGCAGATTATATAGAAGATGATCTAGCGAAAGAAGGGTACGAACTTTTATCAAAGGAAGGCCTTCGTGAAGGAGAATGGATTCTTATTGATGCTGGAGATATTATTGTTCATATCTTTACACAAAAACAAAGAAAGTTTTATGATTTAGATAATTTGTGGGAGAATTAATCTCTCATATCTATAGGAGTTTGTATGCCTAAGGATAAGAAAGATAAGATCATCTTTGCAGGAGTGATATTTCTTGCTTTTCTATTTGCAAATATTCTTTCAAATGATGGTGTTAAAGATTTTTTTAACAAAAGTGATGATGAAATAGTCATGACAAACCAAGAACAAGCAAAGATAGAAGAAGATTCTAGCAAAGAAGAAAATATAGATGATTTATCTATTAACGATAAAAAAGTGTATATTTCCGGAGAAATAATAAATTCTGGCGTGTACGATATAAAGGATGGCGATAGGTTAGATGATCTTGTTAAAAGAGCAGGTGGGTTTACAGAAAAAGCTGATTTGGATTCTATAAATCTTGCTATGAGATTAGAAGATCAAATGAAGATATACATACCTAATATTGATGAAAATCAAAACATAAGTGCTGCTAATACTAACCTAGGGGTTGGTGCGGTTGATTCTACTAATAGTGATGCTATAGATAAAAAGATTAATCTTAACTTTGCTAGCAAAGAAGAACTAATGAGCCTACCAAATATCGGCGAAAAAAGAGCGCAAGCTATTATAGATTATAGACAAGAGAATAAATTTGAAAAAATCGAAGATATTAAAAATGTAAGTGGCATAGGTGATAAGTATTTTGAAGCTATGAAAGATTTGATAACAGTATAGGGGTATATATGAAATTATCTACTAGAGGTAGGTATGGATTAAGGGCGATTTGTTATATAGCAGAAAACCAAGACAAGGGTTTTATACCTGTCTCTGAAATAAGTGAAAATTTAAATTTATCAGAAAATTATTTAGAACAATTAGTTAGAATGTTAAAAAAAGATGGCTTGATAAGATCAAGCAGAGGTCCAAAGGGTGGATATAAAATCAATAATGATTTAAATAATATAACTATAGGTCAAATACTAAGAAGCCTAGAAGGCGATATGACAACTAGTGAATGTGTAAGTGGCAAAGTAAATTGTGATGAAAAATGTGACGCTTACGATCTTTTTACTAAGCTTGATTTTCTTATTAATCAAGCTATAGACTCCATTACTTTGGAAAATATTGTTAAACATGAAATTTAAGGAGAACTAATGAAGAATTTAGGAATGAACGAGCTTAGAAAAAGCTACTTAGAATTTTTTGGAAATGATAAAAACCATACAGTATTAAAATCATTTCCTTTAACACCAATTGACGACGATACACTTTTATTGATTAATGCTGGTATGGCACCTTTAAAAAAATATTTTACAGGTGAGCTAAAGATGAAGAATGATAGAGCTACATCATCTCAAAGATGTGTAAGAACTGGTGATATTGAAAGAGTTGGTAAAACAGAGCGTCATGGTACATTTTTCGAAATGCTTGGAAACTTCTCATTTGGAGATTATTTTAAAAGAGAAGCGATAAGCTGGGCTTATGTATTCCTAACAGAAAAACTTGAAATAAACAAAGATGATTTATGGGTAACTGTTTTTCATGAAGATGATGAAGCTTACAATATATGGCATGATGAAATAGGAATGCCTGCTGAAAGAATTTTAAGACAAGGCAAAGAGGATAACTTCTGGGAATTGGAAGTAGGTCCTTGTGGTCCATGTTCTGAAATATTTGTAGATAGAGGCGTCGAAAAAGCTGTTGATGAAAATGATAATCAGCCAGGAAATGATGACTCAGACAGATTTATGGAAGTATGGAATCTAGTCTTTACCCAATTTAATAAAGATAATCAAGGAAATTATACTGATTTAAGCCACCCAAATATAGATACTGGTATGGGTCTTGAAAGAATTGCAATGGTTCTTCAAGGCAAAGATAACATTTTTGAAATAGATGTAATGAAAAAAATAATATCAGAAATCGAAAAATTATCTGGGAAAACTTATAAAACAAATAAATCTGACGATGTTTCAATTAGAGTAATAGCTGACCATGCTAAGGCCATGACTTTCCTAGTTTCTGATGGAGTTATACCTTCTAATGAAAAACGTGGCTATGTCCTAAGAAGACTTATTAGAAGAGCCTATAGACACGGAAAACTACTTGGCATTGAAGGTCCTTTCTTAAATAAAATTGTGGATAAGGTTATAGAAACTTACAAAGCTGAATATGATGAATTAATAGAAAATAAAGAAAATATTCACGAAGTTATATCTGATGAAGAAGAAAGATTCCAAAAAACTATTGATCAAGGATTATCCAAATTAGATGACTTAATTTCTGAAATGGAAAATAATAATGTTAAAATACTTGATGGTAGTGAAGCCTTTAAACTTTATGATACTTATGGATTTCCTCTAGATTTGACTAAAGAAATCTTAGAGGAAAAGAATCTAGATGTAGATGAAAATAAGTTTGAAGAAGAAATGGAAAATCAAAGAAATCTAGCAAGAAATGCTAGAAAAACTGATAATAAGCATAAACACGACAATCTAATAACTGATGGTATAGAAACTACAGAATTTGTTGGATATGATAATTTTGATGTAAATGGAAAAATTCTTGCTATATTTGTAGATGGAGAAGAGAAATCTTCGATAAAAGCACCTAGCAAAGGTATAATAATAAGCAATAAGACTTCATTTTATCCAGAAGGTGGCGGTGAAGTTGCCGATACTGGTTATATTAAAACATCTAAAGCATCTGCAAAAGTTGTTGATGTTCAAAAGAAAAATGATATTATTTTCCATTATGTTGAGCTTACAGAAGGTGAATTCAAAAAAGATGCTGAAGCTGAATTTGTAATAGATATTGATAGGAGATTAGATATTCAAAGAAATCACTCAGCAACCCACTTACTTGACAAAGCTCTTAAAAATGTATTGAAACAAGATATCAAACAAGCAGGATCATTGGTAGATGAAAATAGGTTAAGATTTGATTTTACTTATAATAAAGCGATAAGCGACGATGAGTTAAAACAAATTGAAGAAGAGATTAATGCAATAATTAGGCAGCAACTATCTGTTAAAAAAGAATACATGGATTACAAAAAATCTGAAGAACTAGGGGCAGTTGCCTTATTTGAAGATAAGTATAAAGATGTTGTTAGAGTTGTTTCTATGGGAGATTATTCAATAGAACTTTGCGGTGGTTGTCACGTAAACAATACATCTGAAGTACTAATGTTTAAAATAAAATCTGAAACTTCTGCTGCAGCAGGCGTTAGAAGAATCGAGGCTATCACTGGTAGAGCAGTATATGAAGATATAACAAAAAAGGAAAATACAATTAGAGAAATTGCTAAGAGTCTAGATTCCAAAGTTAATAATATTTCTTCAAAAATCAATTCGCTTAAATCAGAAATTGATGAAAAAGCTAACGAAATCAAGAGACTTAAATCTCAATCAAATAAAGACATCTATAGTGAACTTAAAGGTCAAATTAAAAACATAAATGGTGTAAACTTATTAATCTCAAAATTTGATAATGCAGGTATTGATGAACTACGCGATCTAGAAAATAGATTTAAGAGTGAATATGATAACTTAATTACTGTCTTTGCTACAGTCAGCGATAAAATTATATTTACTGTATCAGTTGATGATAATTTAACAGAGAAATATAATGCCGGTAAGATTGTAAGAGAGATAGCACAAATAACTGGAGGTAACGGAGGCGGCAAAAAGAACTTTGCCCAAGCAGGTGGAAAGGATATTGATGCTTTAGAAAAAGCACTTAATAGAGCTTACGAAATTATAAAGGAGTAAGAGATGACTGATAATAACAAGTTTAATGAAACTATGCTTTTCAAAAGAGAAGACGTTGAAAAGAATAATATTAGGGAGATACTTACAACAGTTTACAAAGCTTTAGAAGATAAAAATTATAAACCAACTTCCCAAATAGTAGGTTATTTGTTATCAGGTGATCCGACTTATATCACTGCTCATAATAATGCTAGAAAACTTATCAGAGCAGTAGATAGAGATAAAATTTTAGAAGAATTATTAAATAATTACATCAATGACTAGAATCATGGGATTAGATGTTGGGGATAAAACAGTAGGAGTCGCAGTCAGCGACCCTTTGTTTGTCACAGCTCAACCATACGAAACAATAAAAAGACGTAAGACTAAATTTGATATAGATAGAATTGTAGAGATTGTTAATGATAAAGAAGTATCATTAATAGTTGTAGGTCTACCTAAAAACATGAACAACACTATAGGACCTCAGTCAATGAAAGTTATGAGTTTTGTTGATTTAATAAAAAAGAGAATTGATATAGATATTGTTTATGAAGATGAAAGGCTTACTACAGTTCAATCAGAGGCTGTTCTTATTGATATGAATGTAAGACGCGAAAATAGAAAAGCTCACATTGATAAAATAGCCGCCAGCTTTATATTACAAAGTTATTTAGACAGGAGAAGCAATGGATAGTATCTTTTTACTGGATGAAAATAATAATGAAGTTGAATTTAATTTAATAGATACTTTCGGAATAGATGATAAAAATTATGCAGCCCTAGAAGAGATAGGAGATGACATGATTATGATTGTTGAAGTTAAGAATAGTGACGATGTTATAACATTTAAAACAATCGAAGATCAAAAAGAACTAGACGAGATAATAGACTTTTATGAGCAGATGAAAAGAGAGAATGATGAATACTGATGAAGTAAGGAAAATATTCGAACAAAACAATCAAAAATTTACTAAACAAAGAGAATTGATATTCAATGTTTTAAAAAGCTCTTCAGAAAAACATCTGACTCCAGAACAACTATTTTCTATTGTCCACCAAGATCATAAACAAGTGGGTATAGCTACAATATATAGAACTTTAAATATTTTTGAGGAGTTAGGAATTGTAAATAAACAAGAGTTTACTGACCAAGCATACACTTATGAATTGATTGACCCAGAAAAGGATCATCATGATCATATAATTTGTACTTCTTGTGGAAAAATATTAGAAGATGAGTTTTTAAATGTAGAAGATGTGAAAAATTCACTCAAAAAAAATTATGATTTTGATTTGTCTTATTATTCTTTAAGGATCTATGGAATCTGTTCCGATTGTCAGAATAATAAGGAGAAATAATGACAAATGAAAAGAAACTTAGAATAATCCCAATAGGTGGATTACATGAGGTAGGAAAAAACTGTACTTTAGTAGAATATGGCAATGATATGATAATGATAGACTGCGGACTAACTTTCCCAGATGAGGAAATGTTAGGTGTGGACATTGTCATTCCTGATTTTACTTATGTAGAGGAAAATAAAAGTAAGCTTAGAGGAATATTTGTAACTCATGGTCACGAAGACCACGTTGGTGCAATCCCATATTTTTTAAAGAATGTGGATACAAACGTATATTGTTCTAAACTTACAAAAGGGCTTATAGAAAATAAATTCAAAGAACATGGACTAAATCCAAATAAAATAAAGATGGTCAATGTTAATAATACTGTTAAGGCAGGAAGCTTAAGTGCAGAATTTATTAGGGTAAGTCACTCAATCCCTGACGCTTGCTCAATAGCGGTAAAATCACCAATAGGAACAGTTATTTTTACTGGTGATTTTAAGATGGACTTTACTCCAATTGATAACGATCCAACAGATATTCAAAGATTAGCCGAATTAGGTAAAAAAGGGGTACTTGCTCTATTTGCCGACTCAACTAATGTTGAGCGTGAAGGATTTTCTTTAAGTGAGAAGGTCGTAGGAGAAACTTTTGTAAAGATATTTGGCCAAGCTAAGTCAAGAATTATCGTTGCAACTTTTGCTTCAAACCTTCACAGAGTTCAACAGATAATAACTGCGGCAGAAAAATACAATAGGAAAGTTGCTCTTTCTGGTAGGTCAATGCTAAATAATGTTAAAATAGCTAGCGAATTAGGATACCTAAAAATAAAGAAAAACACCCTAATTGACATGAAGGCGATAAAAAAATACGCTGATGATGAACTAGTAATATTATCAACTGGAACTCAAGGGGAACCACTTAGTGCCCTTACTAGAATGGCAAATAAAGAACATAGGCAAATAACCTTGAATGAGACTGATATGGTTATCTTATCATCATCTGCTATACCGGGTAACGAAATGGCTATAAATACTACAATCAATAACTTGACAAAAATTGGTTGTAAAATTATTTATTCATCCCTAGCAAAGGTTCACGCTTCAGGACACGCTTGCCAAGAAGAGATAAAACTAATGTACCAGTTAGTTACACCAAAGTATCTAATACCTGCTCACGGTGAGATAAGACAACTGCAAAAACATGCAGAAATTGCTCAAGATATGGGACAGCCTAAAGAGAATATCTTCCTTTGTGAAAACGGGGATATAATTGAATTTACAAAGAAATCCGCTGGAGTAAAAGGAAAAGTACAAGCGGGAAATGTTTTAGTAGATGGTTCTGGTATTGGTGATGTAGGTAATATTGTCCTAAAAGATAGAAAACACTTATCAGAAGATGGACTAATGGTAGTATCTATCACCTTTGATAGACATACTCAGGAACTACTCGCAGGCCCTGAAATAGTATCACGTGGTTTTGTATATGTAAAAGAGAATCAAGATATTATAGAAAATGCCAAAGATGTTGTATTAAGATCCATAAATAAGTGTAAAAAACAAGATATAAAAGCATTAAGTCAAATTAAATACCAAATTAGAGAAGATTTAAAATCTTATATATATAATGAATTAGGTAGAGATCCAATGATACTACCTGTAATATCAGAGCTTGATGATGGGAAATATTAATTACGAACATACTTCTATTTTTATTGAAGATTTGCTAATTGATACTGATTTTATAGACATAAGAAAATATGCAATAGAGAATAATGTGCCTATAATGAATAGCCAAACAAAAGAATTTATAATAAGTGTACTTGAAATAGCTAAGCCTAGAAGAATTCTTGAACTTGGTACAGCTATTGGTTATTCTTCTCTATGTTTTAAAAAGTATACGGATGCAGATATTACAACTATAGAACTAGATAAAAATACGGCAGAAATAGCAAAAAGAAATTTTGAAAAATACAATGTAAACGTCAATTTAATTAATGATAATGCAATGAAAGCCTTGAGAACTATTGATCAAGGCTTTGATTTTGTTTTTATTGATGCTAATAAATCTAGATATTTGGATTATTTCAAAATTACGAGTAAACTTCTCAATAAAGATGGAATAATAATTGCTGATAATGTCTTATTTAGAGGCGAAGTATGCAATGATAATATAATGGAAAAAAGAAAGAACACATTAGTTAAAAGACTTAGGAATTTTCTAGCCTATATAACGGATTTAGAAGACTTCAAAACGTCTATAATACCAATAGGTGATGGACTTACACTAAGTGTTAGGAGAGATAATGACAGATAAAAAAGTAGAATTATTAGCCCCCGCTGGGGATTTTGAAAAATTAAAAACTGCAATTAAATTTGGAGCTGATGCGGTCTATCTTGCTGGAGATAATTTTGGATTAAGAGCAAATGCTAAAAATTTTAGTAATGATGAGTTAAAAGAAGCAGTATCTTATGCGCATGCAAGAAATGTTAGAGTTCATGTAACAATGAATATAATGCCACATGACGGCGATATGGATGGTATTGTAGAGTATTTAGAAAATTTAAATAAAATAGGAATAGATGCCCTAATAATTTCTGATCCTGGAATATTTGCACTAGCAAAGAAACATACAAATATAGATTTACACATTTCTACACAAGCTTCAGTAACAAACTCAGCTACCGTTAATTTTTGGTATGAAATGGGAGCAAAGAGAATAATTCTTGCAAGAGAACTATCTTTAAAAGAGATAACAGAAATAAGAAAAAATGCACCAAAAGACATGGAAATAGAATGTTTTATTCACGGAGCTATGTGTATTTCATATTCCGGAAGATGTTTACTTTCTAGCTATATGGCTGGCAGAGATGCAAATAGGGGAGATTGTGCTCAACCTTGTAGATGGAAATATTCTCTGCAAGAAGAAACAAGACCAGGAGAGTATTTCCCTATAGAGGAAGATGGTAAGGGCGGAACTTTTATCATGAACTCCAAGGACTTATGTCTAATAGATGAGGTAGATAAGCTTATAGAAGCAGGAATAAACAGCTTTAAGATTGAAGGAAGAATGAAGACACCCTTCTATGTGGCAACTGTAATTAGATCATATAGGCAGGTTATTGATAGTTATTATGAAGGAAATTTCAGTAAAGAAATTAGCCAGAAATACTTTGATGAAATAAATAAAGCTAGTCACAGATATTTCACTAAAGGATTTTTCTATAATAAGCCAGACGAAAATGATCAAATCTATACTTCTTCTTCATATATAAGAAATTATGATTTTATTGGTGTAGTAAAAGACTATGATAAAGAAAGTAAGATAGCAATTATTGAGCAAAGAAATAGATTTTTCAAGGGTGATGAAATAGAAATTTTTGGAAATAGTAAGGATTTTCACACAATAAATGTCGACCATATGGAAGATGTTAAAGGCAACGAAGTAGAAGTTGCTAACATTCCTAAGCAAATATTAAAAATCAAAATAGACCTACCATTAGAAGCAGGAGATATTTTAAGGAAGAAAATAGAGGACTAAAAAAGCTAGCCAAAAGGCTAGCTTTAACTTTATCTTAGTCTTCAGATGGATTTTCAGAGAAGTCTGCTCTAGTTCTTCTAGCTTCAGCACCTACATTTGAATTTTCATCTGCTTCATCAGAGATTGATCTAAGGTTTTCTTGGTCAGGTCCTAATTTTTTGTCTAAAGATTCGCCGCCAGTTTCCTTATTTTCTTCTCTAACTTTTTTATCAAGTTCGTCATTTCCTCTGTATTGATTGTCATTTGAAATCTTTTGATTTGCCATAATATCTCCTTTTTTTAATTATTTATGTATTTCCTATACTTATATAATAACATATTATTAGAAATTTTACAATCCTTTTCTTATTTGGACTCTTCTATTAATCTTATTATTTCAATTATTACTTGGCTTGCTTTTTCCATATGTTCTATTGGAATTAGTTCATATACACCATGGAAATTCATTCCGCCAGTAAAAATATTTGGACATGGTAGACCCATAAAAGATAATTTAGAACCATCTGTGCCACCTCTAATTGGACTGATAAGTGGTTTTATATCTAAGTTTTCCATGGCATTTTTAGCGAAGTTAACTATATCCATATGATCTTTTATAACATCACCCATATTATAATAACTATCAGATATATCAATATCTATTATATTTCCATATTTTTTATTTAAGAAATCAGCATTATCTTTGATTTCTTTCTTCATATTTTCAAAAGTATCCCTATCATGGTCACGAATAATATATTCCATTTTAGTTGTTTCTATATCGCCATTAATACTTAATAGGTGGAAAAAGCCCTCATAGCCCTCTGTGTGCTCAGGACGCCTTACATAGCCTAATAACCTATCAAATTCATTTGCAACAGCTATGGAGTTAATCATTGTGTTTTTAGCAGAACCTGGATGGATAGATTTGCCATGAATTGTTATTTTAGCATCAGCTGCATTGAATGATTCATATTCAAGTTCCCCAAGTATACCGCCATCTATTGTATAGGCAAAATCTGCATCAAATTTTTCTACATCGAAAGTGTCGCAACCAGTACCTATTTCTTCATCTGGAGTAAAGGCAATACTAATATCGCCGTGTTTAAATTCCGGGTTATTTACCATGTATTCTACAGCATTCATAATAGCGGAAATTCCAGCCTTATCATCAGCCCCTAGAAGAGACTCGCCTCTAGTGGTAATAATAGTATTGCCCTTCAAATTTTTTAGATAAGGGAAGTCTTCGACTCTTATATATTTTTCTTCATTTAGTTTAATATCACCACCATCATATTTAATAATTTGTGGATTATCTATTTTGCCGTACATCTCAGGAGATGTGTCCATATGAGATATAAAACCTATTTTAGGTAAATTCTTGTCAGTATTTGAAGCAAGTTTTGCAAAAACAAATCCTTCATCATTAATATCAGCACTAAGACCCAATTCTTCTAATTCTTTTTTTAATTGCTTAGCAAGAGTTAATTGTCCTACTGTAGATGGTTTTTGAGTTTCTCCTTTATCAGGATCACTTTTGGTATCAAATGAAATATAATTTAAAAAACGTTTTGTTAAATTTTCCATAAACACTCCTTTTATATGCATTATACTTGCAATTGTAAATTGTGGCTAAAATTGGTATATTAATTTAAGAAGGTGAGTGAAATGAATAAAGAAATTTTAAAAATAAAAACTGATGGGAATGTTCCATCATATGCGACAAAATATTCCGCTGGAATTGATTTATATTGCAAAAGCGATAAGGATATCATTATAAAACCTAAAGAAACAATAAAGATACATACAGATGTTTATTTGGAGATACCCGAAGGATATTTTGGAGCTGTTTATCCTAGATCATCTACAGGAGTTAAAAAACAACTTATGCTAGCTAACACTGTAGGAATTATAGACTCTGATTACAGGGGAGAAATCATGATTTTTTTCTATAATTATGGCGATAAGGAACAGATTGTTAGTAATGGCGATAGACTCGCTCAACTTGTTATATCACCATATGCGAGATGTGAAATAAAAAAAGTTGATAAACTCGCTGATAGCGAAAGAGGCGAGGGCGGTTTTGGGTCAACCGGTGAGTAATAAAGATGAATAAGTTTTTAAAGAAAAACAAGTACAATCTATTTCTTTTAATATTTTTTATAATAGTATTATCACTTATTAGTATTTTTGTTAAAGGAAAAGTCGATGATATTAATATGTCTAAATATGATAATGATATTGTAATAATTAAGGGAAACGGTGATGAAATTAAATCTTATTCTATCAAGGAACTTAAAAATAAGGCTAATAGTACAAAAGTAGTTTACACAAACAACGGTCTTGAAAAAATAAAAGTTGAGGGTGTATCTCTTGAAAAATTAATAGGAAATCTTGACTATAATTTGAGGGAGAGACCAATAATCTCTATTGAAGATGTTGATGGAAATTCAAATAGATTTCCTATGTCCTTTGCTTTAGAGGTTGATAGAGTTTATTTAGTCTATAAAATTGATGGCGAACCTGTAACTGAATATAATCCATCCTATGGTAGCTTAGTGATAATTGATACAACCACTAAAAGCGCCAATAGTTGGATCACTAATGTAAAAACTCTTAATATTCAATAAATATGCTGTTACAAAATTGTGACAGTTTATTTTATTAAAAATAGAAATATAGGTGAATTATGACTAATAAATTTAAATATGAAAAATTAACACCAATGTTAAGGCACTATGTGGATGTGAAAAATGATTTCAAGGATGCTCTATTATTGTATAGAGTAGGAGATTTTTACGAAACATTTTTTGATGATGCAATTATTACTGCTAAGGTCTTATCATTAACTTTAACAGGTAAGGAATGTGGTCATGAGGATAGAGCTCCTATGTGCGGAGTTCCTCATCATGTAATAGATACTTATGTTAATAGACTAGTAAAAAAGGGTTATAAAGTTGCTCTTTGTGATCAAATAGAAGACCCCAAAGAAGCTAAGGGTCTTGTAAAAAGGGCTATTACTAGAGTTATAACTCCAGGAACACTAACAGATATAGAATCTCTAGAAAATAAAGAAAATAATTATTTACTATCTATTTTTGAAAATGAGTATGGATTGGCCATGGCTTATTGTGATATTTCTACGGGTAAACTTGTTGGTCTTGAAATAAAGACATTGAGTAAAAATATCGGGAAAAAAGCTATTGATCAAATAGAAAAGATAAACCCATCAGAAATAGTTTTAGTGAATAATTTTAATAACGAAGAAATAAAAAAATACTTAAACCTAAATAACCAAATATTTGTTAATTATATAGATTTCACAACTGATTATGAGAATAGAGTAAAAACAATTGTTAATTACTTGGGTAAGGACAATTTATATAAGATTAAAGACAAAAGACTAATAATAGTAGCTTTAGCAAATCTTTTAGACTATATCTACAAATATTATGAAGAAAAACTTGAACATATAAATAATATCGAGATTCTAAAAATTAACGAGTTTATGGAAATTGAAGCTAATACAAGAAAAAACTTGGAATTAACTCGTAATCTAGCAACTAATAGTAAAGAAAATACCCTTATAAGCATATTAGATAAGGCTGATACTGTTATGGGTTCTAGGATGATTCATGAATGGTTAGAAAGACCATTGATTGATAAGGATAAAATCAACAGAAGGCTTGATCTTGTTGACGCCTTTTATAAAGATAATATACTATCTAGAAATGTTTCAAATTATTTAGATAATATCTATGATTTAGAAAGAATTCTTGCTAAAATTTCATATAAAAGAGCAAATGCTAGAGATTTAATTTCATTGAAAAATTCTCTAAGGGACATTCCAGAGCTTAAAAATTTACTTACAAAATCATCTAATAATCTAGTTAAAAATTTAGGTATAAATTTGCCAGAAATAGATGACCTTTATGAATTAATTGAAAATTCTATAGTAGATGAACCACCTCTAAATATAACAGAAGGTGGTATTATAAAAAATAATTTTGATGAAAAACTTGATAATTTAAAAGAACTGGCAGATAATGCAGAAGATAAACTTATAGAATACGAAAATAAACAAAAAGACCTAACCGGGATAAAAAATCTTAAAATAATCTATAATAAAAATAACGGTTACTCTATAGAAGTTACTAAGTCTAATATAGATAAGGTTGATTCTTCTTATATTAGGAAACAAACTCTTAAAAACCAAGAAAGATATACTACTGAAGAGCTTGAGAATATTTCTTCAATAATTTTGAATGGAAAAGAAAAAATAAATCAGTTAGAATATGATATTTTTAATGAAATAATAGAAAAAATATTAAGTTCTACTTTGAGGCTTCAAAGTCTATCAAAAATGATAGCAAATATCGATAGTCTAAATTCTTTAGCAAAAATTGCTCACAAATATTCGTATTGTAGACCAGATATTTGCGAATCTAATGAAATTGAAATAAAAGATGGTAGACATCCAGTAATAGAAATAAATCTCGATGAAAATGAGTTTATAGCTAACGACACTCAAATAGGTGAAGAAGATAACTTAATTCAAATAATTACAGGTCCCAATATGGCAGGTAAATCAACCTATATGAGACAAATGGCCCTTATAATAATAATGGCTCAGATAGGTTCTTTTGTACCCGCAACTAGTGCAAGGATAGGGATTTGTGATAAGATTTTTACAAGGATTGGAGCTAGCGATAATATTTCTAAAGGTGAATCAACTTTTATGCTTGAAATGAATGAGGTTTCCAATATTATAAAGAACTCTACCGATAAATCTTTTGTAATTCTTGATGAAGTTGGAAGAGGTACTAGTTCTGACGATGGACTTAGCATAGCTATGGCCCTTGTTGAATATTTATCTAAGCATAAAAAAGTAAAAACAGTCTTTGCTACTCACTTCCATGAGCTAACTATATTAGAAAACGAGTTATCAAATGTAAAAAATCTTAAAATAGAAATATTGGAAGAAGATAATAATCTAGTATTTTTAAGAAAAATAACAAGAGGAAAATCTGACAGATCATATGGTATAGAAGTCGCCAAACTAAGCGGACTTCCAGGCGAAATACTTGATAATGCTAGAAATATCATGGACAAGTTATCAAATGATGATTTCTTTGAAGTAAATAAAGGTAAGGAAATTATAAATACACTGGATGATATTAAGGATAAAAATATAGATGAATTGAAAGACTTATCAGAAACAATAAATATAAATGAGCTTACGCCACTAGAGGCACTAAATAAACTTAATATGCTTGTAAGTAAAATAAAGGAGATATAATGACAATTTTAAAACTTGATGATGCTACAGTAGAAAAAATTGCTGCTGGCGAAGTTATTGAATCTCCATTGTCAATTGTAAAGGAATTAGTCGAAAATTCTATTGATGCAGAAAGCAAAAATATTATTGTAGAAATAAAAAACGGCGGCAAAACTTTTATAAGAGTAACCGATGATGGTTCTGGAATTAATAGAGAAGATATTAGGTTAGCCTTTGAAAAACACGCTACAAGTAAAATTTCAAGTTTTGATGATTTATACACCATAGCTTCTCTTGGATTTAGGGGCGAAGCACTTCCTAGTATAGCGTCTGTAAGTAAAGTTATCGCTATTTCAAAAACTGATGCTGACAAAGTTGGGACAAAACTTGATCTTAGTAGAAAAGATAATAAATTAACTTCAATCGCTACAAACAGAGGTACAAGCATAATTGTGGAAGACTTATTCTATAATATGCCTGCACGACGAAAATTTTTAAAATCAGATATGACTGAATCGAATAAAATTAGTAGGTTAATGTATGCATTTGCGATTGGTTATGGAGGAATATCTTTTAAGTATATTAAAGATGATAGAATAGTTTTTCAATCAAATACAAGTATTGATTCAAAACTTAGAATTTCTGATTTATTGGATAGTCTTCTTGAGGAAAATTTAATAAGACTAAACGCAGAAAATAGCTCTTATAAAATGGAAGGATTTTTAGGAAAACCTAGTTATTATAGAGGTAATAGGTCTATGCAATATTTATTTGTAAATAACAGGCTTATTGATGATGAGGAAATTACAAAAATGCTTGAATATCAATATCGTGGTTTAATACCTCAAGGACGATTTCCGGCATTTTTCATTTTTATTTCTACAGATCCTAAAAATATAGATGTGAATATACATCCTAATAAAAGAATTGTTAAGTATTCTTACGAAGAGGAACTTTTAGAATTAATTAATGACAGTGTCAATTCTTTACTTAAATCTAATGTCTATGCAAATACTATTGATATAAAAGAAAATAAAAAAGAAGAATTACTTGATTTTACTGATTATAAAGCGATTCTGGATAAATATTCTCCATCTAATATGATTGTAAGAGAAGAAGATAAACCATATAATCTAGAAAAGGAAAACGCAAATTTTTTTGAAAATGAAAAAGATTTAGATTTAGATTTTTTAAAAGAAGATGATGTTAAAAAAACACGTGAGCAATCATTTATAGAGAATATCAATATCCCTAGCTATAGGACATCAGTTTTTAGAAGATACTCTATTTTTGAGGATAAGGATAAGGCGTTTATTTTAGATCACAGAAGAGCTGAAGAAAAAATAAAAATGAGTCAGTTCATAAATGACTTTGATAATAAAGAAGTAGTTAGTCAATTAGTTCTAAATCCAATTAAGATTAATCTTAATATGGTTGATATTGAAAGATTTAAAAATAAAAAAAATCTATTTAATAGACTTGGCTTTGATATAGAGATGATATCTGATAACGCAATTATCATAAGAGAAATACCTATATTACTTGCTTTACCAGAAAATGATAAATTTTTTTATGAAATATTAGATTTAGAAGATGATATAGATAGCGATGTGATTATTAGAAAATTAAGAAATATAGTAAAGAGCCTATCATTTAGAAAAGGTCATGAAATCAATAAAAATGAAGCGATTGAATTATATAAAAAATTAATGAAAGAAGATAATCCTTACAAAACTTTTGATGGCAAGGCTACAATAATATCAATAGATGAAAAAGATTTGGAGAAATATTTTGAAAAATAAAGTAATAATTATAACAGGTCCCACAGCAAGTGGTAAGAGCGATATTGCAATAAATATCGCTAAAAAAATCGAAGGTGAAATAATTTCTGCAGATAGCCAACAAGTATATAGGCAAATGGATATAGGAACAAATAAGGTAATAGACCCTAATATTGTCTCCCATCATCTATTAAATGTTGTAAATCCAGATGAAGAATTTACAGTTGACGATTTTAGAAAAGACGCTGATGAAATAATTTCAATACTTAATGCTAGGGATATTATGCCTATCATTACCGGAGGTACAGGATTTTATATAGATTCACTTTTATTTGATATGAATTATGGAGAAGCAAAAAAAGACGATTCTATAAGAAATAGACTTCAAGATTTAGCAAATACACATGGCAAAGAATATCTATATGATAAACTTAACGAAATAGACCCTGAAACTGCTAATAAATACCATCCTAACGAGGTAAATAGAATAATTAGAGCTCTTGAAATATATGAAATAACAGGAGAAAAACCATCAGAAAAACGTAGTGGGGAAAAAGTTTTAAATAGGAATATAGATCCTATTTTAATATTTTTGAATTATAAAGATAGGAAAATTCTCTATAATAGGATAAACGATAGGGTAAATGATATGATGACTCTTGGCTTGATAGATGAATTTAAATATTTGATAAAAAAGTATAATTTGGATGAGAATTCACCTTCTATGGCGGCAATAGGTTATAAAGAGCTATTTCCTTATATTAGGGGAGAAATGGACCTAGAAGAAACTATAAACTTAATTCAAAGAAATACTAGAAGATACGCAAAAAGACAAATTACCTGGATGAAAAGATATTTAGAGTACCCGTTCACTAGAGAAATAATAATGGATGATCTAAGCAAGGATGACGCAACAACAATAATAGAAGATTTAATAAAGGATATGTATGAATTTTAATGAAGTTTACTGTAATTATGATATAGATAATAGGTACGATAAGCTAATAAAAGAAACAGAAATAGAGCTAGAAGAATTATTTTTACACCATGAAGAAATAGCTGAATTTAACCAGCTAAAAGTTATCAAAGCTTTCAACGAAAATGCTTTACAATCGTCAGATTTCTTTCAAGCCACTGGTTATGGTTACGCAGATACTGGTAGAGATACTATAGAGTCCATCTTTTCTTCGATTTTTAAGGCGGAAGACAGTCTAGTAAGACCTTCAATAGTTTCTGGCACTCATGCACTATCTATAGTATTATTTTCATTGTTAAATTATGGAGATAAATTATTATCAATTACAGATGATCCTTATGACACTATGCAACAAGTAATAGGAATCGCTGGTAATAAAAAAGGTACATTAACTGAAAAGGGTGTATTATATGATAAATTAACTCTAGATAATCAAAACAAAATTCAATATGACAAGATAAAAGATAAGGTTGATGAAAAAACTAAGGTCGTTCTTATCCAAAGATCAACTGGGTATACACAAAGAAGAGCATTCACAATTTCTGAAATAGAAAAAGCTATAATAGAAATTAGAGAAGTTTCAAAGGATGTTATAATATTCATAGATAATTGTTATGGAGAATTTACTGAAACTAAAGAACCAATAGAAGTAGGAGCTGATATTGTGGCAGGATCCCTAATAAAAAATCTGGGAGGGGGAATTGCTGTAACTGGTGGTTATATTAGTGGAAGAAAAGATTTAATAGAATATTGTGCTAATACACTTACAGCTCCAGGAATTGGAAAGGACGAGGGACTTAGTTTCGGTACTAATAGATTAGTTGCTGAAGGCTTATATTTTTCACCTCACGTAGTTAAAGAAGCTTTGAAGGTTGCTTTATTATTTGCGGGTGTATTTAATAAACTTGGTTATGAGGTAACACCAAAACTCGATGATCCAAGATCTGATGTAATTTTAGCAATCGAATTAAATGATCCTGAAAAATTAAAGACCTTTTGCAAAGCTATACAAGAAGCGTGCTCTGTGGATTCTACATTTGTGCCAGAAGCCTATCCAATGCCAGGATATGAAGATCCAGTTATTATGGCAGCAGGTGGATTTGTAGAAGGAGCTACATCAGAACTATCAGCAGACGGCCCATTAAGAGCTCCTTACATGGCTTATTTGCAAGGAGGTCTTAATTATCACCATGGAAAACTCGCCTTGAAAATAGTTTTGAATAGATTTGCTAAAAATAATTTTATTTAAAATATAAACGCCGTTCTAATTGATAGCTTAGAACGGCGTTTATATTAAAATTCCATACCGGAAAGAGGATTTTTGTTTACTGCATTTTTTAGATCCTCATCATCAAGATGGGTATATATTTGGGTAGTAGAGACGGAAGCGTGGCCTAAAATATCTTTTAAGGCTCTAATATCAACATTCCCATACTTATACATAAGAGTAGCTGCAGTATGTCTTAGTTTGTGTGTAGAATAAATATTTGTGTCAAATCCTGCTTTTGCTAGATATTTTTCTATTGTAGCTTGAACAGTTCTATTAGATATCCTTTTTTTTCTTGTAGATATAAATAAGGAGTCAACTCTTGCATCTTTTAAATATTTTGATCTAATTATAATATAATTATTAATTAAGCTTTGACAGTTTTGGGTAAGGTATACAGTACGTTCTTTATTACCTTTGCCGATTATATTGAAACTATCGTTATTTACATCTGATAAATCTATTGAAACAAGCTCTGATAGTCTCATACCAGTAGTAAGAAAAGTAAAAACAATAGCAAGGTCTCTTGCTCTTAGAAAGTCGTTTTTTTCTTTACTTATAGTATACAAAAGCTTCTCGGTTTCACTTAAGGTTAGGTAAACAGGTTGCCTTTGACTAATCTTTGGGTTTGCGAGCTTGTTGGTTATATTTGTCTCAATTACTTCAATTTCATTATACATATATTTATAAAAAGATTTTATAGCCGAAATCTTTCTAGACCTGGTACTAGCGGTATCGTTCTTACTATTGTCTAAATATGAGAGGAAGGCATAAAAATCTTGAATTGTAAGTTTCTCAAAAAATTTATTATCTATATAATTATTTATATTTTTAGAATTGAAATTCTCTTCATAGGAATCTTTGCTATTATTATAAATTTTCCTAATTAATTGATATTCTATAAACATATCAAGATCATAAGCATATTCTTTGATTGTTGATTCAGATAGGCCTTTAATAGATTTTAAATAATTTAAGTAATCTGTTAAGATGATAGGTCTGATAAATTCTTCCATAATATATTAGTCTCCAAAAATCGATGTTAAGCTTATAAACTAAGATTAAAGCTAAGATTTCATAATTTATAATAGAATTATACTCAATATTATATGATTTTCAAATTATTGCACAAAATTGTTATTTTGTGCAATAATTATTTTGTGACTATCCTTCTATTTTTACGAGTAAATATTGTTATTTTAAATTTCTTATTTTTATGACGTCGACATTTTAAAACAAATAATTCTCTTCTTAAATCCGTTATTTTTTCGTACGAATATATTCGATGCAAACATTATATATATTTCCTTACCATTCTTCTTAAAAAAACAATTTATAACACTTGCCCTTTAAATATTCTAAAAATCCTAAAAATATGTGCTTTTATTTTGCGTTTTAAGAGGTTTTATAATTTTATTGGTGTTATTATATGCCTTAATCTTATTGAATATTTTTAAATAGCACGAAAAAAACTGCCATAAATTAACGGCAGTTTTTATAAATTATTATTTGGCATAATCTATCGCTTTGGACTCTCTTAGTAAGTTTACTTTGATTTCACCTGGATACTCTAATTCGTTTTCAATTTTCTTTGCAATTTCTCTAGCAATTACAACCATTTCATCATCCGAAATTTTTTCAGGTTTAACTAATATTCTTAATTCTCTACCAGCTTGTAATGCAAATGATTTTTCAACACCATCAAAGGAATTAGCGATTCCCTCAAGGTTTTCAAGTCTCTTAATATAATTTTCTAGACTTTCGCGTCTAGCTCCTGGTCTAGCAGCGCTAATAGCATCTGCTGTCTGAACTAGAATAGATTCTACACAGTTTGGCTCTACATCACCGTGATGAGATTCTATAGCATTTATTACGTATTTATTTTCACCGTATTTACTTGCAGCTTCAACTCCAAGGGCTATATGAGTTCCTTCTTGTTCTTGATCTATTGCTTTACCAAGATCATGGAGCAATCCACCACGTTTAGCAAGTGCACTATCAGCACCGATTTCATCAGCTAACATTCCTGCTAAAAGGGCTACTTCTACAGAATGTTTTAAAATATTTTGACCATAAGAAGTTCTAAATTTCATCTTGCCGATAAATCTAATTAATTGAGGGTGCAGATTTATTATTCCTACTGTTTCTGCAGCAGCTTCTCCGTCTTCAATTATTCTTGTTTCAACTTCATCGCTAGCTTTTTGTAGCATTTCTTCAATTCTAGATGGATTTATTCTTCCATCCTGAATTAATTTTTCAAGTGCAACTTTTGCGATTTCTCTTCTTACTGGCTCGAAACATGAAATTACTACAGCTTCAGGTGTATCATCTATAATAAGATCAACTCCAGATGCTTGTTCGAAAGCTCTAATATTACGACCTTCACGACCTATAATACGACCTTTCATTTCATCATTTGGTAGAGAAATTACAGAAACAGTATTTTCAGCTACTTGTTCTGGTGCAAATCTTTGAATAGTAGTTGCAAGAATATCTGTAGCTATCTTTTTACTTTCTGCTTTGACCCTTTCTTCAGCCTCTTTAATCATCCTAGCTGATTCGTGAATTGTTTCAGATTTTACT
Source organism: uncultured Anaerococcus sp. (assembly GCA_900551095.1). Classification (GTDB taxonomy): domain Bacteria; phylum Bacillota; class Clostridia; order Tissierellales; family Peptoniphilaceae; genus Anaerococcus. The sequence goes on along the minus strand of URUJ01000002.1, from coordinate 84,509 downwards.
CTAGCTAAGATTATTTCTTTTGCTTCATTGTTGGTTAGTCCAGCGATATTTTGTAATTCCAACTCTTGTTGTTCTATTAACTTGTCAATTCTTTCTTCTTTTTGTTTTAACTTTTTCTGATCACTAGAGATTTGATCAGACTTTTTGTCAATCAATAAAGATCGATTGTCTAAACTTTCTTCTTTCTTAATCAAGCGGGCTTCTCTCTTATTCAAGTCATTTCTCGCTTGATTTAGCATTTCTTCATTTTCAGATTTCAATTTTGAAATTTCATCTTTAGCATCAATAAGCGTTTCTCTTCTTAATGCTTCTGCTTGTTTATTGGCATCATCTATAATTTGTCTGCTTAGATTTTCAGCTCCACCTATTACAGATTCACCAATTTTCTTACGATAAAGATAGCCAAAATAAAAAGCTAACAATACGAAGGCGACAACTATGATGAGAACAACAATTGGATTCATATTATTAAACATCATATCACCTCCAATAATATGGAAATTTATATTCCATTAATTATTATACCATTTAATTATAATTATACGAAATAGTTTTCATAATATTAGCAAAATAAAAAAGTAGCCTTAACTACTTTTTGTGAGGGATTATTTTTGCTGGAGCACCAACAGCTGTTGAGTTTTCTGGAACATCTGTTAGAACGACAGCATTAGCTCCAATTTTACAATTATTACCTATCTTTATATTTCCTAATAAAACCGCACCGGCGCCTATCATAACATTATTTCCAATAGTTGGATGTCTTTTAACTTTTTTATTTGTAACAGCACCAAGTGTTACCGAATGATACATTAATACATCATCGCCAATTTCAGCTGTTTCTCCTATTACGACTCCCATACCATGATCTATGTAGCATCTACGTCCTATCTTAGCACCCGGATGTATTTCTATTCCTGTTTCCATTCTCGATTTGTATGCCATTTCTTGAGCTTCATAAAGCTTTCCTTCTAAATAAAGATCATGAGCTATGTAGTGGGATAATAATGCTTTGATACCAGCAGAGAAGAGGATTGCTTCCTCTTCGCTTTTTAGAGCTGGATCATTAGCTAGTGCATTTTTAACTAATTCATCTTTGTATTCATTATAGCTGATCATTTTCGTATAATTCAGTTGATAGGTATCTTTCTCCTGTATCAGGAAGAACAGTTACAACAACTTTTCCTTCTCCTAGTTTATCTGCAATTTCTATAGCTCCTACGACATTTGCACCAGATGAAATTCCAACTGAAAGGGCTTCATCTTTAGCAAGCCTCCTTGACATTTTAATAGCATCATCGCTCTTAACATCAACTATTCCATCAAGAATATCAAAATCTAGGTTCTTTGGGATAAAGTTTCCTCCAATTCCTTGAATCTTATGCCCACTTGCTTTACCTCCAGATAATAGAGGACTTTCTGCTGGTTCTATAGCATATACTTTTGTACTAGGGTTTTCTTCTTTGAGTCTCTTACCAGTTCCTGTTACTGTTCCACCTGTACCAACACCAGCGATAAAAGCATCTGGTGTTACTTCTGCTAGTATTTCAGGACCAGTAGTTTCATAATGGGCCTTTATATTGGCTGGGTTTGAAAATTGATCTGGTAGGAAATAACCATTTTCTTCTGCAAGTTGTTTTGCCTTATCGACAGCTCCTTGTAAGGCACCTTCTGTAGTTCTAATAACTTTAGCACCATAAGCCATAGCAAGTTTCGCTCTTTCTATACTCATAGAAGCAGGCATGGTTAGGATTAATTTATATCCTTTAGCTGCTGCTAGAGCTGCAAGAGCAACACCAGTGTTACCACTTGTTGGCTCTACTATAGTACCACCCTTTTTTAGTTTACCTGACTTTTCAGCCTCTTCTATCATATATAAAGCAATTCTATCTTTAATAGATCCTGCTAAGTTATTTTTTTCCACTTTTACATATATATCGGCTCTTCCCTCTTTTTTTAATGAATTTAATTTTAAAAGAGGAGTTCCTCCAATTAATTCTGTTGGATTATTTTTCATATTATAATGCTCCTTTTTCATGTATCTATGAAACGATCTTAATTTATATACTTTAACTGTAGTAAGATTTAATTCCTACATAAATACTATACTATAAAATTTGATATTTTAAATATAAACATAAGCTTAAATATACCTTAATAATGATTTACAGATATAAATTTTGTAGTTATTAAAATAAAAAAACAAGGAAACAGCAAAACCCCTTGCCTTTTCCTTGCTTAGTAAACTATTTTAATTGATATTTATTATACATTCATTTGACTTGCTACTTCTGCAGCAAAATCTTCTTCTTTTTTCTCTAGACCTTCACCAACTTGGAATCTAGAAAATCTTCTGATTTTAATGTTTTCTCCAACTTCATTAGCTGTATCTCTAAGTAGTTGCTCAACAGTTATATCAGGATTTTTGATGAATGCTTGATCTAGTAGGCAAACTTCAGAGAACCATTTTTTAAGTCTTCCTTCAACCTTTTTCTCAGCTATCATCTTCTTCTTATCTTCTGGCATATTATCATTCGCTTCATTGATAGCTTGGTTTGTAAGAATTTCTTTTTGTTCTGCTATATCTGCTTCATCAGCATCTTCTTCAGAAACATATTTAGGATCACTTGCAGCAATGTGCATTGCAATATCTCTTGCAAAATTTTTAACTGTATCAGTATTTGCAGAGAAGTCTGTTTCTGTATTGATTTCTACGATTACACCAATCTTATCGTTGTGAATGTAAGAACCTATAACACCTTCTGCAGCAATTCTACCTGATTTTTTATCAAGAGTTGCTTGTCCTTTTTCTTTTAGGATTTTTTGTGCTTGATCAATGTCTCCGCCTGCTTCTTCTAGAGCTTTTTTACAGTCCATCATTCCAGCGGCAGTTCTCTCTCTTAATTCTTTAACTAATTTTGCACTAATTGCCATCTATATCTCCTCTACTTATTCTGCTTCGTTCTCTTCGAATGCTTGTGTATTTATTTCTTCAACTGCTTCTTCTATATCTTCATCAGATAAATCTTCTTGTTCAGAAGCTTCATTATCTTCTTCGCTTTCTTCTTCAAAGTCATCTTCTGAAGGATCAAATTCACTACCTTGATTAGCTTCTATAATAGCATCAGCCATTATTGAAGTTATTAGTTTTACAGCTCTGATTGCATCATCGTTTCCTGGGATAGCTACATCAACTTCATCAGGATCACAATTTGTATCTACTATTGCGATAACTGGAATACCAAGGATTTTAGCTTCATGAACTGCAATTGATTCTTCACCTGGATCTACTACAAATAATACGTCTGGTAGGTCTTCCATATCTTTAATACCACCAAGGTTTCTTTCTAGTTTATCCATTTCTTTTTGATATTCTAGAACTTCTTTTTTTGGTAAAAGATCAAATGTTCCATCTTCTTCCATTCTTTCATATCTTTGAAGTTTTTCTACGCTTTTTCTAATAGTTTTAAAGTTAGTAAGCATACCACCCAACCATCTGTGAGAAACATAGTATTGACCTGATCTTTTAGCTTCTGTTTGGATTGAGTCTTGTGCTTGTTTTTTTGTACCTACGAATAGAACTCTACCACCATCAGCAACAATATCTCTCATTACTTTGTAAGCTTCTTCTATTTGGTTAGCTGTTTTTTGTAGATCTACTATATAGATACCATTTCTTTCTGTGAAGATGAATTTTGCCATTTTTGGATTCCATCTTCTGGTTTGGTGTCCAAAGTGTACACCAGCTTCTAATAATTTTTTCATTGAAACTACTGCCATAATTACCTCCGTTTTTTCTTCCACTCATCTCATCTGGATATTAAACCATAGTTGGCAACGTAATATCCATCCTTGAGTGTGATTGTTGTAGTACCTATTTAGTATACCACCTAAAACCTAGATTTCAACATTAAAATATCGCATCTACAAAAGTTTTTGAATCGAATTTTTGCAAATGATCAATACCTTCACCGACACCTATATATTTTACTGGCACTTCAACTTCAACCTGTAGTGGAAATATAACTCCACCTTTAGCAGTTCCATCAAGTTTTGTCAATATTAGGCCTGTGATGTCAGTAACATTTTTAAATTCCTTCAACTGACTTACTGCATTTTGTCCTGTTGTTGCATCTAGAACTAATAAATTTTCCCTATTTGAATTTACTGCATGGGTATCTATAGTTCTATTTATCTTATCAAGTTCTTGCATAAGATTCTTTTTATTGTGCAGTCTTCCAGCAGTATCACAAATTAGTACGTCAATATTTTTACTACGCGCAGATTTTATTGCATCAAATATAACAGCAGAAGGATCAGCGCCTTCTTTGTGGGTAATTAATTCTACATCAGCCCTATCTGACCATTCTTGTAACTGCTCTATAGCAGCTGCTCTAAATGTGTCAGCTGCAGCAAGCATTACACTTTTTCCCTCATTTTTGAAGTTATTTGCAAGCTTGCCAATTGTTGTGGTCTTACCAACTCCATTAACACCTATTACTAAAATTACTGTAAGTTTTCCTTTTTCAAATTTGATTTCATTTTCTAGATTTTTCTCATCTAGTTTTTCCATCATAATTTTTTTCAAAACAGGATAAATTTTATCAGATTCTTTTATAGATTGTTTTTTTATTTCTCCTCTTAATTCATCAACAATTTCTATTGTTGAACTCATTCCTATATCAGCGGATATTAATATTTCCTCAAGTTCGTCATATAAGTCATCATCAATTTTAACATTTCTTGTAAAAAGATTTGTTAGGCTAGAAGTAAAGTTATCTCTGGTTTTAGTTAAACCTTTTTTAAGTTTATCAAAAAATGATTCTTTTTCATTAGAAGATTCTTCTTCTTTCGCTTCCTCTGTCTTTGAATCTTGCTTATCATCTAGACTTACTTCAACTGATGAAACTTCCTTGTCTAGAACTGTTTTTTTTTCTATTTGTTCTTCTTGAAGCTTTTCATCTTCTTGATCAATATTTAGAGTTTTTTTTTCCGTATTTTCAGTTTTTGTTAAGTCAATAAATCTTCCAGATTTAAGTTTACTAGATTTTTCTTCCTCATTTTCATCTTCAGAAACTTTTATAACTTTTTCAACTTCTGTATCAAGTTTTGATTCAGGCTCTTTTTCTACTTCTTCATTGAATTTGTTGTTTTCGTTTGCTTCATTAAACTTATTAAATTCTTCATTACTTTTGTCATCATTATTTGAGGCATCGTTATTATTATTATTTTCTAAATCTTGCTCAGTATCTTTTATGACCTCTTTTTTTTCAGCTTCTTCATCTTTTTTCTTTTTTCTTTTAAAAAAATTAAACATATCAACTCCTTAATTAATATTTACCGGATTAATTGCTACAATAAATGAAGTATCTTTATATTTTTTTATTAAAGCATTTCTAATCCTAGCTATAACATCACGACATAAATCAAGGTTTTTATTACCCACCTTTATTAGAATATTATACCTGTATTTATTATTTATTCTTGATATTTTACAGGGATTTGGCCCTATAATTTCTATATCTAGATATACTTTTAGTAAATTTTTCAATTCGTCAGTAAATTCCTTGGAAATATCTATTGTTTTCACCCTATCTTCATTTAATATTTTTATAGTTACTATATTTATAAATGGTGGATAGGAAAAAGCCTCTCTAATTTTAAGTTCATTATCAAAGAAACTCTGATAATCATTTGACTTTACAGCTTGAATAACAAAATTCTCTGGTTTATAGGTTTGAATTATAGCTCTGCCAGCTTTATTTGCTCTACCTGCCCTACCTGCTACCTGGGTGAGAAGCTGAAAGCTGGTTTCTTGAGCCGAAAAATCACCGACATTTAAAGATAAATCTGCAGAGACAATGCCCACCAAGGTCACATTTTCAAAATCTAGTCCCTTGGCTATCATTTGAGTCCCAATCAATATATCGATTTTCCCGGACTTCATAGACTTATACATATTGTTATATTTTGCCTTATTTGTAGCAACCATCGAATCCATTCTATATATATTTGCATCTGGGAAAAGTTGTCTTACTTCCTCCTCAAGCTTTTCTGTACCTGCTCCAAATTCTTTAATCTTTTTTGAGTGGCAGTTTGGACATACTTTAACCTGCTTTTTAGTTCTTCCACAGTAATGGCAAACTAATTTGTTTACATTTTTATGATAGGTCATTGCGACATCGCATGCTTCACATTTTACAACATAACCACAAGCCCTACAAAACGTAAAAGAATCATGTCCGATTTTATTTAAAAATAAAATAGTCTGTTCTCTATTTTCAATATTTTTTCTAATTTCTTCTTGAAGTTTCATTGAAAGCATAGAATAATTTGAGTTCTTTAATTCTTCTCTCATGTCAATTATGTCTATATCTGGCATATTTTTATTAATTCTACTGCTTAAATGTAATAGGCCTAATTTATCATCTTTAACATCTTTCATTGTCTCTATTGATGGTGTAGCTGATGCCATAATTAGATTACAAGAGTGATAATTTGCTCTAAATTTGGCAATTTCACGAGTGTGATATTTAGGATCTTTGGATGATACATAAGAGTTATCATGTTCTTCATCAATAATTATTGCACCTAAATTTTTAAAAGGTGCAAAAATTGCAGATCTTGCTCCTATCGCAATTTTGACTTCCTCATTTTTTATCATCATCCATTGGTTAAATTTTTCCTTGGGAGTAAGCCTAGAATGAATAATTGCTATTTTTTCATTAAATCTTCCTGCAAATCTCTCTATAGTTTGAGGAGTCAAAGAGATTTCTGGTACAAGAATTATAGCTTCCTTACCCTCTTTAATTACTTCCTCAACCAATTGTAAAAATATTTCTGTCTTTCCTGAGCCAGTTACACCAAATAGAAGAAACTGACCAATAGGTTTAGCTAAAATTTCACTAAAAGCTTTGTTTTGTTCTTCATTTAAAATGTGCTTATCATAGTTATTAAAATCCAATTTAATTTCCTTATTAGATTCTTTTTGGATTTCTTCAACCATGTCTTTTTCAACGAGAGATTTTAATGAAGATAAAGATGATGAAGTTTTTTTAAGTAGGAGGCTTTGTTTAGTAACTCCATTTATTTCTAGATACTGAATTATTTTTTTCTGCTTAACGGCATTTTTTGGAAGCTTAATATTAGAATCTTTAAGTTTTATATAAGTATCATATGAGATTTTCATCTTATCATTTGCCTCATATAATACTTTAACATCATCATTTTCTATCAGAGAGTTAAGTCTATCTAAAGAATCTGGATATTTTTTTAAAATTTCTTCCTTGGTTCTTTTGATTTTTAAATAATCAAGCATTTCATCACTTCTTTGAGATTTTGACAAATAAAAAGTGCTTATTTTATCTATATTCGTTGGTGGTAGAACTTGCTTAAGAGCAAGTTGGATTGGCGAGAGATATTCTTTTGACATAAAAAACGCTAGTTCTAAAAGCTCGTCGCTTACTAATTTAGTATCGTCAATTATAGAAAAAATATCTTTAATTTCATAATCACTGGTACAATTTTCAGTGATTTCATAAACAAAAGCAACGCTAGTTTTATTTCCCCTTCCAAAAGGAACTAGAACTCTCATTGCTCTTTGTAATTTATTATTTAGTTTTTCTGGAATATGATAGGTAAAGGGTCTATTTAAGAATCGACTTTTGCTATCAATTATAACTTTTGCGTACAAATTATCACCTTAAAAGGTCTAGTATTTTATTGGCAAGCTCGCTTTTTGGCATGATTTCTAAATTAACGATGTCATCTTTTGAAATAATTGATGCTATATTCGTTTCAACATCAAAACCTGCCCCCCACTTAGTGAGATCATTTGCAATAATATAATCTAGATTTTTCTTAGTTAATTTTTCTCTAGCGTTTTTTATTAAATCATCTGTCTCTGCTGCGAATCCTATAATCATTTGGTTTTTCTTTATAAAACCAAAATACTTTATGATATCAATATTTTCTATTAATTCTAAATTTAAATTCGATCCATTTTTCTTTATTTTTTTATCGCTGGCTTCTTTTACTTTATAGTCAACTGGTGCAGCAGACATAATTAATGCATCCGCATCTTTAAATTCTCTAGAGATGGCTTCTTTCATTTCAGAATTTGTTTTTATTTGAATTCTTCTAATTCCGTCTATTTTAAGTGGGTTAACAGGACCAGAAATTAAAATAACTTCAGCACCACGTTTTTTTGCCTCATTAGCAATGTTATAGCCCATCTTACCACTAGAATTATTTGATATGTAACGTACAAAGTCAATAGGCTCAACAGTAGGACCTGCAGTAATTATTACTTTTTTGCCAAGCAAATCTTTTTTAGTAAAATAGTCTTCTAAAAAATCTATTATATCTTCTGGCTCAGCGAGTCTGCCATCACCAATAGTATTACAAGCTAAAAGACCAGGTTCTGGATTTATGATTTTAACCTTATCATTTTTTAGAATTTCTAAATTCCTTTGAGTGGCTTTAGATTTTAGCATGTTCGTATTCATTGATGGAGCGATGATAACATCTTTATCACAAGCAAGGTAAGTAGATAAAAGAAAATTATCTGCTATTCCATAAGACATTTTTGCAATTGTATTAGCACTTGCTGGCGCAATTAACATCACATCTGCCCATTTACCAAGCTCTATATGATGAACTTCTTCGTGGTGGCCTACAAATAAATCTGTGTAAACCACACATTTTCCCATAGTTTCAAAACTTAAGGGGCTAATAAATTCTGTAGCAGCTTTAGTCATTATTATTTTAAGGTTTGCTCCTTGTTTTTTTAGTCGTGAGCATAAATCAAGAACTTTATATGCTGCTATTCCTCCACTTATACCTAATAATATATTCTTATTTTTAAGCATACTACTGTTTTTTATTAACTTTGCCTTCAATAATCTCATGTAAGGCTTGTGTAACTGGTTTTGCTTCTACTTCTTTTGTTAGAGGTGCAGAGCCATTTACAATCCTTCTTGCTCTTTTAGCGCACATCATACATATTTCATATCTACTTGGACTTACTTCAGATAATGTTTTAAATGATGGATTTTTCATTAATCCTCCTCAAATTCAATATTTTCTTCCCTAAAAACTTTATGCTTTTCTGCATTTATTATCTCATTTACAGAAGTTATAGCTGAGTTTAGGTGATCATTTACAACTAAATAATCGTAATCTTTGATATATTCTAGCTCTTTTTTTGCATTATGCATTCTAATTTTAATATCTTCGTCAGTCTCAGTACCACGTCCTACAATTCTTTTCTCTAATTCTTTTAGACTAGGAGGTGCTAAAAAAATAAAGACTCCATTATCAGTATTTTGCTTGATATTAAGGGCTCCTTGTACATCTATTTCTAATATTACGATCTTGCCTTCGTTAATCTTTTTTTCTACAAATTCTTTAGGTGTTCCATAATAATTATTATGCACCCTAGCATATTCGAGGAATTTACCATCAGCAATCATTTTTTCAAATTCATCGTGGTTTAGATAAAAATAGCTAACTCCTTCTATCTCCCCATCTCTCTTTTTTCTTGTAGTTGCTGACACAGAATACACTAAATTTGTTTGAGTATTCATTAGATCATGAAGAACAGTTCCTTTTCCAACTCCTGACGGTCCTGATATAACTAATAAAAATCCCTTCTTCATCACGCCCCCTTATCTTAATCATTTTACTTTTATATGTTTTAACTGCAAGTGTCATGTAATCTGGCAAAGAGTATAATAAGTATGAGGTGAATTATGAGTTTTGATGGAATAGTAACAAGAAAAATAGTTAATGAATTAAGAAAAAAAACACTTGGAGGGAAAATTCAAAAAATATCTCAACCTTCAAAAAATGACCTAGTTTTAAATATATATTCAATGGGGATATCATATAAATTATTTTTAAGTGCAAACAACAATGAAGCTAGAATAAATTTAACAGAGAAAAAATATGAAAACCCCGAAAAACCAGATAATTTTTGTATGGTGCTGAGAAAACATATAGGTCAAGGAAAAATTATAGATATTAAACAATATGGTTTGGATAGAGTGATTGAAATTTCTATAGCGTCTATTGATGAAATGGGTTTTGATACTAGTAAAAAGCTCATAATAGAGATTATGGGTAGACATTCAAATATTATTCTCACAGATGATACTTATAAAATTATCGATGCAATAAAAAGAGTAAACGATCAGATGTCATCAGTTAGGCAAATTTTCCCATCTCTAGCATATGAGAGAATAAAAAGCGATAAAATCGATATAAGTGAGAATAATTTTAGTGAAGATATATTCGCCATTAGTTCAAAAATTCCTGATGGATTTGAACCTTATAAAATTTTCTATACCTACTATGAAGGCTTTTCTCCAATTGTTGGCAAGGAGCTTATCCATAGAGCAAATATTGATCCCAGACTTAATTGGGGTTTAGTTAGCGAGTCAGATAAGGAAGAATTAAATAAAATATTATATAAATTAAGAGATGATATTGTAGAAAATAAGCTAGAGTCTTACACTTATAGAGATGAGAGAAAAATAAAAGAATATCATACTCTTAGACTCACTCATTTAAATTTTACAGAAAGTAAATATGAATTGATGAGTGAAGCTATTGACAATTTTTATTCTGTTAATAAATCTAATGACAGACTAGATCAGATGAAATCAAGTTTGATAAAAAAAATTAATAGTCATAAAAAATCTGTAAATAAAAAAATTAAAATTTTAAATAATAATATATCAAAAGAAGCTCAAGCAGAAAATTCAAAAAAAAAAGCTGATTTATTGGCCGCAAATCTGTATAGAATAGATGGTAAATCAAAAGAAATTGAACTAGAAGATTTTTATAATGACAATAATCTAATTAAAATTAGCTTAAATCCAATGAAAACACCTTGGAAAAATATCGACGAATATTACAATAGAGCTAAAAAAATTAAAGCAGCTATAGTTTATGCAAAAAATGATTTACCTAAACAAGAAAATTTATTATCTTATTTAAATCAATTAGAAGATTTTGTTAATAGATCAAATTCTATTTCAGACTTAGAAGAAATTAGAGAGGAAATGGTAGATAATAAACTTATCAAGAAAAAAGGTAGAAATAAGAAAAAATCTAAACCATCTAGACCTTTCCACTATAAGACTGAAAATGGTTCTGATATATATGTCGGAAAAAATTCGAAACAAAATGATTATATCACACTCAAAGTGGCTAGAAAAGAAGATCTTTGGTTTCATGTTAAAGATAGTCCAGGAAGTCACGTCATTTTAAAAACTGATAAAATATTCGATGAAGATATTAAAAAAGCAGCTTATCTTGCCGCTTTAAATTCATCACTTGCTAGTGCTAATAAAGTTGATGTAGATTATACAGAAAAAAAGAACGTTAATAAAGCAAAAGGTGCAAAAGATGGGATGGTCTATTATGTAAACTTCTCAACCATTACTGTGAATTTAGATCAAAACGTAGACTTAAATTTAAAAAAATTATAATAAAAAAAACCGGTTCTTTATTTCGAGGACCGGTTTTAAAATTAATAATTTTTACTTGTTAACTGCTTCTTTAAGAGTTTTACCAGCTTTGAATACTGGAGCTTTTGATGCAGGTATTTGAATAACTTCTTCTGGTTTTCTTGGGTTTCTACCTTCTCTAGCTTTTCTATCTCTAACTTCGAAAGTACCAAAACCAACAAGTTGAACCTTATCTCCATTAACTAGAGCTTCTTCAACTGTTTCTAAAAATGCGTTAAGTGCTTTTTCAGATTCAACTTTTTTAAGACCACTTTTTTCTGATATACTATTTAATAATTCTGATTTATTCATATTTCCTCCTATAAATCAACGTAATTTCTGTTTAACTCTAAGATAGATTATACATAACAAATTCAATAAAATCAAGCATTATCAGATAAATACCTTAATTTTACTAGATTTTACTAATTTATTTAAGTACTGATTGTAAGCATCTTTCAGATATTTATCTTTAGTGTGCATTAAAAGATCATTTTCATTCTCATTGTAAGAGTTAACCATTAAAATCATATACTTATTTTCAATTTTAAAAATATCACTTACTTTATCTTTTTCAAATGTTCTAGACTTAGCTAATATTGTGTCATCTTTATATACAAAATCCGAATTTATTATCTCATAATTTCTAACCGGATTTTTCAAAGCATTTTTGAAATCAATACTATTTTTTATCTTAGCTCTAGTACTTTCAGCTTCATTTTTGTTTGCAAAGGCTAAAACATTGTACTTATACATCCTATGAAGATCTTCATTACCCTTATAGTATTCTAATATTTCAGAATCTTTAATTTTACTGTGGGTAAGAAAATAATCATAGTGTATTTTTCTTATAGAGTCATTGAAAATAACATTGGAGAATTCTCCATCACTAATATCTAAAGCCTTCATATTTGCGTTTAGTGAATTTTTATCTCCTAAATTTTTTTCTATGTCACTTCTTAGTTTATTAGCAGTATTGTCATCAACTTCTATTTTTTTCTTAGCAAGATCATTTAGCATAACTTGATCTTTTATCATAGAATCTAACAAATCGTCCCTAAGAAGCTCTTTAAATGTTTTTCCTTTAGAATTTTTACTGTCAAGATAGTTCTCACCATATTTTCTACTATAGAAAGCTAAGTAAAATTCTAATTCTTTGTCAAAATCGTCTCTTTTGATTTCCTCACCATCAACAAGGGCGATAGCATTTCCGTCATTTTTATCTTTTTTGCATGAGGAAAAGATAAAAAGACACAAACTTAAAGATAATATACTAATTATTATCTTTTTTATCTTCTTCATTTTCTTTATTTTCGTCTACTTTATTATCTTCTGAATCTTCTTTTTCTTCTGTTGTATCAGCTTTGTTATCATCTGTTGCTTCTTCGGCTGATTTTTCTGCAGCTATTGTGGATTCTGTAACTACATTAGCTTTTTCGTTTAATTCTTTAATATAATCAGCATATTTTTTATCAGTTAGTGCTTTTGTAATAGCCTCTTTATTATCATCTATAGAATCAGCTACTTTGTTAAGTTTTATTATATGATAACCAAATTGAGTTTTAATTGGTTCTGAAATTTCTCCTTCTTTTAAAGCGAAGGCTGCATCTTCGAATTCTTTTACCATTTGGCCTTTAGAGAATGTTCCTAGATTTCCACCATTTGCTGCGTTTGCAGTATCTGTTGAATATTCTTTTGCTAGCTTTGCAAAATCTTCGCCATTATCTAATTTTTCTTTAACTTCTTTTGCAGTTTTTTCATCTGCTACTAGGATATGTGAAGCATCACGTTTAGCAAACTGATCTTTATTATTTTCGTAATATTCTTTAATTTCTTCTTCAGTAACAGGATGTTCTTTTTCAAACCATTCTTTATGTTTTTGATACATCAAATCTTTCTTAACGGTTTCTTTAAACTTTTCTACATCCATATTATAATCATCAAGCATCTTATCAAATTGTTCTTGACCACCAAATTGTTTCACTGAATTTAGGAAAGATTCGTTAACTTCTTTGTCAGAAACTTCAAGTTTGTTTGCCTTCATATCATCAGCAATAAGTTTATCTTGAACCATCATTTGAACTATTGAATTTTTAAGATTTTGTCTGCTAGCAAGCATTGCTCCATAAAAACTCATTTCTTCCTTATAAGCATCTTTGGATATCTTATCACCATTTACCACAGCTATTGTTCCCTTGTCAAGTTCTTTAACATCACTTGATTTTTCTTCTACCTTAGTATTTTCTTTGTTATCATTAGCTTGATTTCCACAAGCCCCTAGCACCATTGTTGATGCAAACATTGCAATTAATAATTTCTTTTTCATTGTTTACTCCTTATTTTGTTAATTGTATCTAAAAGTTCGTATGTGTCAAGTAATTTATTCTTTGTAACAGGTATTATAAAGGCTGGTTTGTTCGATAAGTCAAGCTTCATTTCGCCCTTGTAACTTTCATTTATGCCTTTTAGCTCTTCAAAAGAATAATAATCTCTGTCAGTAAAAAATAAATATATATTATTTTCTATTTCCCTTATTTCACTAATACCATTTGAGGAAGCAAGGGATTTTATTAACGACACATACATTATATTATCCACTATTACAGGAATATCTCCATAAACATCAATTAATTCTTCTACCAAAGCTTCGTAATCTTTCATATCATCAATATTTGCTATACGATTATAAATTTCTATTTTTTGAGAAGAATCCTTTATATAAGAATTTGGGATGTAAGCATCTATTTTAATGTCGATTAAGGCTTGGTTATAATCTTTAATCTTTACTTCCTTACCAGAGGCTCTTTCTACGGCTTCTTGTAAGAATTTCACATATAGGTCGTACCCAACAGCCTCTACATAACCTGACTGACTTTCACCCAAAAGATTTCCTGCTCCTCTAAGCTCAAGGTCTTTCATAGCAATTTTATATCCTGAACCAAAGTCAGAGAAGTCCTTGATAGATTTAAGTCTTTTTTCTCCAATTTCCGTTAAAATTTTGCCAGTTCTATAAGTAAAATACGCATATGAGCTTCTATAACCTCTGCCTATTCTTCCTTTTAGCTGATACAGCTGTGAAAGCCCCATTAAATCTGCATCATAGATAATAATAGTATTTACATTTTTAATATCCATTCCTGTTTCGATTATTGTTGTAGCTAGCAATATATCTGTCTTTCCATCGACAAAATCAAACATAATATTTTCAATTTGTCTCGGACTCATTTGTCCATGAACAATATCTATACTTGCTTCAGGAACCAGATCTTTGATTTCTAAATATAGTTTTTCTATATCATTAACTCTATTATAAACAAAGTAGACCTGACCATTCCTATTTATTTCCTTAAGGATAGCATCTCTAATAATTCCTGAGTCATATTCTAATACATAAGTATTTACTGGAAGTCTTTCCTCTGGCGGCTCATCTAGAGTTGATAGGTCTCTTATCCCTGATAAAGACATTTGTAAAGTTCTAGGTATAGGTGTTGCTGATAAGGTTAGGACATCTATAGATGATTTGAATTTTTTAAATTTCTCCTTATGCCTTACGCCAAATCTTTGCTCTTCATCAATTATTACAAGGCCTAATTTATTAAATTTAATATCGTTAGACAAAAGTCTATGCGTTCCAACAACAATATCAACCTTACCAGACTTAATATCTCTTATTATTTCTTTATCTTTAGTTTTTGTATTAAACCTAGAAAGCATTGCACAATTTATAGGATATTCTTTAAATCTTTCAAGACAAGTATGATAATGTTGGTTGGCTAATATGGTAGTTGGTACAAGAAATGCAACTTGATACCCATCCATTATTGCCTTAAAAGCAGCTCTTAAAGCAACTTCAGTCTTACCGTAACCCACATCTCCACACAAAAGTCTATCCATGGGCTGTTCACTTTCCATATCAGCTTTGATTTCTTCAAGGCTTCTTAATTGAGAAAATGTCTCATCATATGGAAAAGAGTTTTCAAATTCATCTTGCCAATTAGTATCTTTGGCAAAGGCGTGCCCTTTTTGTTTGGCTCTTTCAGCATATAGTTTTACTAAGTCATCAGCAATTTCATCGACTGCTTTTTTGGCTCTTTGTTTTGATTTTTGCCACTGAACAGATCCTAGAGCAGATAATTTAGGTTTTTCTCCTCTATTTCCGATATATTTGCTAACTAGGTTCATTTGATCAACTGGTATATATAGTTTGTCATTTCCTCTATATTCTATCAAAATAAAGTCTTTTTCGACATCATTCCTTTCAATCTTTGTAAGGCCTTTATAAATACCAATACCGTTATTCTCATGAACCACATAATCGCCAATTTCAAGGTCTGAATAATTGATTATGTTTTTGGATGAAACTTTTTTGCTTTTTTGTTTCTTTGATGAAGATCTACCATATATCTCTTTACTTGTGAAAACATGAAGGTTTATATCCTTAACATAGTATCCTTCACTCGCTTTTTTTTCTGAAATAATAATAGGCGTTTTATCAAAATCACTAGACCTATCTTCACTTGTAGCCAATAAAAAATCATGATCAATAAAACTTTCTAAAAGCTTTTCTTTTCTAGATTTCGAGCCTGCAAAAACATATATTTTTTGATTATTTTTTGTTAATTCTATGCTTGCTTTGATAAATTCTTCTACATTTTTATTGAAATTTTCGGCTTCAATAGTCTTTAATTCAATTATCTTTTTAGGCGAAAAAAGTTTTGTTCTCTTTAAAATAGACGTGAAATTTATAATTTTTTTATTTGCTATTTTCTTATATATCTCATCAGAATTTATTAAGTAATCTTTAAAACTTGCAAAGACTTCGCCATTTTCCATTTGATATGTCAAGTCCTGCAAGAATTTTTCATCGTCTGAGACAACTGATTCATAGATTCTTGAAACATCGTCAAAGATAAAAATCGTATCGTCTGGTATATAGTCTAAAAAAGAACTATAATTATCTAATCTATAGGCTGTAATTAGGTCTTTGTTAGCAACATACATATTCTGATCTAAAAAAGAAATAATTTGATTATATTTATCAATTAATTTTTTATCATTATTATCATAAACTTTCCTGCTGTCTAAATCTTTTTGTATAGCATTAATAACTTTTTGATAATCGTTATTTTCATATAAAAGCTCGCTTGCAGGTGATATTTCAATATTTTCTATTTTTTCTATAGTTCTCTGATTATCTTTATCAAAAATCCTAATTGAATCAACTTCGTCATCAAAAAGTTCTATTCTTATTGGATTTCCAGAGTTTATAGGCCAAATATCAATAATTGATCCTCTTTTTGCAAAATCACCCTTATCTTCAACAAAATCAGTTGGATTATAATTAAGAGCTAGAAGCTTATTAGTAAAATCACTAACATCAACTAAGCTCTCTTCATCTAGTGTAACAAATGACTTGTTAAATTTGTCTAAAGCTGTAAGCTTATTTCTAATGGCAGCTATACTAGTTACAGTTATAAAATTTTCACCTTTTGCAAGATTTATTAATGTTTCAAGTCGTTTATTAGATTTTTGATCATCTATTGATTTTATATTATAAAAATTTGTATCAAGTGATGGATAATATTGGACATAATCAGACAATTGGTTTAAATCGTCCAAATATTTTTCAGCTCTTTTAGTATTTTCTGCAACAATAACTATATTTTGATGAAGCAATTCAAAAAGGCTGTAAGCTAAGTGAGACTTAGAGCCATCGCTTAAACCTTGGATATAAATAGGCGAGTAATCATTAATTTGATATTTAATTTTATTAAGTTGATCGATACTAATTAATCGTTCAATTAATTTATTCATTATCTTCCTTTATCAGCTTGATAGAATTACATTTATTCATTGCTTTATCAACATCATCTTTTAAGATGATTTCTATTCCCTCAGCGGCTATTCTAATTTCATCTTCAAGAATTTTAGCTTCTTCTTTTGAAAAACCACTTAACACGAAATTTGCAAGATCCCATTTCTCTGGTTTTTTACCTATTGATACCTTTATTCTAGGAAATTGGTCGTCTTGGATTTGATATATTATAGATTTCATGCCATTATGACTTCCAGCGGATCCTTTTTTTCTTATCCTAATTGTTCCAAAATCGATATCTATGTCATCATATATTACTATTAATCTATCTATATCAAATTTATAAAAATTTCTTATTTCTCTAACAGCTTCTCCTGAATTATTCATATATGTTTGAGGTTTTATGAGCATAACTTTATGGCCAGAAATTTCTCCCTGACCATAAAGAGATTTGAATTTTGATTTTCTAACATCTATATCATATTTGTTTGCTAAATAATCAATAGTCATAAAGCCAACATTATGCCTAGTATTTTCATATTGTAATCCAGGATTGCCTAAACCTACAATATAATACATTATTCAATAACCGTAAATAAACCACTTATTGATTCATAGGTATTAATTCTATTAATTGCTTCTGCAAGTAGCGGTGCAATTGATAGTTGAGTTATTTTATCAATTCTTTTTTCTTCAGGTAATTCAATAGTATCTGTGATTATAACTTCCTTTACAGATGGTTTTTCTAGTTTTTTTATTGCGTCTCCAGAAAATACACCATGAGTTGCTACAAGATATACATCCTTAGCGCCATTTTCAACTAAGAAGTCAGCAGCATTAGTAATTGTACCTGCAGTATCAATCATATCGTCTACTATTATAGCATGTTTACCTTTAAAATCGCCAATTACAGACATGACTTCTGATACATTTGGCATTGGTCTTCTCTTCTCTATAATTGCTATAGGAAGTTTAAGGTAGTCAGCAAATTCTCTAGCACGTCTAACTCCGCCTAAATCAGGACTTACAACTACATATTCTTCTGGTTTATCAAAGGCAAATGATTGGAAGTGAGTAGAAAGTAATCTAATAGCTGAGAAATGATCAACAGGTATATCGAAATATCCTTGTATTTGTCCAGCATGGAGGTCCATAGTAATTACCCTATTTGCTCCAGCTATAGTTAGTAAGTTGGCTACTAGTTTTGCTGTAATAGGCTCTCTACCTCTTGTTTTTCTATCTTGTCTAGCGTAACCATAGTAAGGTACTACGGCGTTAATATATCCAGCAGAAGCTCTCTTACAAGCATCTATCATTATTAACAATTCCATTAGATTATCGTTTGTTGGAGCAGATGTTGGTTGGACTATAAAAACATCTTTTCCCCTTATTGATTCGTTAATTTTTATACTAATCTCACCATCTTTGAATTTATTGATATCTGCTTTAGTAAGCTCTATACCTAAATTCTTAGCAACACTCTCTGCTAGCTTAATATTTGAATTTCCTGTTAAAAGTTTTAATTCCCCTCTGTGAATATATTTATTTTCCCTAGATGACATTTCTACTCCTTGTGATTTTTATCTCTTTCTTTTTTTCTTTCGACGTAACCTTTGATATGTTTTTGTTCTGCTCTTTCAATGATTAACTCGCCAGTATTGACATCTTCTGTTATTGTTGATCCTGCAGCTACAAATCCTTCTTTTTCAACCCTCACAGGCGCTACTATATTAGCATTTGATCCAATAAAAGCACCATCTTCTATAATTGATCTATGTTTGAATTTTCCGTCATAATTGACAAAAACTACCCCACATCCAATATTTATATCTTTGCCTAAATCACTATCACCGATGTAAGCAAGGTGACCAGCTTTGGTATTTTCACCTAAACTTGAGTTTTTGACTTCTACAAAGTTTCCAATATGAACATTTTTACCAATTCTACTATTTGGTCTTAGCCTTGCAAAAGGACCTATATCACTATCCTCTTCCATATAAGAATCTTCTATTATCGCATTATCTATTTTAACATTATCTTCAATAGTAGAATTAGTTATTTTACTAGAACCCTCTATGATGCAATTTTTTCCTATTTTTGTATTGCCATATATTTTAACAAATCCAGATATGATTGTATCTTCTCCAATTTCAACTCCTTCTTCAATAAAAGTAGTCTCTGGATTTTCTATTATAACACCTTTTATCATGTGTTCTTTGTTGATTCTATTTTGTAAAATTTTACTTGCTTTATATAGTTCGTATTTATTATTAATTCCATAAAATTGTTCGTAATCGCAGCTTACGTAAGCACTTACCCTTTTACCACAATCTTTTAGTATTCCTATACAGTCAGTAAGATAGAGTTCATTTTGATCGTTATTAGAGTCAATTTTTTTGAGTGATTCTTTTAAATCTTTTGCTTTAAATATATAGATTCCTACATTGATTTCTCTTATATTTTCTTGTCCTGATTTTAAATCTCTATCTTCTGTGATTTTTGTAAAATTCTTATCCTCATCTCTAATAATTCTTCCATATCCTTTTGGATTATCTATCATAGTGGAAAGAATTGTACAAGAAGAATCAGTTTCATTATGGTAGGAAATAAGATTTTCTAATGATTCTTTTTTAATTAAAGGAATATCACCATTTAAGATAAGTACTTGATCATAATCGTTTAAAAACTCTAAGGCAAGACTAGCCGCGTATCCTGTTCCATAAGGGATGTTTTTTCCTATTTTTTGCTCAACAATTTTTACATCTGTGAATAAACTTTCTAATATAGGTTTATTTGCACCAGCAATGACAATTGTTTCTGAGTCTTCAAAATCACTTGCCTTCTTTACATATTTTATAATTTCTTTATTGATTAGCTTGTGAAGTACTTTGGATTTTTTAGATTTCATCCTAGTTCCTTCACCAGCAGCCATTATTATTGTCTTAATCATCTATGCTTCAGCAACCTCTAGGGCAAGTTCCATCATATTTGTATATGATTTTTGTCTATTCTCAGCACTATCTGCAACATTTTCTATTAGAGAATCAGAGATAGTAAATATTCCTAGCCCCTTTTTACCATGTTTTCTTGCAGCCATGAACAAGCCATAGGATTCCATTTCTACTGCAAGAATTCCGTATTTTCTTAAATTATCAAAAACTTTTGAATCCATTTCGTTGTAGAATTGATCTGAAGAATGAACTTGGCCACAATGTGTTCTAAAGCCGAGCTCTTTTGATTTTTCAACAGCTTTAACTAAAAGATCGTAGTCAGGTGTTACAGAAAAATGAATATTTCCAAATAAATTGTCATTAATTGATGATTCAGAGCAAGCAGATTGTGCTATAACAATGTCATGAAGTTTAACATCTTCTTGCATAGCTCCAGCTGTACCTATCCTTATAATGCAATCTACATCATAAAAATCAAAAAGTTCATTATAATAAATCATGGCTGATGGTATACCCATACCGCTGCCCATTACTGAGACTCTTTTGCCCTTATAAAAGCCTGTGAAACCTAGCATGCCACGGGTATCAGTAAATTGAGTTACATCTTCAAGAAAATTTTCAGCAATAAATTTAGCTCTTAAAGGATCACCTGGCATCAATACAGTTTTTGCTATTTCTTCTTTACTTTTTGCAGAAATATGTGGTGTTGGAATTGTCATATATACTCCTTTTTTAATAAACAAAAATAGAGACTCTATTAGTCTCGATTTTCTTCTTCTATTTTACTTATTTTATCTACACGTCTTTGATGGCGTCCGCCTTCAAAGTCTGTTGTTGCAAATTCTTCTACAATCATCTTACAAACTTCTGATCCTATAACTCTTGCACCAAGACATAGGACATTAGCATTGTTATGGGCTCTACTCATTTTAGCTGAAAATGGTTCAGAAACACAGGCTGCTCTAATGCCTTTTACTTTATTAGCTGATATGGACATACCAAGACCTGTGCCACAGATAAGGATGGCAAAATCAGCCTCGCCATTGATAACTTTTTCACAAGCTTTTACAGCAAAATCACTATAATCACAAGAGTTTTTATCATAAGTACCGACATGAATTACTTCATGTCCAAGTTCTTCAAGTTTTTCACTAACGGCAGGTTTTAAATCTATTCCCCCATGATCATTAGCTATTACAAATTTCATGGATCCTCCTTTTAAACTTTACATTCTAATATAAATATACGTCATCTGTCTTTATATTCAAAGAAGAACTTGACAACTTTTCATTATTAAATATGGTATAATATAACAAATGTGCTTTAAGACTTAACTATTAAGGAGATTATAAATATATGTTTGAATTTAATTTAGATGAACACAAGTATAAATACGTTCATTTCATTGGAATAGGTGGTATATCAATGAGTGGACTAGCCCACCTATTATATGAAAAAGGATATAAAATTACAGGATCTGATAGAAGTGAATCAGACACAGTCAAAGTTTTAAAAGACCTTGGAATTGAAGTTTTCATTGGTCAAAAAAAGGAAAATATCAAAAATCCGGACCTAGTAGTTTATACAGACGCAATTTCTGATGATAATGAAGAATTAATTGAAGCTAAAAAGTTAGATGCACCTGTTGTTACAAGAGGTGTATTTTTAGGTGCTCTTATGCGAAATTATAAAAACTCTATAGCAATATCTGGTTCTCACGGAAAGTCTACAGCTACAAGTATGATTTCAAAAATCCTTCTACACTCCGATGAGAATCCAACAATTCTATTAGGTGGTAACCTTGATGATATGAAAGGTAATGTTAAGGTTGGAGATGAGGACTTTTTGGTCACAGAAGCTTGTGAATACAAAGGAAATATTAGATACTACTATCCACAAACCGTTATCATCTTAAATATAGATGAAGACCATCTAGACTATTACAAAGACCTAAATGACATAGTTGAAACTTTCAAGGATTATCTTAGAAACCAAGATGGAAATTCAAAAACAATTTTAAACCTAAACGAAGAAAACAATAAGCTAATCATAGATGCAGTACAAGGTGAATTGATTACTTATGCTCAAGAAAATCCTGATGCAAATTACAATGCAATAAATATTGAATTTGATGAACTTGGAAGACCTAGTTTTGATTTAGTAATGAAAAATGGTGAAATAGAACATTTTAAACTCGGAGTAATCGGTAGACATAACATAAATAATGCTATGGCTTCCATTATAGCAACCTATGAGAATGGTATAGATATTGAAACTATCAGAAAAAATATATTAGAATACACTGGTTTAGATAGAAGAATGCAAGTTGTAGGTCATGTTAAAAATGCTAGAATTATGACCGATTACGGCCACCATCCTTCAGAAATACAAGTAACACTTGATGCACTAGCTGAACATACTAAAGGCAGGTTGGTATGTGTATGGCAACCACATACCTATTCACGAACAAAGACATTATTTAATGACTTTTTAAATAGTTTTGATTCTGCTGATGAAATAATCGTAACTGATATATTTGCTGCAAGAGAAAAATTTGATCCTACAATACACTCAAAAGACGTTGTAGATGCTATGGTTAAAAAAGGATTAAACGCAAAATATCTTGGTACTTTCGAAGAAGCAAGAGATTATATATATCAAGTTATTAACGATGACGATTTAATCATAACAACAGGTTGTGGAAATCCTGATGAACTTGCAAAGATGATTGTAAATGATTATAAAAATTTAGTAAGTATTTAATAAAATATTAAAAAATATCCAGTCCATTAAACAAAAGGATTATTGGACTGGATATTTTAATCTTGTTCAAGAGCTAGGGAAATAGTCATCGCTTCATCTATTTTATTCATAATATCACTTGAAAAAGTCCCTATTTTTTCCCTTAGTCTTTTCTTGTCAATGGTTCTTAATTGTTCCATTAATGCAACAGAATTTTTAGGTAATCCATATTTATTACCCTTTAATTTTACATGGGTAGGAAGTTTTGCTTTATTCATCTGACTTGTTACAGGCGCTACTATAATTGTTGGCGAATATTTATTGCCTACATCATTTTGAACAACTATTACAGGTCTTACCCCTCCTTGCTCGCTACCGACTACAGGAGAAAGATCTGCATAAAATAAATCTCCTCTTTTAACTTTCATTTATTTCTCCTAAATAATCGCGACAATTAATGACATTTCCGTTTTTTATGTAGACTCTTTTAACTCTCATAGAAATATTTGTCATTAGTTCATATGAAATAGTTCCTATAAGCTCTGCATCCCTGTCAATATCTCTATAAATTTCAACTTTATCGCCAATTGATACATCTACCCCAGTAACATCAACCATCATCTGATCCATACATACTCTACCTAATACCCTACAAGCCCTATTGTTTATGTACACTACTCCCCTATTGGAAAACGCTCTGTTGTAACCATCTGCATAGCCTATAGCAATTGATGCGACCTTCATATTTTTATCGCTTATGAATGTCCTACCATAACTAATTGGAGTATTCTTTTTAATATCTTTTATAAAATGAACGTATGTATATAGATTAAATGTTTTTTCAAGCTTTATCTCAGAATCATTTTTAACTACTTCTGATGGGTATAGCCCGTAAAGAGAAATACCTACCCTATTCATGCCTTTAAAAATTTTCTGCCTAATAGTTGCTGCAGAATTAGCTAAATGAATAAATTTAAAATTAAAATCCTCTTTAATTTTATTAATTATCTCATCAAATATTTTCTCTTGCTCAAAAGTAAAGCTATTATCATCTTCATCAGCTGTTGAAAAATGACTAAAAGCAGAGATTATGTCAATATTTTTAAGCGTTTTTAACTCTTTAATTTTATCTATTTCATCTTGTCTAAAACCAATTCTTCCGTGTCCAGTATCTAAAACAAGATGTCCCTTAAGTTTATATCCTAATTTATCTATTTTTTGTGCTAAAGCTAAATCATAAACAGAGATATCAATATTATTATCTGAACAAATTTTTATATCATCTATTCCAACATATCCCAAAACTAAAATTGGCCTTTTTACTCCTGCTCGTCTTAATAAAAGTCCTTCACTAAGTCTTGCCACTGCATAATAGTCGACAATATCTTCAATGTCCTTGCATATCACATCAGCTCCTAGCCCATAAGCATTAGCCTTAACTACAGCACAGAATTTTGATTCTTTACTTAGATTTTTTATTTTTAAGATATTATTTCTAATTTTATCTAAATTTACTTCTAAATATGTTTCTTGCATAACTACCTCAAAAGTTTAATTGCATTTGGTAAATAAGATATTATGTCACTTGCAATGAGGGACTCTTCGCATAAATCATTCTTTGCCAAATCTCCAGCTAAAGAATGAAGATACACTCCAAATTTAGCGGCAGTAAATTCATCTAATACGGGAAGTAGACCCGCAATTACTCCTGTTAAAACATCTCCACTTCCAGCTGTCGCCATCCCAGTATTACCAATTTTATTTAAATACAATTTTTCTCCATCTGTTACAATGGTATTTTCAGATTTTAAAACAAGGATGAGGTTGTATTTTTTGGAAAAATTTTTAGCAAACTCTATCCTATTCTCATTTATTTCCTGAATAGGAAGTCCAGTCAATCTAGAAAACTCTTTTAGATGAGGTGTTAAGATTATTTTTTTCTTATGTAATATAGTTTTATCTTTTGAAACTGCGTTTAATCCATCAGCGTCAATTATAATCTTACCTTCAAATTGATCTACAATTTTTCCTATTAATTTATTTAAACTTGGATCATCTCCCATACCCGAGCCTATTGCTAATACATCCTTATCAGTTAAATATTTCATAATCTGCTTAAATATATTTTCATTATACTTTAAATTATAAGAATCAATAGTTTTTATTATTTGTTCAACAGATTTAATTTGTAAAATATTACTTATAGATTCAGGTACAAGTAGATAGACAAGACCCGCTCCTACTCTTAGGGCTGCTGATGAAGATAAGTAACAAGACCCTGCCATGCCAGATGAGCCACCAAGGATAGCTACTTTACCGAAGCTTCCCTTATGACTTTTTTTACTTCTTTTAGGTAATAGATTTATCATAGATTTATCAATTTTAGGCTTTCTCTTATCTTCCTTTATGCATATAGCTACCGCCCTACCTTCATCGTGGGATATAGATACAAAAGCGTTGCATCCTTGTCCATCAATTAGTATTTCGGGACGATTTTGAACATAAAAAACTTCTATCCTACAATTTTTTATATAGGAAATATTTAATTCATACGCTTTTAATACAGCTTCTTTAAGAGCATATATTCCAGCCAAAGTTTGGTAAGGATTTTCTTTATTAAAAGCATACTCGAGTTCATTTAGGGAAAAGATTTTTTTTAAGAATGAATCAGATTTATTTTTAATTTTACTTACTGATACAATATCAATTCCAACCATTACTGGCCTTGCCTTATATATATTTTGTTAATTTCTGTGTTCATCTTTCCTAAATTTATCCCAAATATGTTAATCTTTTTATAAATATTTTTAATTAGTATATTCATTCGAAAAAGGGAAGTGTTTTAACACTCCCTATTCTCCTATCTTTTCTTTTAATAATTTATTGATTTCTTGAGGATTTCCCTTGCCTTTAGTTTTTTTCATAGCTTGGCCAACCAAGAATCCAAAAGCTCTATCCTTGCCGTTTTTAATATCTTCGATTGACTGAGGATTTTCATCAAGAACTTCTTTAACGACATCTTCCAAGAAGGAAGAATCAGAAATCTGAAGAAGATTTCTCTCTTCTGCAAGTTTTTCTGGATCCTCGTTAGAAGTATAAATTTCTCTAAGAAGTTTTTTCGCAACGTTATTGTTGATTTTATTATTTTTTGCAAGATTAATTAGCTTAGCAAAATTTTCTACAGATAGATTCATCTCTTCTGCAGTCTGCTCAGCTTCATTTAGTCTTCTAGATAGTTCAGTTAATATCCAATTTGCAGTAGTGTTTGGATCATTAACTAATTTTTCTGTTTCTTCAAAAAGACTTGCAAGATTTCTATCATGGCTTAAAAGATTTGCATCATATTCAGATAAATTAAAATCTTTCATATATCTTGCCTGTTTTTTGCTTGGTAATTCTGGAAGATTTACTTTGATATTTTCTATAAACTCATCTGATAGGTAGATATCTGGTATATCTCCATCCGCAGAAAATCTGTAATCATTACCAACTTCTTTATTTCTCATATGGATAGTTTTAAGTTCAATATCGTCCCATCTTCTAGTTTCTTTTACGCCAACTTCGCTTTTTTCTAGAAGTTCTGTTTGTCTTTTAACTTCATAACTTAGAGCATTTTCTATAGCTTTAATTGAGTTAATATTTTTAATCTCTGCAATTTCTGTTCTTAAACCTGAATCTTCATCTTTTATATTTACATTTACATCCACACGCATAGAACCTTCTGCCATTATACAGTCTGAAACATCTAAGAATTTAAGTGTTGAGGCTAATGTTTCAACAAATTCTCTAGCTTCCTCTGGTGAAGATATATCAGGATCTGTAACTATTTCTATCAAAGGCACACCTGCTCTATTATAGTCCATTAATACTGTATCATCTTCATTGTGATTAGATTTTCCAGTATCTTCTTCCATATGAATTTCTCTTATATTAATGTGTTTGCCACTAGAAAGTTCTAGATATCCTTCGTAAGCATATGGCTTATCAAATTGAGTGAGCTGATAGCCTTTAACAAGGTCAGGATAAAAATATTTTTTCCTATCAACTTTTTGCTCATTTCTAATCTTGCAATTAAAGGCAAGCCCCGCCATAATAGCATATTCTACAGCTCTTTTATTCATTCGAGGTAGAGTACCTGGATGACCTAGGCAGATTGGACATACATTTGTATTTGGAACTGCTCCGAATTCATTTTTGCAGGAGCAAAACATTTTTGTATCTGTAGATAACTCAACGTGAATCTCTAGACCTATTATTGTTTTAGTTTTCATTTAATCTCCTTAAAAATTCTTCGCCAGCGTTTAATAGTTTGCTATCTTCATTTGCATTTGCAATAAATTGTACTGAGCCAGATATACCTTCTCTTACAGGAACAGATAATCCACACATACCGGATAAATTCACGATTACATTAAAACCATCTGATTTAAAGTCACTAAGTGGATCTTTGTAGTCATCATTAAGAGCTGGTGGTAGGTTTGTAACTGTAGGGGTTATTATTAAATCGTAATTTTCAAAAACTTCTTCTAACTCTTTTTTAATTAATGTTCTAATTTTAAGCCCTTGTTTATATACTCTTTGATTATCATCAGCAGAGAGATACATAGTTCCTAAAGCTATCCTTCTTTGAACTTCTTCACCCAGACCTTCTGATCTAGAATTAATAAATAATTCATCAACTGAGCTATACTTATCACTTTGATAGCCAAATCTAATCCCATCAAATCTAGACATATTAGAAGAAACCTCGCTAGACATGACTACGTTATATACCTGATTTGCATATTTTGAGTATTTTAGGTTTATTGGTGAAAGATTAGCACCTAGTTTGTTTAATAGATCTAATGCAGAATTGTAATCTTTTTCTACAACTGGATCTAATTCTTTGTGAAGATAATCATCCGCTGGTATATATGCAATTCTTTTATCTTTAAAATCATAATCTTCTACATGGTAGGCATAATCATCAAGTCTTACAGTCATATCCATTTCATCTGGACCTTCAATAACTTGTGCAATTTCTCTTATATCGCTAATATTCTTGCCGAAAACTGAAACTTGATCTAATGTATTTGCCATTGATACTACGCCGTTTCTACTCATCATAGAATATGTTGGTTTATATCCTAAAATATTACAATAACTTGCTGGACATCTTACAGATCCGCCTGTATCAGTACCTAAAGCAACAAGGACATCACCCTTAGAAACAGAAGCTGCTGATCCTGAAGAAGAACCTCCAGTTACCCTACTTTCGTCAACCGGGTTTTTTACAGGTCCATAGAAAGATGTTTTTCCTCTAGCTCCCATAGCAAACTCATCCATATTTGTCTTTGCAATTATAATCGCATCTTCATTTAAAAGATTTTCTATAACCTTGGCATCAAACATTGGTGTGAAATTTTCAAGCATCTTTGAAGCGCAAGTCATATTCATATTTTTATATGATATATTATCCTTAACCGCAATAGCGATTCCAAAAAGAGATCCTAATTTTTCTCCAGCCAAAAGCTTTCTATCTAACTCTTTAGCTCTTTTTAAAGAATCTTCTTCGTCAAAAGTTATATAGGCATTGGTTTTATCATTTTTAATTTTTTCTAAAATATTTTTTGTATTTTCTTCTACGCTTATTTCTTTATTTTTATATTTTTCTATAATAGCCTTTATATCCATTATTGCTCCTATAGTTTCCAATCTAATCTAAAATATCCATACTCAGTATCTTTTGCATTTTCTAATGCTTTTGACCTATCTAAAGACTCTTCTACAATATCATCTCTAAAAACTGCATTATGAGTATTTATATATTCAGTTATTTCCACATCATCAGTATCAACACTAAATATATCCTCGATAAAATCTAAAACTCTATTAAATTTATTAGAAATCACTTCTTTATCTTGATTTTCTAAACTTAAATGGCTCAAGTTATAGATTCTTTCTACTTCTTTTATATCCATCCTATTCTCCTTTTATATCCGATAAAAAATCATATAATTTCTCATCTTCATATATTTCTACACCTAATTGTAAAGCTTTATCTTTTTTTGAACCAGCTTTTTCACCTGCAAGAACAACATCTGTATTTTTCGATACAGAACTTCTGACATTAGCACCGCAATCTTCAAGCATTTTCTTAATATCGTCTCTATTATAGCCTTCTATGCTTCCCGTAATTACGTAATTTATTCCTTCAAGTTTATTAGAACTTTTATCTTCATTTAACTTATTAATTTTTATTCCCTTAGATAAAAGTATATCTATAGAATCTACTATATTTTTATCATGGAAAAATTCTACTATATCTTCACCGGTTATTTCACCAATATCATCAATTTCCACTAATTGTTCTACTGTAGCCTCTCTAAGTTTATCAAAAGACTTAAATTTATTAGCCAAATCTCTTGCTGTTCTTTCTCCTACATTCGGGATACCAATAGCATAAATAAAGGCATCTAAATCTCTATTTTTGCTTTTTTCTATTGAATCAAGCAGGTTTTGTGTTTTCTTTACTCCAAATCTATCAAGTTTTATTAAATCATCATAGGTTAAATCATAAATATCATATATTTCTTTTACGCCCAATTCTTCTATTAATTGGCCGATAGTTTTTTCTGACAAGCCTTCTATATCCATGGCATTTCTTGATGAAAAATGAACCATTCTTGCTAGTAGCTGAGGTGTGCAAGAAATAGAATTAGGGCAAATTACATGAACATTTCCCTCGATTAATTCACTGTGACAATATGGACAATATTTAGGTTTCTCAATCTCAATTGTACCTGGCTGATTTTCGTCAACCACTCCTAATATTTCTGGAATGACGTCATTTGACCTTCTAATAAAAACATCTGAACCTATTTTTACTTTTTTTCTTTGTATATCATCGTAATTATTTAATGTCGCTCTAGCTACTGTTACCCCTGAAAAATCAACAGGCTCAAGTATTGCGGATGGAGTGACTTTCCCAGTTCTACCTACATTCCATACAACATCAATAAGTTTTGTTGTGAATTCTTCTGGTTCAAATTTAAAAGCTATTGACCACCTAGGAAATTTATTTGTATATCCTAAGGCTTCTTGAGTTTTTTTATCATTTATCTTGATGACTACACCATCAGTAAGAACATCTATTGTTTTTCTTTCTTTTTCTATTCTTTCAAGCTCTTCTATTATTTCTTTTAAGCTTTTCACCTTTTTATGATAAGGATGAACATTTAGTTTCATTTCCTTTAAAAAGTCTAACATTTCTTCTTCATTTTTAAAATCAAGATTATTAGTTGGGATAGCATAGAAATATGCGGTCAGTCGTCTTTTGGCGGTTTCCTTGGTGTCAAGATTACGTATTGCTCCAGCAGCTGCATTCCTTGCATTTTTAAGCTGGGCAATGTTTTCCTTGTTATACCTAGTTAGTTCTGATAAAGGCATCAAAGCCTCGCCTTGAATTTCAAGTAAAGACTTTTCATTTATAGTAATTGGTATTGACCTTATAGTCTCAGCTTGAGCTTTGACTTCTTCTCCTACAATTCCATTTCCCCTGGTCGCAGCTGTTTTTAGTAATCCATCTTCATAAGTTAAATTAATTGTAAGTCCATCAAACTTATATTCCATTATAAATTCGAGGTCTGGAAGTTTATCGCCACTAGTTATTTCATAAGATTCTTTTAATCTATTACATCTTTCAATCCAATCTTTTATTTCATCATAGGATTGAGCCTTATCTTGACTTAATAACCTTGTTAAATGATAGTGCTTTTCAAATTTATCGAGAATCTGACCGCCAACCCTATTTGTTGGTGAATTTTCCGGTGTAAATCCTAATTCTTTTTCTAAATTAACTAATTTATTATAAATCTGATCATACTCACCATCCGAAACAAGTGGTTCATCAAGAGTATAGTAATGATAGTCAAGGTCATTAATTTTTTCTATAAGTTTTTTAAGTTCATCATTTTTATTCATATTTATACCTTTGTTATTGGAGCATAATCTTGGTTAAGTTTTTTTAGTCCTTTTTTATCAAAAGCAATTACTAATTCGTTACCTTCCGGACTCTCTTTAACCTGAACAACCATTCCTCTGCCCCATTTACTATGCTCAACAGTATCCCCAACTTGATAGGTGGAATTGTCTTTCTTTACAGTTTTTTTCTTCAAATCTAGAACTGACTGTCTCGCCTTTTCTCTCATGTAGTCTTCATTCATGGCACGTTCATAAGATCTTGAGTTATAATTAATAAATTCTTTATTGGAATCTTTTTTAATTAACTCTTTAATTTCATCTATAAAGCGAGAAGGTTTATAATAGCTAACCTTTCCATAATTTCTTCTAACTTGAGAGCTTGTCATAAATAATTTTTCTTCGGCACGAGTTATACCAACATAAAATAATCGTCTCTCTTCTTCAAGGTTTCCTTCATCAAGACTTCTTTTACCAGGAAAAAGCCCCTCATCTAGACCAACTATAAAAACTACAGGAAACTCAAGACCCTTTGCTTGGTGCATAGTCATTAGAGATACTGACTCAAGGCTTTCTTCAGTTTTATCTATTTCAGAAAGTAGAGATAGATTTTCTAGGTAATCCCTCAAACTATCCTCAGGATTTGCTTCTTGATAATCTGCAGCCGAAGAAATGAATTCATTTATATTATCAATCCTCGCCCTGTCTTCCACAAGCAAAGATTTTTCAAGATTTCTTAAATATCCTGTCTTATCAAGAACATCATTAATCAAATCCACAATTCTATACTTATCTACATTTACAAAAATTTCTTCAAGAGGTTTATAGAACTTATCGCTAAGTTTCTTCAATCTATCAGAAAGTAAAACCGAAAAATTAGGATCTGTTATTAAATCAAGCATTGAAATCCCATGAGTTATTGCTATCTTTTCAATCTGTTCTATAGATTTTTCTCCAATGCCTCTTTTAGGCTCATTAATGATTCTTTTTAGACTAACATCATCTTTGCTATTAACCAAGATGTTAAGATAGGCAATTAAATCTTTAATTTCTTTTCTATCATAAAACTTAAGTCCACCTACCACTTTATAATCTATCAAGTTTTTTAGTAAAGCTTCCTCAAAGGGTCTCGATTGCGCATTTGTTCTATAAAGGATAACTATGTCACTCTCTTTATAGCCCTCTGAAAGTAATTCTTTTATTTTATCAATAACAAACTTGCTTTCTTCACTTTCTACAGATGTTTCTTTATAGATTATATCTGAACCCTCGTTATTGTCTGTCCAAAGATTTTTTTCTTTTCTTTCAAGGTTGTTTGCTATAAGCTCATTTGCTGCATTTAAAATCTTTGATGTTGACCTATAATTTTGCTCTAATTTTATAGTTGTACAGTTTGGAAAATCTTTTTCAAAATTTAAGATATTTCTAATATCTGCCCCCCTAAAAGAATATATTGATTGGTCAGCATCACCTACTGCAACTACATTATGATTATTTCCTGCAATAAATTTGATTAGTTCATATTGAGAATTATTTGTATCTTGAAACTCATCAACAAAAATATAATCGAACTTATCTTGGTAATATCTTAATGTTTCCTTATCCTCATTAAATAGATCCAAGACTTTTTCAATCAAGTCATCAAAATCTAAAGCATTATATTCAAATTTCTTTTGTTCATACTTTTTGAATATCTCAGCAATTTCATCTGCATTTTGCATATAAAAATTCATTTTTAAAAAATCTTCAGGACTTAAAGACTTGTTTTTTGCATTAGAAATCACACTTTGAGCTGCTCTTGGATTTATATCATCCTTATATCCTAAATCTTTTATAATATATCTTATTAGAGTTTTCTGATCTTGACTATCGTAAATAGTAAAATTGTTTGAATAACCTATTTTATCTATGTTCATCCTTAGTATCCTTGCACATATGGAGTGGAATGTACCAATCCATAAATAGGATACGTCCATATTTAGTAGATCACCAACTCTTTCTTTCATTTCATTAGCGGCCTTTTTGGTAAAGGTTATGGCTAATATATTTCTAGGATCTACAGATTCCTCTTGTATTTTATAGGCAATACTAGATGTCAAGACTGAAGTTTTCCCACTACCTGCTCCTGCTAATACCAATAAAGGGCCTTTTTTATGTAATACAGCTTCTTTTTGCCTATTATTTAACCTATCTAAATTCATCTACACATCCTTCCTTAACCTTTTCATTATACCGCAAAAAAAAGAGTAAGTTAGCTTACTCTTTTGATTCCTTTAAATCCTTCTCAATAAGTTTTTCAAGAACTAGGTCATATCCACCAGCACCATAATTCAAAGATCTGTTTACTCTTGATATAGTTGCAGTTGAAGCTCCTGTTTCTTCTTCTATCACTGAGTATGTTTTTCTTATTTTTAATAATTTTGCTACATGTAATCTTTGTGAAATAGATTGAATTTCTCTAGCTGTACATATATCTGTAAAAAATTGGTAACATTCCTCAACATCTTTAAGCATTAAAATAGCTTCAAATAGTTCATCTGCTTCTTTTGTCCTTAGTTTTGATTCTGTCATTTTCTACTCCTTATATTA
This sequence comes from uncultured Anaerococcus sp., assembly GCA_900551095.1. Lineage (GTDB taxonomy): Bacteria > Bacillota > Clostridia > Tissierellales > Peptoniphilaceae > Anaerococcus. The sequence goes on along the minus strand of URUJ01000002.1, from coordinate 50,943 downwards.
TTTTTTCTATAATTTTTTTGCACAAGTTCTCATTTCTTGCTAAAAGCGGGCCGTGCAAGTATGTGCCAATAGTATTTTTATATATAAAACCTTCTGTTTTATCTTCGCCATTATTTCCATTGCCTTCTATTACTATTCCAAAAGGCGTTTGATTAGTTGCCAAAAATGTCCTTCCACCATGATTTTCAAAACCATGACATATCTCATTAAAACTTTCAACATCTATTTTGATTTGACCAGTAAAACGTTGTTTAGAATCTTGATTAATTGTGTAGTGGTCAAAAATATTAAGGCCATCTAGTTTTTGTCCATCAGCGCTATAGTAATATTTGCCTAGGAGTTGATATCCCCCACAGACAGCGATAAATAGTCCATCATTTTCTATATATTTTACAAGTTCGTCTTTCTTTCTAATTAAATCATCCTTAACTATGTTTTGTTCGTAATCTTGCCCACCTCCAAAAAACACGAAATCGTAATCATTAGCCTTAAAGTCATCTCCTATAGAAACAATTTTTCTTTCAGATACTATTTCTCTTTTTTTTAGTTCGTACTCAAAAGCCATAAGATTGCCTACATCACCATAAGTATTCAGTAAATTTCCGTATAAGTGGCATATTCTTATCTTTCTTATAAGGCAAGCACCTCCCTTAACCTAAGCATTGCTGTATATGTTGACAAAATATAGATATTTTCAGTGTGAGCATTTTTAATTATATCCTCTATCTCCACCTCATAATCAAATTCTTTTATATCTCCGTCATATATATCAGCTATCTCTAGTCTTCTTTTCATATCTGCTTTTCTTTTTCCAGATACATAAACATCTTTAATATCTAAACTACTTAAATTTTCATAATAAGAATCGTAAATCCAACTTATATCTAGTCCGTCTGCATAGTTATCATTTAATAAACAAACTAAGCTTATTGGCTCTTTTTCTAATCTTATCAAATCAATAACTTGATTGAGTCCAGTAGGATTTTTAACTAAGTTTATGATAATATTTTTATCAAATAATTTTATAATCTCTTGTCTACCGAAAACATTTTTTTGTTTTTTTAATCCATTTTCAATTTCTTCATAGGATAAGCCTAATTCGTAAGCTACAGATACTGCAGTCAAGGCATTGTAAACATTATAAATACCACCAACATTTACTTCAAATGACTTTGCATCTATAAAAAACTTTGAATAATTTGGGTTAAGACTCGTAATCTCATCGATCTTATACTTAATCACAGGAGATTTGAAGTCACAATTAGGACATGAAAAATCTCCCAATGATGAATAATTTACGGTCCTATATTTTAAAACACTGTGACATAGCGGACAAACAATCCCATCTGAATTAAATTCGGCGTCCATATCATAATTTTGATTATTGCCTTCTCTAATTGCATAATAAGTTGGTTTAAACTTTTTTAGACTTTCATAAGAAAAAATCGGTAAATCACCATTAGCTATTATTTTGGCTTCAGGCATAAGGTCAATTCCCTCAATAATTTTATCCAAAATATTATATATTTCACCAAACCTATCCATTTGATCTCTAAATATATTTGTAAGAGCAATGTAATCTGCTTTGAGATATTCACCAATCCTAACCAAGTTAGCTTCATCAACTTCAAGGACAGCTATGGTTTCTTCATTACTAGGGTTATCTAATAAGGTTGTGATAATTCCCTGAATCATATTGGAGCCTGATTCATTGGTTAAAACTACAGGGAAATGTTCCCTTAATATCGAAACTAAAAAGTGAGTTGTCATTGTTTTTCCATTTGTACCAGTTACAAAAATAAATTTTGTATTCTTTGATAATTCCTTCAGTATATCCTTGTCTAATTTATAGGCGATGTAACCTGGTAGAGATGTAGCTTTTCTATTTAATAGTTTTAATATATTTCTAATTGATTTTGCTAATACTTTAACCCATTTGCTTTTTAAACTCATACCAATATTATATACCTTTTTTACGAATATTTCAAAATTAATAAACTATTTCAAAGTCACTCTCGTCTTCTTTGATAGCTACTTCATCTATTTCTTTACTTTCAACTCTAGCAAAGTTTATATTTTCAATACCTTCAAAAAATTTATAGATATTAATTCCGTTACCTTGAATATAAACTTCTACATTTCCATCATAAAGATTTCTAACCGTTCCAGTCAAATCCAACTTATCTGCAAGCATTTTTACTTGAAATCTAAACCCTACTCCCTGAACTCTTCCTTTAAAAATAATCTGGTATCTTTTCATATTTACTCCTTGTATTTATTATACTTGACAAAGATATCTAGTTAAATATAATATTAGTATACACCCCCTGGGGGTATGGAAGGAGGTTTAATGAAAAAAAGATTTGATGTTTATGGGATGACTTGCGCATCATGTCAAACAGCCGTTGATAGAGCTATTAGAAAACTTGGTGTTAATGATGTAAATGTTAATCTTATAAATGAATCAATGAGCGTTGACTATAATGAAGATAAAATATCTGTAGAAGATATTATAAATGCGGTTTCAAAGGCAGGTTATGAAGCAAGCCTTAAAGATAAGAAGGAAAATTCAAATAATGATTTAAAAGAAAATGAAGAAGATAACACTAAATTTAGTCTTAAAATATCATTTTTCTTTATGGCAATTCTCATGTATGTTGCTATGGGACCAATGATAGGTTTACCTATTTTCGAAATATTAAAAGGAAGTAAGGGTGCTATAAACAATGCTTTTATACAGTTTCTTCTTACAATTCCTATAGTATTTACAAATAGAAAATTTTTTATATCAGGTTTTAAATCACTTGCAAATAGAAATCCAAATATGGATACCCTTGTTGCTCTTGGATCATCATCCGCTCTAGTTTATGGCATTTTTGTTATAATGAGAATGGCTTATGCAGCAGGATTTTCTGACTTTAAGACAATAGATTCATATAGACACAACCTTTACTTTGAGTCTTCTGCAATGATTCTAACTTTAATCACACTAGGTAAGTATTTTGAAGCAAGGAGTAAGGGAGAAACCAAAGCATCTTTAAAAAATCTCATGGATTTATCACCAGATAAAGCAACCGTTATTAGGGATGATACTGAAGTTGAGATTGCAACAGAAGACATTGTTAAAGGAGATGTTATCGTTATAAGACCTGGTGAAAGAATACCAGTAGATGGCAAAATAATTGAAGGCTCGTCCCTAGTTGATGAATCAGCAATTACAGGCGAATCCATTCCAATAAATAAAAATATTGGTGATGAGGTTATTTCCGCTACAATTAATGTACAAGGTTCATTTAAATTTACAGCGACACGAGTAGGTGAAGATACTACATTGGCACAAATAATTAATCTAGTAAATGAAGCTAATGAAACAAAAGCCCCTATAGCAAAACTTGCCGATAAAATATCTGCAATTTTTGTACCAGCAGTAATAGCAATTTCTATAGTTACTTTTATCATATGGTACACTTTTACTAAAGATTTTGAATTTGCCCTAAACCTTATGATATCTGTTCTTGTTATATCATGTCCTTGTGCACTCGGTCTTGCAACTCCAATGGCAATCATGGTTGCAACTGGAAAATCTGCTGAACTTGGACTTTTATTTAAAAATGCTGAAAGTTTAGAAAACCTGCACAAGGTTGACACAATATTACTAGATAAAACAGGTACTATAACTGAAGGAAGACCTGTTGTTACTGATGTAATTACTGATCTAGACGAAAGTTATTTCCTAGAAATAGCAGCATCTTTAGAAAATTTATCCGAACATCCCCTATCTGATGCTATAAAAACCTACGCTAGTGAAAAGAAAAGTAAAATTTTAACTGTTGATAACTTTGAGTCAATTGTAGGGAAAGGTATAAAAGGAAAAATAAATAATAAACTTTACTATGCAGGTAACTTAAGGCTCATAGAAGAAAATGATATAAAGCTAAATGATTACAAAAACTTGAGTGAAGAATTATCTAAAGATGGAAAAACTTCAATGTATTTTGCTAATGATAGTGAAGTAATAGGTATAATCTCTGCAAAAGATTTAGAAAAAGAATCTTCAAAAATCGCCATAGAGATGCTAAAAAATGAAGGATTTGAAGTTACAATGGTTACTGGAGATAACGAGATCACAGCCGAAGCCATTAGAAAAAAACTAAATATTGATAAAAAATTTGCTGAAGTACTGCCTCAAGATAAAGATAAGGTAGTAAATAAATTGCAAAAAGATGGTAAAAAAGTTGCTATGGTTGGTGATGGCATTAATGATGCTCCAGCCCTCGTTAGATCTGATATTGGTCTAGCCATAGGAAAAGGATCAGATATTGCCATCGACTCAGCTGATGTTGTTTTAGTTAAAAATAGTCTACTAGACCTTGTAAAATCAATTGACTTATCCAGGGCAACAATAAAAACTATAAGGGAAAACTTGTTTTGGGCTTTCTTTTATAACGTAATATTAATACCTCTTGCTGCAGGAGTATTTTATCCAAAGTTTGGACTTAAATTAAATCCTATGTTTGCAGCCTTTGCCATGAGTTTATCATCAGTCTTCGTATGTTTAAACTCACTAAGGCTAAGAAGATTTAAATCGAGTGCAATAATTAAAACAAATGAAAATATAGAAAACGACTATTTAAAGGAGAATAAAATGAAAGAAGTAAAAACAATGATTATTAATGTTAATGGAATGAGCTGTAATAACTGTGCTAAACACGTTAAAAACGCCCTAGAAAATATTGAAGGAGTAAACGAAGCAATTGTTAGTCTTGACGATAAAAATGCTGAAATTAGCTATGAGGGAAATATTGATGAAAAAGTAATTGAAGAAGCTATTACCGAAGCAGGATACGAATACAAAGGAATTGAATCCAAATAAATGCATGCTGATAAAAACAAAACTATCAGAAAACTTAAAACCGTCGGTGGCCAAATCGACGGTTTAATTAAAATGATAGAAGATGACAGATATTGTGTTGACATATCAAACCAAATAATGGCATCAATTTCAATCCTAAAAAATGTAAATAAAGAAGTCCTAAGAGGCCATCTTGAACATTGTGTCTATGATAGTTTAAAACAAAAAAACGAAGATGAGATCAAGGAAAAAATCGACGAAATAGAGAAAATAATAGATAAGCTAAATAAAATTTAGTTTAGAATCAAGATAACTAGGGTATATCTATAAAAGAGAAAAAATATAAGGAGTAAATATGACAGAAAATATAAATAATCAACCTTTTCAAAACGAAATTAGTGAGTATACCGTAGCTGATAAGGTACTAGCTAAAATTACTAAAAAAGTTGTAGCTAAAGTTGATGGTGTTTTAGACCTTCAAGGTGGAATCTTAAATTCAATAACTTCAACATTTTCAAACGAACAAGACTCAACATCAGGTATTTCAATAAACCAATCAAACGATACTTGCCTAGTAGAACTATCAATGATTCTAGAATATGGAAAAAAAGCTAATGAAGTATTTAACGAAATTGATAAGTTAATTAAAAAAGAAGTTTACGAACTAACAGGTGTTAAGGTTCAAGCTGTAAAACTAGATATTGTAGACCTACTAACTAAAGAAGAATTTGCTAAGAAAAAACAAGCAAAAGAAGAAAACAAAATTGACTAATTTAAAAAGCTCCTCTAGCTAAAAGCTGGAGGAGTTTTTAAGTTAAAAATTATTAATATAGGACATAAATCCTTCATTTTTCTCAAGTATTTTAAATATCATTACTCCGATAATGGAAACCATCACAAATTCACTAAGCATAAATTGCATTAAAAGCACTAAGAATACTTCATCGCTAGCAAGATAAATCCAAGTACCAATAGCAGGTACTGAAACTAACAAAACAGGGAATATCGATGCAACATATATATTTTTAGCTCTTTTCATTAGCATAAAAGCAATATAAGATGAAAGCGTTCCAAAAACAACATCAAATACCATCATAGGACTAAATAGATTTGCAATAGCACATCCTAAAACAAGACCAGGTATGAATCTCTTGTTATAAAAAACAAGTAAAACTAGTATTTCACTAAACCTAAATTGGATAGGTCCATAGGATGCAACAGGCAATAAAAGGGTCAAAACAGCATACAAAGCTGCTACTGCTGCAGATTTTACTAGAAATTTAGTATCGCTTAAGTCAAAATATTTTTCTTTCATTTTTTTCTCCTTGATTTTTTTTAGTAATGGGTGCCAAGAAACATTACTCCATTATTATATTTGAAATTTAGAATAATTAAAGTTTTATTTGATTGAAGCAAAATTTATTTCTAGTAAAATAAAACTATGAAAAAACTATTAGTTATTCTTCTATCCTTATTAAGTCTTACCTCTTGTTCTAAGGAATCAGAGATTGATATAAAAGGATTTATAGATGAAGAAAGTGTAAAAATAATTGAAGATTTAAAAACTCTCGCTAGCGATACTTTCAAAAGAAAGAATTTCTTAGATTTTAAGTATGAGGTGAAACCAAAAAAGAAATCTGATATAAAAGAAGATTTGATAAAAAACGTAGAAGCCGCAGCGAAAAAAGACAAGAAAGCCCAATGGGTCTATGATAATTTCTATAATCTAGATGATGTAGATGCTTATTTAACTGGTAATGATCCAGATACTATTGAGTTTATTTACAACAAAAACCATAAATTTACTGACTTTAATTTCTATAAAGGTGAGTCTGTTAAATTAAAAAGAAAAACCCCCTACTATCTCCAATGGGATAATAGATGGGCTTATGATAATCTATATCCAACAAATATCGGCATATCCGGTTGTGGACCAACATCATTATCTATGATTATTTCAAGACTTACAAATAATTTGATCTACCCAAATGAAATGGCACAAAAAGCTTCCAAATTTATGAACGATGGAGGAATGGACTGGGCCTTTATAGACCATATAGCAAAAGAATATAATCTAAAAGTTACAGATATAAATCTAGATAAGGATAAAATGATAAAATCTTTAGAAGATGGTCCCCTATTAATTTCTGTTGGTAGAGGATACTTCACACTCTATGGTCACATACTAGTAATAGATTCCTATAAAGATGGTAAATTTATTATAAATGATCCAAATAGCGTAAAAAACTCTATCATAGGATGGGAGTATGATGATATATCTGATCAAATTCTAAAAATCTGGAAATTTTCCAAACAATAACTTGACACAAGCTTCAAATGGTGATATACTGTAAAGGTAGTCGAGAGACGGTATGCACCATTAGCTCAGTTGGTAGAGCACCTGACTCTTAATCAGGGCGTCCAGGGTTCGAATCCCTGATGGTGCACCAAAAATAATATGTAAACATTGAAAACCCAACACTATTATAAATGTGTGCGGGCAAGATGTGGGTAACTAAAAGAGGTCAATTGAGACCTCTTATTTTTTTTAATTATTTCAGTTTTTTCCATGTGCCAAAACATTTTATTTATAAAAATTGTTTATAAAATTAATTTCAGATAAAATACAAAATCTGGCTTTATTTTTTATAATTTCTCGTATAATATAATAAAGTTTGAGATTTAGGAGGAATTAATGAAATTAGAAACAAAAAATCTCACTACTGTTGGTATATTGGGAGCCATAGTAATTATGCTTGGACTAACTCCTCTTGGATTTATTCCCTTGGGAGTGCTTACAATTACTAGTTTACATATACCAGTAATCATAGCCGGAATACTCGAAGGACCTGTCGTAGGAGGTCTAGTCGGTCTTATATTTGGATTTTTCTCTTTATTTAATGCAATGACAAGACCAACTCCTATATCTTTTGTATTTTATAACCCACTTATTTCTATCATGCCTAGAATCTTAATTGGAATAGTAACAGGTTTAATTTATAGAGCGCTCAAGGATAAGGATAACAACAAACTTCGTTTATTTATGAATGTTTTCTGGACAATAGTTGTAATTATCCTTGGTTATGTGACAGTTAAATCTTTTATAGAAAATGTTGATTTAATTAATAAAGTTTTCTCAATCATATTTTTGTTAATTGCTTGTGTCATGCTTTACTTGTCATTAAAAAATAAAAAAGCTAACTTTGCAATAGCTGTTAGCTCTTTTATGGGAACTCTAACAAATTCTGGTCTAGTTCTTGGATTGATTTATATTTTCTATGCACAAAAATATGCCCAGGCTATAGGTATTAACCCAGATTTAGCAGCGAAGACTATTTTTTCAGCTTTTATAACCAATGCCATTCCAGAAGCAATAGTTGCAATCCTTGTTTCAAGTGCTGTTGTTACATCTTTTAGTAAAAGAAGACGACAATAAAAATGCACTCTCGCCTAAGCTTGAGTTCACTTTTTATTTTTGTTGAATCATTTTATTTGCTAAATCTAGAAATCTTAATGCAAGGTAATAATCATCCCCCATTAGATCATAAATAGCATCTTCTGTTAAAATTCCTTGGTTAATTGAAGGGTCAATCTTACCTTGGTTTGAATCATCATAGTCTTTTTGGAATTGTTCACTGTAGTAATATTCTACTAATTTGTCAAAATCTTCCCTATTTTCTTCTAGCTCATCTAGGATTTTATTTATCTTTTCTAGTAGCTCGCCGTACTTTTCGTAAGTTTCTGTATGTTTTTTTAAATAATCGTAATTCATTTTTATACCTCTTTTATATTTTTAATAATTTCATCAATCTGTCTTTTAATAATAGGTACTTTTTCGCTAGATCCCCCATTTGTTGCTACTATAACAATACCCTCTTTTTCTAAGATTATAACATATTGGCCACCACTACCCGATGCGTATTTAATACCATCTTTACCAGTCCATAAGCTGTATCCATAATAATCATCTGATAGATAAGAACTATCTATATAATCTTTTTCATTCTTATATAAATTTTGACACATCTTTTCAATATAGCTAGATGATACAATTTGCTCTTGATCATATAGACCTTTATTTAAAATAAGCTTTCCAAGTTCTAATAAATCTTCTGCATCAAGATAGAGTTTAGTAGCACCAGCCAGGTATTTCCCGTAGCTATCCCATCTTGGAGACTTTATATCAAGTCTTTCAAAAATATTCTCATCTATAAAGTCATATAAGCTAGAATTCAGGTATTCTTCCATGGCTGCTGCCAAGACATAATATCCTGCGTTTGAGTATAAAAACTCCTCACCTGGTTTAAAATATAAAGGATAAGACATGGCATAAGAAAGTAGCTCATCTTTATTAATATTTTCAATATCCTTACTCATAAGAATTATATCTCTATAACCCATTGTGTGAGTCAGACAATCTTTAACCTTAATATTTTTTAGTTTTTTAAGATTTTTCCTATTAGAAATATTTACCTTATTTTTAAGAATATCATATATTAGAGTGTCTTCATTAAAATCACTATTAGATTTTCCGATTAAAACACCACAAGCTAGGCTTGTAACAAGCTTAGCAATAGATCTAACATTTATTATTTTATGATCTAAATTTTCGTATAAAATTCCTCCATCTTTAGAATAAATTATTAAGGAATCCATAGCTAATTTATCTTTATTTATTATATCTTTTAACATTTCTACCTCTTTAATATTATACGGAGTGTAATTCATAAATAAAATTTAACAATATGACTAATTGTATTACAATGTGCACTTTTAAAAACTAAAAAGACTGATTTTATTATTTATATGAATTTGCTCATTATCATCAAATTGGAAACTTTTGCAAAGGAGAATTTTTTATAAAAATGTCTATGCTTTTCGTCATTTACACTCATTAATTCAATCAGGCTTACATCCACTTCTAACAAATGACTTTCAAGCTCTTAAAAATAAACTTCCTAAGCCTTTATTTTGGTATTCGTTAAATATGACAATTTCTTCTAGGAAGTACGATTTCAAGTCGTCGTATTCTTTGATAAATCCCATCAAAAATCCAGTATACAGTCCATTAATTTCTTGGATAAGGCAATATGAATCAGGTGTTAATAGTACCTGCCTTATTCTTCTATATGCCTTTTCAAAAGTCCAAGAACCATCTTCATTTTCATTATAATATTTAACATAAAGACTTGTAATAAGATCCAAATCTTTTTCACTCATTCTAAAATAGTTCATAATCTTTAATAATTCTTAAGAGCTCTTTCCATGCGTCTCTTATCATCTTTTCTTTTTATAGATTCTCTTTTATCGTAGATTTTTTTACCCTTGGCTAGAGCAATTTCAATTTTTACTAGTCCATTATTTTCGTAAACTTTAAGGGGAACAAGGGTATAGCCATCCACTGTTTTTTTGCCTATCATTTTATTTATTTCTTTTTTATGAAGTAATAGTTTTCTAGTTCTTGTAGGGTCTATCTTATCATAGCCTTCCTTATATGGAGTTACATGCATACCATAGACAAACATCTCCCCTTTACGATCAGATATGAAGGCTTCCTTTATTGAAACCTTGCCAGCTTTAATAGATTTTACTTCACTACCCATAAGTTCTAGTCCTGCTTCGTATTTTTCTTCTATGAAATAATCGTGAAAGGCTTTTTTATTGTTTGCTAAAAGTTTCATCTTCTTCCTCCAAATAAAAGTCTATTTCTCTTTTCATTATATCTACATTTACCACACTTATTTTAACTTCTTGACCTATAGAATAATATTTTTTACTATCAACATCAAAAGCCTTTAGGCTATCTTCTAGAAATTCGTATCTGTGGTCAGAAAACTTATACATAAATAATCCTTCAACAGTATTATCAAGTTCAATAAAGATTCCAAATTCTGTAATGGAAGATATCCTACCATCAAATTCATCACCTATAAAACGTGTCATATATTTGCATTTCATCAAATCTTCTACAGCTCTTTCAGTCTCTTCGCTACGTCTTTCTGTAATGGATAAATGATCAGCAGCCTCTTCTAGGTTTGAATTGAGTCTGGTTTGATTAATATTATTTAATCTATTATCAATAAAACTCTTTAAAATTCTGTGAACAATTAAATCCGGATATCTTCTTATAGGCGCTGTAAAATGGGTATAAAACTTTGTAGAAAGTCCAAAATGTATATCATTATAGCTTGCATACTTAGCCTTTTTCATAGTTCTTAGCATAAGCATATTGATAATTTTTTCTTCACTTTTACCCTCAACTTCTTTTAGTATATTCTGGAAGTCTTTTGGATGTAGATCATTGCCTTTAATATTATAACCCATCGCATTTAATGCCGATTTAAAACCCTCTAATTTTTCTTCGCTTGGTTTCTCGTGAATCCTGTAGATGAATGGAAAATCCATATAAGCAAATAAACTTGCTACTGTTTCGTTTGCTACAAGCATAAATTCCTCGATCATTTTATTACCTGCACCCCTATCTAGGGCTTCAATATTTAAAACTTCTCCACTTTCAGAGACATCTATTTGGCTTTCCTCGAAATTAAAATCCAATGCACCTCGATTTTGGCGTGCTTTTCTTAAAATCTTGTATAGGTCGTCAAATTGATTAAGTTTCTCAATAAGAGTTTTATCGTTATAAACTTCTTTATCACCCTCTAAAAAATTATTTACATCATCATAAACTAATCTATTATCAGACTTTATATAAGATTTATAAAAATTATTGTCAATAACCTTTCCGTTTTTATCTATGGTCATTTTTGCTGTTATAGTTAAGCGTATTTCCCCTGGATTTAATGAGCAAATTCCATTAGATAATTTTTCCGGAAGCATAGGTATAACTATATTATAAAGATAGGTAGAATTTCCCCTCTCATAAGCATCATCATCTAGAGCAGTGTGTTTTTTTACGTAATGACTCACATCTGCAATGTGGACATATAAATCATAGTTATTCTGGTTTTTTTCTATAGAAATAGCATCATCGAAATCTTTTGAATCCCTACCATCTATAGTAACAGTAAATAGTTCCGAAAAGTCAGTTCTTCCTGAAAGTTCTTTTATATTTACTTCATCTTCTATAAATAACAGTTCTTTTTTTGTTTTTTTAGAAAATTCAGTTGGGATTTTTTCCTGTCTAATAATTGATAGTACGTCGATGTTTTTATCGTTTTTACCACCTATTATTTCAATAATTTTCCCTTCTGGATTTTCTCCTTTTGGATAAGACATAATTTCAACTACGACTTTATCTCCATTTTTCGCTCTTAGAGAGTTTTTTTGATCAATATAAATATCATCCATTTGCGATTTATCATCTAATATTACAAAACCAAATTTCTTATTAGCCTGGTAAGTACCTACCAACTCTTTATTGGCTCTTTCAATTATATCTAGTACTTGACCCTCAGCATTTTTTGCTTTTTCTTTCTCTCTAATTATTTTAATTTTAACTCTATCATTATTACGAGCACCCTTTAGATTTTCTTTTGATATATATACGTCATCAAATTCTTTATTATTTGATATAAAAAATCCATAACCACCAGATGCTATAGAGATTTTTCCCATTAAATTTATTTCTTCCTCAGTTAAAGGTAAGATTCTTTTTTTGTTTGATATTCTAATTTTATTTTCTTTTACGAGTTCGTCTACTATGTCTTTAACGGCAGATTTAGTATATTTATCAGCCTTGAGAAAAATTTCTAATTCTTTTAAAGTCATCGGGCTATAGTCGTCATCGTATATTAAATTCATTATCAAATCTTTTATATTCATATTTTCTCCTTGTTGCAATTAATAAAAAAAGGAGTCAACCTTGACCCCTCTTAATTTATTGCTATAAATATTATACTTCCTAAAAATAAAAGTACTCCCCCAAAAATTACAACCTTATCTAGCATTTCATTTTTTGATTTATGTGCACTTTTACCAAAAACATTTGTCTTTGTTCCAGACAATGCTCCCAGTCCGTCAGTTTTAGGATCTTGTAGAGTTACTGCAACTATTACTATCGCAGATGCAATCATCATTATTACTGCAAGAAAATTTGACATATAGACACCTCCGTTCATACTGTTTTATAATACCACAATTATGCCATAATTTCAATATTAATTAAAAATAAAGACTTACTCTAAATGAGCAAGCCTCTAAAAATAGTCTATATTATTTTAAATTATATAGAGCATCTAGACCTTTAAATCTAGCATCGTCCCAAAGTTCATCTTCAATTCTTAGAAGTTGATTATATTTAGCAACTCTGTCTGTTCTTGAAGGTGCACCTGTTTTTATTTGTCCAGCATTAACAGCTACAACAAGATCTGATATTGTTACGTCTTCTGTCTCACCTGATCTATGAGAAACTATTGCAGTATATCCTGCTTCTTTAGCCATCTCAATAGCGTTTAATGTTTCTGTAAGGGAACCGATTTGGTTAACTTTTATTAGGATTGCATTGGCAACTTTTTCTTCAATACCTTTAGAAAGTTTCTTTGTGTTTGTTACGAATAGGTCATCTCCAACAAGTTGTACTTTCTTGCCAAGTCTTTCTGTAAGTTTTGCCCAGCCTTCCCAGTCGTTTTCATCAAGACCATCTTCGATAGAAATAATTGGATATTTGTTAACTAACTCTTCTAACCAGTCAATCATTTCATCTTCTGTTTTAATTGTACCTTCTCCATCTAAATGATATTTGCCATCTTCTTTGTTATAGAATTCTGATGAAGCACAGTCCATTGCTATATATACATCTTTTCCTGGTTCGTATCCAGCTTTTTTGATAGCTTCACAAATTATTTCTAGAGCTTCTTCGTTAGATTTAAGGTTTGGTGCAAAACCACCTTCATCACCAACAGCTGTATTATATCCTTTGCTAGAAAGAACAGCTTTTAAACTATGGAATACTTCAGCACCCATTTGTAGTGCATGTGAGAAGCTCTCAGCACCTAGTGGGAATATCATAAATTCTTGGATATCTACAGAGTTATCTGCGTGTTCTCCACCATTTAAGATGTTCATCATTGGTGTTGGTAGAAGTTTTGCATTTGTTCCACCAATATAGTTATAAAGTGGCATACCAAGCTCATCAGCTGCTGCTTTACAAACAGCAAGTGACACACCAAGAATTGCGTTTGCACCTAGTTTAGCTTTATTTTCTGTACCATCAAGTTCTATCATAGCATTATCAATGCCTATTTGATCAGTAACATCAAAATTGTATTCTAGTTCTTCTGCAATTATGTCATTAACATTTTCTACAGCTTTAAGAACTGATTTTCCTAAGAAATAATCTTTGTCTCCGTCTCTTAATTCTACTGCTTCCCATTCACCTGTAGATGCACCTGATGGAACGCTTGCTCTACCAAATCCACCAAGTTCTGTTTCAACTTCTACTTCTACTGTTGGGTTTCCTCTTGAATCAAGGATTTGTCTTGCATATATACTTGTAATTAAGCTCATTTATTTCTCCTCTTATTTTTTAAAATTTACTAATTGTTCAAAATCGCTTGCCTTAAGGCTTGCTCCGCCTATTAGACCACCATCAATATTTTCTTTTGCAAGTAGTTCTTTAACATTTGCAGGTTTCATAGAACCACCATATTGAATTCTAATCTTTTGACTTGCTTCTTCACTGTATGTTTCTTTGATAAAGTTTCTGATAAAACCGCACATATCATCAGCATCATCTGCTGAGGCTGTTTTACCTGTACCTATAGCCCATATTGGTTCATAAGCAATGATTACTTTTTCAATATCAGCTTCACTTACACCTTCTAAATCTTTTGTTAATTGTTCTTTTACCTTAGCTTCTTGTTGGTTGTTTTCTCTTTCTTCAAGAGTTTCACCAACACATAAGATTGGAATAAGGTTGTGGGCTAGAGCTGATTTTACCTTTTTATTTACAAGGCAGTCACATTCTTTAAAATATTCTCTTCTTTCAGAGTGACCTAAAATTACATATTTTGCTTTCACATCATTTAGCATTAATGGTGATATTTCACCTGTATAAGCTCCACTTTCTTCAAAATACATATTTTCTGCACCATAGTTAATGTTAGTACCTTCAAGTACTTCTTTAGCTACTAGTAAGTCAATTGCAGGTACACAAAATCCTGCTTCTACACTCTCGTCAAGATCTAAAGCTTTTACTTCTTCGAGTAATTCTCTAGCCTCACTAGGTGTTTTGTTCATCTTCCAATTTCCAACTATTACTGGTTTACGCATTTTTTCTCCTTATTTATCTTCAATTGCAGATATACCTGGTAGATCCTTGCCTTCTAGAAATTCTAAGCTTGCCCCACCACCTGTGGAGACGTGAGTTATTTTATCTTTAAGACCAGCCATCTCTATAGCAAGAGCACTATCTCCACCACCTACAATGGTTACTGCATCAGAATCAGAAAGAGCTTTTGCAACTTCATTTGTACCATTTGAGAATTCTTTTATTTCAAATACTCCCATAGGTCCATTCCATACTACTGTTTTTGCATTTTTAATTTTTTCTGCAAATATCTCAGCTGTCTTTGGTCCAATATCTAAAGCTTCTTTATCTTCTGGGATATTATTTATATCTACAATTTCAGTATCAACGCCAGCTTCTATCTTATCAGCAATGACAACATCTACTGGTAGTAGTATTTCTACTCCATTAGCCTTTGCTTTTTCTATTAATTCAAGAGATAAATCCATTTTATCTTCTTCTAATAAAGATTTACCTATTTCAATACCTTGAGCTTTAAGGAAAGTATAAGCCATTCCTCCACCTATAAGTATTGTGTCTACTTTTGTAATTAAGTTTTCAATTACACCAATTTTATCAGATACCTTTGCTCCACCTAGGATTGAAACAAATGGATGATCAGGGTCTTCTAGAGCTTTTCCCATAACTTCGATTTCTTTTTCAATTAAAAATCCAACTGCTGATGGAAGAATACTTGCAACTCCTACGTTTGAGGCGTGAGCTCTATGGCTTGTACCAAAAGCATCATTTACATATAAGTCAGCTAAAGATGCTAATTCCTTTGCAAAATCTTCGCCGTTTTTTGTTTCTTCTTTTCTAAATCTTGTATTTTCTAGTAATGCAATTTGACCATCTTGAAGTTTATCGACTTCTTCTTTTACCTTTTCATCAACTACTTCATCACTTGGGATAAAAGTAAATTTGTCGTTATATTCATTAGCTAGATAATCGGCTACTGGTTTTAGAGAAAATTCAGGATTTGCTTCTCCCTTTGGTCTGCCTAAATGGCTCATTAGAATAACTTTAGCGCCATTTTCAGATAAGTAATTTATTGTAGGAATAGCCGCTTTTATTCTAGCATCATCTGCAATTTTTCCCTTTTCTTCTTTTGATAAAGGTACATTAAAATCTACTCTTACTAGTACTTTTTTTCCCTTTACGTCTAAATCTTTTACTGTTTTTTTATTCATTATTCACCTCGTAAAAAAGGCGAGATATTATCTCGCCCATTTAATACTCTTAAAGATTTGCTAGATAATCAAGTGTTCTAACTAAGTTAGATACGTATCCCATTTCGTTATCATACCAAGCAACAGTTTTAACAACCTGTGTTCCATCTTCACCTTCAACAATTTTTGTTAGTTGAGAATCAAATATAGAACCTGCTGGGTATCCAATGATATCACTTGAAACTATATCATCTGTTTCGTATGCAAAAGCATCGTTAGAATATTTTTTCATAGCTGCATTTACTTCTTCAACTGTAACTTTCTTTTCAAGTACAGAATAAAGTTCAGTAATAGAGCCAGTAATTGTTGGAACTCTTAGAGCTGATCCGTCTATTTTACCTTCTACTTCTGGAAGTACTTTACCAACTGCTTTTGCTGCACCTGTTGAAGCAGGGATTGTATTTTGAGCTGCTGCTCTTCCGCCTCTAAGGTCTTTTTTGCTTGCTGGTGTATCTTGGATAGCTTGAGTTGCTGTATATGCGTGGATTGTTGACATTTGTCCTGAAACAAATCCAAATTCTTTTAATAGTACATTAACCATTGGTGATAGACAGTTTGTTGTACAGCTTGCTCCTGAAACAACTGTTTCTGAACCATCAAGGATTTCATGGTTTACACCATATACTATTGTTTTCATGTCGCCTTTACCTGGTGCAGAAATAAGAACTTTTCTTGCTCCTGCTTTGATATGAGCTTCAGCTTTTTCTTTTTCTGTAAAGAATCCTGTACATTCAAGAACGATATCTACGTTTAAATCTTTCCATGGAAGATCTTCTGGATTTCTTTCTGCAAAAACTTTGATTTCTTTACCATTGATTCTAAATCCATCGTCAGTTAATTCTGCTTCTCCATCAAATCTACCTTGTGCAGTATCATATTTGAAAGCATATAATAAACCTTTTTTGTCAATAAGGTCGTTGATTGCTACTACTTCAATATTATCTTCTACTGCTGCGATTCTTCTTAAGGTAAGACGTCCTATTCTACCAAATCCGTTAATTGCTACTCTTGTTGTCATTATTGCCTCCTAAAAAATTCTTTCTACATCTATTAATATACATTTTGTTATTACTTTGTCAATAATATCTACCATGATTTACTTTCTAGATATCTATTAGCCATAATTGCAGCTATACATCCATCACTTGCTGCAGTAACAGCTTGTCTAACACCTTTTTTTCTGGTATCTCCTACTGCAAAGACTCCTTTGATATTTGTTTTCATATCTTCATCAGTAACTATATACCCATTTTCCATCTCTAACTTATCTTTAAATAATTCAGTCTGAGCAACATTTCCAATAAACACAAATACACCTATAGGAGATCCATCTTCATTTTTTATTATTTTTTCTTCATTTGTCTTTACATTTTCCAAGACAAGCTCTTTTACTTCATTATCACCCCTAATTTCTCTTACAACGCTATCGTACTCAAATTTTATCTTTGGATTATTTTTAACATTTTCTACAACAACGCCGCTTGCTCTAAATTCATCTCTTCTATGAATAATAGTAACGGATTTTCCATAACGAGTAAGGTAATTTGCTTCTTCTAATGCTGCATCTCCTCCGCCAACTACGTAAATATCTAGACCTTGATAAAAAGGTCCGTCGCAAGTTGCGCAATAGGATACACCCTTGTTTGCAAATTCTTCTTCTCCAGGAACATTAAGTTTTCTATTTTTTGCTCCAGTAGAAATAATTATTACCTTAGCTTGATATTCGTTTGAATCGGTTTTAACAGTTTTTATTTCACCATCTAAATTAACTTCTTCTACATCTTCAAAAACTATATCTGAATATTCTTTAGCTTGTTCTTCCATTCTTTCAGAAAGAGCCATTCCTGTTGGATTTTCTATAGAACCAGGATAATTTTCTACAAAGGCTGTTCCAGATATTTGACCCCCTGAAATGTCTTTTTCTATAATCAATGTTTTTAATTTACTTCTTCCAGCATAAAGACCTGCGCTTAAACCTGCAGGACCAGCTCCTATTATTATTATATCGTACATAATTCTCCTAATTTAAAATTTAAAATCTACTTGTCTTAAAGCTTCATACAAAACTATAGATACTGAATTTGCAAGGTTTAATGACCTATTTATTTTTGGAGTCATGGGTATAGTTATTACTCTATCTCTAAATTCAGTTAAAAGTTTTTGATCTATACCTTCCTTCTCCCTACCAAAAATCAAAAAATCTCCATCTTTAAAATCCACATCTACATATCTATTCTCACTTGTTGTTTCTAATAGATAAAAGTTTTTATCACCCAAATACTCTAAAAATTCGTTAAGACTATCATGAATAGTTAAATCCACGTATTCCCAATAGTCTATACCAGCTTTCTTTAGATATTTATCAGATAAATTAAATTTAAAGGGTCTAACCAAGTGAAGACTAGATTCAGTTAAGACACAAGTTCTAGCAATATTACCAACATTGCCTGGATGTTCAGGCATAAGTAATACTATATTAAACATTTTTATTTACCTCAAGTACATAGTTTACAGCTTCAAGGACACCAGAAGATTCATTATTAGCCACAATAATATCGGCAATTTCTTTTAATTCTTCCTTTGCATTTCCCATGGCAAATCCAAGTTCAGCATTACTTACCATAGGTATATCATTATGAGCATCACCAATAGCTGCAATCTCATTTTTATTTATACCCAAAATTTTGCAAATCTCTTCAATAGAAGACCATTTAGTAGCATTTTTATTTCCAATTTCAAGTTGAGAAAACCCTGAGGATGTGATATATAGACTATCTGAAAAATCATTATTTAATACCTTAACAATTTCATTTCTTGAAAGGTTATTATCATCAATACCAGATATTTGAAATTTCACTGCCTTCTTATTATTTTCTATTAAATACGAAATCGGATCATTTTTATATATTAAATCAACCTGATAATTCATACCATAATTATTATCTATTTCTAGGTGTTTTATTTTTTCAAGATTTACCCTATTAGTATAGTAGTTTTCGTCATCATATATATGAAAATCTAGCCTATTACTAATGCAAAATTCATAAAGTTGTTTTAATTTATCTTCTCCCAAAGGATAAGTCTTATATATATCTCTTCCATCTAGACTAATTAAACTTCCGTTAGTTGCAACTATAGGTCCCTTTATATTTAACAAATTTTGATTATATTTGACAGATGAAAAGACTCTACCGCTTGCGAGAACGACTTTTATCCCTGCATCATCTAGCTTTTTTAAAGCTTCTATGCTTGAATCAGGCACTTTTGATTTATTATCAAGTAGGGTGCCATCAATATCAAAAGCAAATAATTTAATCATCTATCCTCCTATAATACAAGCATACAGAATTAATCTCACATTCCTCACAAAGTGGGTTTCTAGCCTTACAAATAGCTCTACCGTGAGTAATTAATTGATGGTGGGTCTTTGACCACCTTGACTCATCAATATTTTTTTCTAACTGATCTTGAGTTTTATCAACATTATTAGCACAAGCTAATCCAATCCTATTTGATACTCTGAAAACATGGGTATCAACAGCTATAGAGGCAATGCCAAACGCATTAGCACAAACTACATTAGCTGTTTTTCTACCTACACCTGGCAACTTTTGTAATTCTTCTTTATCAGCAGGTACAATCGAATTATAATCTTCCATTAATATTTTGCTTGTTGCCTTTATATTCTTCGCCTTATTCCTATATATTCCTATTGTTCTGATGTGATTTTCAAGTTCTTTTATATCCATTTTCGCAAAATCTTCTGGAGTATTTGCAACCTTAAACATCTCTTTTGTCACTTTATTAACACTAACATCTGTTGCTTGAGCAGAAAGTATAGTGGCTACTAAAAGTTCAAAAGGAGTTGTAAATTCCAACATAGAACGATCAACATCAGGATACATTTTATCTAGCAATTCTAAGACTTTTTTTATTTCATTATTAGTTAAAATAATATCACCAACCTTTTATAATATTATACTAGTCTTATTTTTGACTGCTAAAATTGTATTTGTTAACTTTCTGTTATATAATGAATAAGAACTGGAGTGATGTAATGTTTAATTTAAAAAAGAAAAATTTTAAGGATTTTGATATCCTGTTATTTATTTCAACTTTAGCCTTGTCAATATATGGGCTAATAGTACTATATTCCGCATATGGCGGTAATTTCCAAGCTATAAAAACTCAAGTGTTTTCAACAATTCTAGGTTTTATCCTAATTGCAGTGATATGTACCTTGGATCTTGATGTTGTAAAAAAACCTTATTGGGTATTTTATGGACTTATGATTATAGTTTTAATACTGACTTTATTTATTGGTCGAGGTCTTGATGAATGGGGAGCAAGAAGTTGGATTTACATTGGATCTTTTTCCTTCCAACCGGCAGAAATTTCAAAAATAGTGTTGATTTTCACCCTTGCTGCTTTTTTAGATAAGTTTAAATATTCTATAAATTCACCTCTTACCTTGTTAGCAACTGTAGTCTTTGTTGGGGCACCAATTGGATTGATCCTGCTTCAACCTGACTTTGGTACTGCGATGGTTTATGTATTTTTTATAGCAGCTATGATTTTTATAGCTGGTCTTTCTTGGAAGTGGATTGGAATATTTGCCGCGATAGGAATAGGTCTAGGAATATTTTTATTAGCAAATTTAAGCGGTTTTAGAGCTGACAGAATAGAAAATTTTTTAAATCCATCAAGAGATGCATCAGGTTCTAACTGGCAACAACAACAAGGTATGATAGCTATTGGTTCAGGTATGTTAAATGGTAGAGGTTATCTAAACGGTAGCCAATCCCAGTATGGATATATTCCGGAAAAGGAAACTGACTTTATCTTTTCAGTTTTAGCTGAAGAACTGGGCTTTATCGGTGCTATTATAATGATTGCTCTATTTGCTATTTTAATTTTAAGATTGATAGCTATAGCAAAATCTTCTAATAATACTTTTATTAGTCTACTTGTAACTGGTATTGCCGGGCTAATCTTTATCCATATTTTTGAAAATGTTGGAATGACAATTGGTATAATGCCTGTTACTGGTATCCCATTACCATTTTTCTCAAATGGTGGTACTTTTCAGCTGCTAATTCTAGTATGTATAGGTTTTGCATTATCAGCATCAATGCAAAAAACTCAATATGACGACGGTATTATAGACCATGATACAGTTACACCTCTTGAAGTAAATATGGTAAGACCATCAATGAGAAAATAATTAATTTTCAACCTAAAAAGTCACCGTAGTATTATACTACGATGACTTTTTTACTTTGTTCCTTTTTACAATCTTAGTTTTAGAAAATTCTTCTCTTTCTTTTTCTTCTAAGCTTTGTGAAATATTTTTTATTAAAATTGTTTTATCAGGTATTTGAATTTTTTCTAGACTGTTAACTTTTTTGTTGGCCTTTCTTATTTCAATTTCCAAATTATTTATAGCACTATCTAGCTCTGCTAACTTAAATATATCTGACCTTAATTTATTAAAATCTATTAAAGCTTTATCTAATAAGGCGTTTGTTTGATAGAAGGAATATGAAAGTGTTAACTTTTTATCCTCAAATTCAATTTTTGCCATATCAGTTTGCATAAATTTATTAGCTTTTAGTTTTATGGAATCATCTATAGGAATAAGGTCAGCAAAATTTTCCAACTTCTCTTCACCAATACTAGCAAGAGCCTTGTTAAAACTATGACTAACTGTACTCATTGTATCATTAACCTTAATGTTTAACTCATCTCTTTCTCTAATTATGCTATCATGAGCATTCATTAAAGCCTTTCTTTTTTTATCAAGGATATCAAGTCCTACTTCTAGAAGGTTTAACTCATCTTTTGCCTTTATCAAATTAGCTTTACTGGCAATAGCATCATTGTTCATAATTTTTACCTATAAATTTATCAAGATTTTTCTCAGAGACTCTGTGGAGTTCATTCCTAGGAAGGATTTTTAATATATCCCAAGCAAGGTCCAAACTTTCTTCAAGTTCTCTATTTTCATTTTGCCCTTGAGCTAAAAATTTATTTTCAAATACCTCTCCAAATTCTAGGTATTTCTTATCAATATCTGATAAGTCTTCTTCTCCTACAATTTGAGCTATATTTCTTACATCGATTACTTTGGAATAAGATTCATAAAGCTGGTTCATTACATCTTCATGATCGCTTCTGGTGTAGCCTTCGCCTATACCATCTTTCATAAGTCTTGATAAGGATGGAAGGACGTTTATAGGTGGATAAACTCCCTTACTTGAAAGGCCCCTATCAATTACAATCTGACCTTCTGTAATATAACCTGTAAGGTCAGGCACTGGATGAGTGATATCATCATTTGGCATTGTTAAAATTGGTATTAATGTAACAGATCCTTTTACTCCTTCAATCATTCCTGCTCTTTCATAAAGACTTGCAAGATTTGAATATAGATAACCTGGATATCCCTTTCTTGAAGGTATTTCACCCCTTATGGAGGATACTTCCCTTAAAGCTTCACAATATGAAGTCATATCTGTGATTATTACAAGAACATGGTAGCCTTTTTTATAAGCTAAGTATTCTGCAGCTGTAAGGGCGCACTTAGGAGCGAGGAGCCTTTCCATAATAGGTGAATCTGCTAAATTTTGATACATGACAAGTTTATCCTTAACGCCAGCCTTTGAAAAAGCATCTTCAAAAAACATAGCCTCATCTTTTTTAATTCCCATAGCTGCAAATACAAAGGCGAAGTCTTCGTCAGTCTTAAGTTTTGCTTGTCTTATTATTTGTGCTGCGATTTCATTGTGAGGTAGACCAGATCCCGAAAATATAGGAAGTTTTTGGCCACGGATAAGAGTTGTAAGTGAGTCTATTGCAGATATCCCAGTTTGAATAAAGTCTCTTGGATATTCTCTTGCTACGGGATTAAGAGCAAGTCCTTCTACTGGATATGTTTCTTCTGAATAAATCTCTCCACCATTATCAATTGGTTCTCCTATACCATTAAATGTTCTACCTAGTATATTTTCATTTAAAGCAAGTTCTAGAGGTTTTTCATGGAAACTTACAACTATATCATCTATAGAAAAATTATCAGTATTAGCATAAACTTCTATTGTAACTGTATCTTCATCAACCATTACAACTGAACCTACAAATTCCATCCCCTCAGCGTGTACTGATACTAGAGAATTGTAAGCTATATCAGATACTTTTTCTACTTCAATTATTGAAGATTCTATTTTTTTAATTTTAGTATATTCTTTTCTCAATAGCCTACCCCCTTATCCTTGTAAAATGATTTTCAACCTTAGACCTTAATTCGTTAAGTTTTTCTAGATTATCATTTTCTACATTATATTTCATCTGACTAATATCATTTAGCAAATCTGAGCTATAAAAATTTTGATAAGAAATATTATCTTGTAGGGCTTTTTTGCTTAATTCATAATACTTATCAATTATATCTAACATCATGATTTGTTTTTTGACTGGTACATATTTATCTGTGTCATTATAAGCATTTTGCTGTAAAAACCCATTTCTTATAAGGGCAGCTACATCTAGAATATTCTTTTGCTCATCAGATAGGGCATCAGATCCCACCAACATCATGATTGATTTAACTTCTTCCTCATCAATTAGGACATTCATCAGTTTATTTCTCAAATCTATTACATCAGAATTGTAGTTTTCCTTATAGAAATCTTTTATTTTATCAAGATAATTTGTATAAGATGTAAGCCAGTTTATAGCTGGATAGTGTCTTGAGTAAGCAAGTTTTCTATCTAGACCCAAAAAAACATTTACAGATCGTCTTGTTGCTTCAGTTACAGGTTCTGAAAAATCACCACCTGATGGTGAAACAGCACCTATTAGAGTAACAGAGCCTTTGCTGCCGTTTAAATTTTCAAAATATCCTGCTCTTTCATAAAACTTTGAAAGTCTAGAAGCAAGGTAAGCTGGGTAACCTTCCTCAGCTGGAATTTCTTCAAGCCTTGCAGAAATCTCTCTTAAGGCCTCTGCCCATCTAGATGTAGAGTCAGCCATCAATGCTACATCGTAGCCCATATCTCTATAATACTCAGCAATTGTTATACCTGTATAAATACTAGCTTCTCTGGCTGCTACTGGCATATTAGATGTATTTGCAATAAGGATTGTCCTTTGCATTAGGTCTTTGCCGGTATTAGGGTCAATTAAATCTGGAAACTCTTCAAGTACTTGGGTCATTTCGTTACCCCTCTCACCACAACCAATGTAAACAATTATATCTACATCTGAATATTGGGCAAGTTGGTGTTGAAGCATGGTTTTTCCAGTACCAAAACCACCTGGAATCGCAACTGTTCCACCCTTAGCTATTGGGAAAAATACATCTAAAACTCTTTGTCCTGTGACAAGTAGGTTCTTTAGACTAAGAGATTTTTTAACTGGTCTTGGGTTTCTTACTGGCCAATATTGGTAAAGTTTTAGTTCATGGATACCTTCATCATTTTCAACCTTCATAATAGTATCTTCAAGTTTATAAAGTCCATCTTCCTTAACTTCAATTACCTTACCTTCTACTGTTGATAGAAGTTTGTGATCTATGACTTCTGTTTCTTTAATTGTAGCGTAGATATCAGACTTCTTGATCTTGTCTCCTACTTTAAACTTAATTTGAACATCCCATTGTTTTTCAAGATTTAAGTTATCAAAACCAATTCCTGACGGTATGAAGGCTCCGTGTTTATCCATTATATCTTTAAGTGGTCTTTCAATACCATCAAACATATTTCCGATTAATCCTGGTCCTAGCCTTACTGATAAAGGCATAGCTGTAGGAATTATATCTTCGCCTACCTTAAGGCCAGAAGTATCTTCATATACTTGAATAGTTGCTATATCACCATCTAAAGATATAACCTCTCCAATTAGCTTTAATCCTCCAACTGAGACCATCTCTTTAATCTTAAGACTTCTAGCATTTTTGGCATAAACTACTGGTCCATTTATTGTCTTAATTATTGGATTCATTAAAACTCTCACTTTCAAAAACTTGGTATATTTTTTTACCAAATTCATACTTATTTTCTCTAATTTTTTGCCTATAGGTGAAATTATATCTAAATTCTTTATTTATATCTATCAACATAAATCCACCAATCTTTTGTTTTTCAATTTTTTCTTTATGTTTGAAATCAATTAAATCTAAATCATCTTCCACAACGGCAACTATAATGTCATCTTCATTTAAATGTAGACTTTTTATTTTATCCTCTATATCTTTCTGAAGATTTTCTTTATAATTACTAGTCTTCCTATAAGCTTTTAGTTTATTTGTTAATTTCTCATAAAAATCATCAAGCAATTGTTCTTTATAAGCAAAAAATCTATTTTTTTCTTCTTGACTTATCTTAGATATTTCTTCATTTTTTCTAATTTCTAGAAAAACATCCCTATCTTTAACTCTTTTTTCATAGTCTTCTTTGCGGGCTTCATTCTTACTATCTAAGTATAAAGAATTCTTTTCTGTGGATTGGAATAATTCTTGGTCTGTTTTTTCCTTTTCTTCATCCCAAACCATCTTCCTAAAGCTTGATAATTTTGCTTCAATATCTAGCATATTTCATCCTTTCAGCTATCAATTGTTACAATTAAAGGCATGGAATTTTCTTTCCTGAAATTATCTATTTTCTCAACATATTTTTTATAAACAGTTTTTGTGATTATAAGAATGGCGAGATTTTTATCATTTATTGATTTTTCAAAAATCATTTCGAATGTATCAGGATTTACTAATTCACCTTCTATTGCACCAAGTCTAAACATTGTTAACAAGCTATTTGAATCTGTTAAAATCTTAGCTTTCATCTTATGCGTTTAGAATCATGATTGAAATGATAACACCAAAGATTGCTATACCTTCAGCAAGACCTACGAATATGATTGTCCTACCTAGGATAGATTGGTCTTCAGAAATAGCTCCAAGAGCTGCAGAACCAACTGTACCTACTGCATAACCTGTACCGATTGCAGCAAGTCCTGTTGAAAGAGCTGCACCTATATATCTTAGTCCGTCAGAGTTAGATGCTACTGTAGCTGCACCCTCTGCTGCTTTTGAACCAGAAGGAATCATTAGTACAACAATCATTAGCATAACTGGTACAAAGGTGAATAAATTCATCTTTAAGGCCTTGCTAATTTTTGCTTTAGATGGGTCTTCGTTGTTTTTTAATAGGTATAAACCTGAATATATTGTTATTATCACTACTGCTAGTGCTAAAAGTGCTGTGTATCTAATCATAATATCTCCTTTTAATTATTCTCTTTGATTGGTCTAAATTTACGACCATTTCCTTGATAATATTTGCTAAACATTTCGTAAAATTCTAGTCTCAAGCCTTGAATAAAGACAATCATACCTTCAAGTCCGATAATAAGTATATTACCTAGAATCAAGATAATGATTCCTTTAATTCCACCACCTGCAATTTTACTCATAACCTCAAAAGCCATATATAATCCAACGTGGTTAATCGCAAAAGCTCCAACTCTTGTAAAAGATACTAGGTTTGAAAATACAGATAGAAGGGCTTCAATAATTGAAAACGAACTTTCTACATAGTAGTCAAAGGCTGTAGATTCATAAACTTCGTCTCTTTTTTCAATCTTAGCTGCAATTGGTTTTGAAAAAATTATCATAACTATAGAAGCAATCAGCATTACCACTCCAACATTTTTTGGAATTACACTAATGTTTACTATATTTAGTATGAGGATTACAAATGAAGTCATCATCATGAGTCCTGCAAATCCTTCTTTACCAAAAATACCTTCTTCTATATTTTTTTGTTTAACTAATTTGTTATATATTCCTAAGCAATAAGCAATCAAGAGAAGTCCTATACCGAATGCTACCGATGCTATAAGAACTTTCATAATATTATCAAATGGTTTTATAAGTAAGGCTGGTATCAAGGTTTCTATACCAAATACTGATCCATACATTAAACCAAAGAAACACGCTGAAAATCCTATTCTCCTTATAAGAGAGCCAAAGGTTTTATTTTTCTTATCAACTAAAAAACTTAACAATACAAAAACTAAACCTTGACCAAGATCACCAAACATCATTCCATATAATAGCATATATGATATTGCAAAAAATGGTGTTGGATCTAATTCATTATAATTTGGAGCACCATACATATTTACCAAAAATTCAAATGGTCTAAATAATTTGTTATTTTTTAGTTTTGTTGGTGGTGCTTGATTAGTTTCATCTTTGACTGTAACTGTAGTATCAGAGTATTTTTCTGATAAGTCTTTAAAGTCATCTATTTTTGAATCTGGAACCCATCCTGTAAGGTATAGGTACTTATTTCCCCTAGCCATTTTTGACACAAGTTCATCACTCTTTTCATAATATTCCAAAGAGTTTGGTAAGTTGTCAACAACTTCCTTATTAGATGTCTTAATTTGCTTAATCTTGCTATCAATATCTGCTAGTTCTTTATCAACATTCTCAATTTCCTCATTGATAGAAGATAAATCCTGGTCAGGAATTTCTTTATCAATAAAGCCCATAGTATTAACAGCTCTTGCTATATCTTCTTTAACCTGCTTAGGGTAAACTAACAAATAATTTTCTTTAGAATTCTTTACTTTATCTGTCATTTAATCCCCTTTCACAATTATATCAAAAGCATAATCAACCAAAGAGTCTACTTTGTCATTGTAAAGATTTGAGACATCAGTTCTTAACTTGGTATATTCGCTTTTAATATTTTTACTTTGCTCTTCAATTTCTTTATCATATTTTGAATTAATACTAATAATTTCATCTTGAATCATATTAGAATACTTAGAATCTATTCTAGATGCTACCTTGAGACTTTCTTCTCTTTCGTTAGAAATTATCTCATCAACTTCTTTTCTTCTAATGCTTGTCTTTTTATCTAACTCAATAATTTCATTTAACGCATCAGAAGACTTAACTGCCTCACTATCAAGATGGATTATTAGTGATGGTATATTTTCATAATTATTCTTTAAAATGAACCTACCATCCTTAGATACTTCTCCATATCTAAAATCAAAATAATTCAACTGTTTAATCTTGTCTATATCAATATCAGCTCTATCAAGTATATCCAAGTTGGCCCTAAAATCTAAGAGTTCTTTTCTTTTTTCTAGAAGTTTTTCTCTCTTTTTTATAAGTGGAGCTAAATCCTCGTATAAATCTTCAAGTTTTTCTCTTGAAATTACCACATTGTTTATACTTAGCTCTTCATCTTCTTCATCAATCTCTAAAACTTTGTTAAGATAAGTTATCTTTTCAATATCAGATTTAGAAAGACCTTCGAAGCTTGTTATATCATTCATATCTTCAGTTAGCTCTACATTTTCTGTATTTGCTGTTACTGAAAAAGCTCTACTGGCGACTTGATTGAAAGCATCAATTGGTTCTATTTGACCAATATTTACCACATCCACAAGTAAATCTTTAAGATTTTCCAACCTAGATGTAATATTTACCAGGTGCATTTTTTCTACTGCCATATTTACCTTCCTATTAATAACTCTTCTTTTTGACTGTAAGAATACTTATCATCCATTTCCAAAATAGCTATTATATTTTTCATATTTAAATATAAAAGATTCATAGCAGAGATTATATATAGACTATCAGACCTTTCTTTGATTATTTCATCTCGGAAATTCTTTAGTCTTTTCTCCTGCATTTTCTTATAAAACATATCTGGATCTTTGAATATATTTTCATATTTACTATCTTTAAAATAATGAATAAAATCTTCTCTAATCAAATTCGAAATTTTCTTTAATCTCTGACCATTATATAAGTATCCGCCTTCGATTAAATAATTGAAAATCTCGCTATCATTTACATCAAAAAAAGACTTTAACCTATAAAGCATCTCAAAGTTTAATAAGTTAATTTCCTCAGCCAAGAAATTTTTAATTATTTTTGCTTCTTTTGATGGGAATTTCTTGCTCAATTTCAAAAGTTCTCTGTAATAAGATTTTATAAGTGCGTTAGATGATAAGAAAATAATTGAATCCTTATCCATATTCTCATTTAAAAATGGTTCTAAGACTCTTCTTAAGTGATAATCATCTATACTTCCTATAAAATCATCAAAGCTTGTATTAAAATCAAGGTTCATGCCTTCATAATAAGGACTACTCTTAAAATATCCTAAATTGTCATTCAATGACCCATTTAAGATACTCGTAATTATCTCTTGTATCAAATATATTTTAAAAATAGAAAAATACAGCTGGTAAAATTCCTTCTCAAGTCCAGTTAGGAAATATTCCAAACTTCTGAGTTCCTTGTAAAAATGCTTATTAAGCTTATCTTCTATAGTTAGTTTGTCATCATCTAGACTAATAAATTCATAATTATTTTTAAGATACCTAGACTTTCCTGACAAATCATTCTCTCTTATTAAGCTATCTAGCAAGTCATCATCCAAAATATTTGAAAGCTTTGCCTTTGCTTTCACAGAAACATCTTTCATATAACCTCCTTTCTAACAAAGAGTATTATACCCGAAATTTTTTTATAAAAAAAGCTTTTAAAACACTTAATATAAATCATACATAACGTTAATATTTTGCAAAGCTTTTCACCCAAATAAAAAATCCCAGAATTTCTGGGAAATTTTATTCAGAGAGTTCACCTGAAATTGTAAAAGATGTATTATCAGTAATCTTAACCTTTACAATTTCTCCAATCATGTCCTTATTAGCCTTGACATGAACTAATTTATAATCATCTGTCCTACCTGTTAAAACCTCAGGATTGTTTTTACTCTCTGACTCTAATAATACTTCTACAGTTTTTCCTATATATGTTTTATTTTTCTCATAAAAGATTGGATATAAGACATCTAAAAGTCTATCAAACCTATCTTGGACAATATCATCGTCAATTGGTTTTAATTTTGCTGCTCTAGTCTTAGGTCTAGGCGAATATTTAAAAGTAAAAGCTGTATCATAGCCTACTTTTCTACAAACATCAAGAGTTTTTTCAAAATCTTCTTCAGTTTCTGTAGGGTAACCAACAATTATATCTGTAGATATTGCAATCTCAGGAATTTCTTCTCTTAATTTGCTTACTCTTTCAAGATACTTTTCCTGGGTATACTTACGATTCATATCCTTAAGAACTTTATCAGATCCTGATTGCAAAGGAAGATGGAAATATTTACATATATTGTCATTTCTTTTTATAACCTTTATTAAATCATCTGATAAATCTTTTGGATGACTTGTTGTAAATCTCAATCGTTTTAAGTTTGGAATTTGAGCAACTCTTTCTAGTAATTCTGGGAAAGTTTGGTCAAAATCAGCTTTATTTCCATATGAATTAACATTTTGTCCTAAAAGTGTTACCTCTTTGTATCCTTGACCAACTAGATATTCTACCTCTTCTATAATTGAGGAAGGTCTTCTGGAC
The DNA here is from genome assembly GCA_900551095.1 of uncultured Anaerococcus sp. Lineage (GTDB taxonomy): Bacteria > Bacillota > Clostridia > Tissierellales > Peptoniphilaceae > Anaerococcus. The sequence goes on along the minus strand of URUJ01000002.1, from coordinate 20,164 downwards.
TCTTCCCTACCTCTTGATTCTGGAACTATACAATACGAACAGAAATTATCGCATCCAGTCATAATATTTACGTAGGCTTGGAAGTGGTTTGGAGTGTTATATTTTACAAAATCATCTTTAACATTATCTGTTGATATATCAACAACTCTCTCACCTGTTTCAAGATATCTGAAAATCAAATCCGCAAGTGAATTTATATTTTTTGTACCAAATATAATATCAACTTCTCTGTGTTTATCAATTATGACTTGTCTCGCTACTTCTGTTTGCATCATACATCCAGATACTGCTATTATTTTTTCAGGATGAGCTTCTTTGAGTTTTTTTAGTGAAGAAACTTGACCGTATAACTTTAATTCAGCATTTTCTCTAACAAGACAAGTATTAAATAATATAAAGTCTGCTTTTTTCCTATCTTCTTCGTAGGTGTATCCTAAATCTTCCAAAATAAAGGAAATTCTTTCAGAGTCATGCTCATTCATTTGACATCCAAAAGTTGTTATATTATAAGTCTTTCCCTTAAAATAGTCTTTGTATTTTTCTAATTTTGTATTTGCCATGTTACTCCTTAAGTAAAAAAAGAGATGATCTAAGTCATCCCTTTTAATATATTTTTTACTCAGCGTCCTCTTCGACTGAACCTAGTAAATCATCAGATCCTTGTTCAGATAAAGCTTGGGCAAGCATATCTCCAAGGTTGTTGTTTAGGTCATCATCACCGAAACCTTTTGAGTTATCTTTTTCAACTTTCCTTCTTGGTCTATCGTTATTTCTAGCTTGTTTTCTTGGCTTTCTCTCAGGTCTTTCTGGAGCTTCTTTTAGAGCTTTTATTGATAAACCAACTTTTTCTTCTTCCTTGTCAATTGAGATTATCTTGACTTCGATAACATCACCAACATTAAGTTCGTCAGATGGTTTTTCAACGTGATCCCATGAAATTTCAGAAACGTGTACTAGACCTTCAACGCCTTCTGCTACTTCAACGAAAGCACCAAAGTCAAGTAGGTTGACAACCTTACCTTCTACAACGTCGCCAACTTCGTGTTCACCTACGAATTTTTCAAATGGTTTTTCTATAAGTTGTTTACGTCCAAGAGAGATTCTATTTTTCTCTTTATTTAGTTTTAGAATCTTAACTTCTATATCATCGCCAACATTTAATACATCTGATGGATGTTCTACTCTTGTCCATGCGATGTCTGATACGTGAAGAAGTCCGTCAAGTCCGTTTACTTCAACAAATGCACCGAAATCTGTAAGTCTAGCAACTTTACCTTCTACTACTTGACCTTCTTCAAGCTCTTCCCAAAGGTCATCTAGTTCAGCTTCTAGTACATCTTTTCTAGATAAAACTAATCTATTTTTTCTTTCGTCAATGCTTATGATTTTAAGATCCCATTCTTCACCAACGAATTTCTTTAAATTTTTAACGAAGTATGTTGCAATTTGGCTTGCTGGTATAAAACCATTTACACCGTTTACTTCAACGGTAAGACCACCCTTGTTAAAGCCTGTAACTTTACCATGAACTAGCTCTTCATTTTCATATTTTCCAGAAAGTTCTGTCCAAGCTTTCATTCCTTCTACTCTTCTTGTAGAAAGGGATACATTTCCTTCACCGTCATCAAGTTTTATAACATATACATCTATGTCATTACCTACTTCGAAATTGTTTTTAGGATCTTGTTGTTCCTCTTCAGTCATTTCGTCTAGTTTAACAATACCATCAGCACGGTATTGGATATCAACAAATACTTCATCATCTTTAACGTTGATTACTGTACCTGTAATTACCTCTTTTGGGTAAATCTTTCTTAAACTATTCTCTAGACTGTTCATAAATTCTTCTTTTGTGAATTCATCCATACTACTTACTACCTCCTCGATAATCGACTCAGGCGTAGAGGCTCCTGCGATTATTCCTAATTTTTTAAATTTAGAGAGCTTTTGCAAAGGTAGATCTTTAACAGTTTCAATCCTTAAAACATTTTTACAAAACAAACTAGCTACTTGATACAGCTTGTTTGTATTAGAACTATTAAAACCACCAACTACAATCATACAATCAACCTGACTTGCAAGTTGTTTTGCAGAGTCTTGCCTTAATTTAGTTGCATTGCAGATTGTGTTTTCTATTACTACACTATCATTATTTTCTTCTAACTTGTTAGCAATATTTCTAAAAAACTCCAACCTATTTGTAGTTTGGCTTACTACATATAGCTTTTCGTAATTCTTAATATTTTTTGCTTCAGTCTCATCTGAAACTACTATACCGTTTTTTATGCAAGAGTCCATAGCAATTATTTCTGGATGTGTTTTATCTCCAACAATTATTACTTGGTAACCTTTATCTTCCATATCTACAATTTTTTTATATATATTATTTAAAACTGGGCATGTCGCATCTAGTAGCTCATTCCCATTTTCTATCAATTTAGATTTAAATTCGTAAGATTCACCGTGCGCTCTTATTACTATAAAACTATCTTTTATATTTAAGGCTTCTTCGTGGTCAATCACTGTTAGTCCCCTTTTTTCAAAACTTTCAACTAATTGTGGGTTATGAATTAAAGGACCAAGACAATAAGCCTTTTTATCACTCGCTATTGCTTTTTCAGCGAAGTCTACGCTTCTTTTTACGCCAAAGCAAAAACCAGAATTTTTAGCTTCTATTATTTCCATTTTTCTCACTTTCTAATGCTTTTTGATTCTCGTATATATTCTGAAATACTTCATCACTTATTTTAATCATCGCCTCTTTGTTTTTGAGGTCTTTATATTTATCAATTTCTATAGACTCTTTTACATATATATCAACTCTAGAAAACAATTTATATGTTGTAACAATCTCAATTGGGAGAATATCAGCTTTTGCTTTCAAGGCAATAAACCCTATTCCTTCGTGCATATTATCCCTAGAAGCTTCTTTGACTCTAGTTCCTTCAGGAAAAATTCCAAGAGTTTTTCCATCTTTTATAAGTCCTATAGCATATCTTAATGATTTTAAATCAGTTCCTTGTCTATTTATTGGGAAACTCCCCGCTTCTTTTAGAATATTTCTCAATATTGGTATTTCAAAAAGTTCTTTTTTTGCCATAAAATTGAACTTAATCGGCAACGAAATAGCAAGAAACAACGGATCTAAGTTTGACCAATGGTTAGCACAAGCTATTATATCTGTTTTTTCAGGAATATTTTTCCTTCCATGAACTTTTATCCTAAAGAACGGAAAAAATAAGACTTTAACGATTGCTACCATGATATTATAAAACATCATCACTCTCCACATATGATAAAATTTTCTCAACAGTTTGGTCTATATTTAGTTTAGAACTATCTATAACAATAGCTCCATCTGCTACCTTAAGTGGGGCAATTTTCCTATTTGAATCATAATTGTCTCTTTTTATTATTGCCTTTTCTATTTCTTCTATAGTCAGGTCAGATTCACCTTGGTCAAATCTCCTTTTGGCTCTTGTGATAGCTGATGCTGTAAGATAGAATTTATACTTGGCATCTGGAAATACCACACTTCCTATATCTCTGCCATCGAGGATAAAAGATGTATTTTCAGCAATTTTTCTTTGTAAAAAGACCATTTTTTCTCTTACATAATCTCGCGCTGATACCCAAGAAACATTGCTAGTAATTTCATCATTCCTTAGTTCATCCGTAACATCAACCCCATTTAAAAATAACCTATTATCCTTAAAGTCGACTGTGATTTCATCCAATAATTTTTTCAAAATAAAGTCATCTGTATTCTCATTAACTTGCTTTTCGAGGAAATATTTTGTTACGGCCCTATACATCAATCCTGTATTTAGATATTCTATATTTAGTTTTTCTGCCAGAATCTGTGATACGGTCGATTTTCCAGATCCACTTGGCCCGTCGATTGCAATTATATATGTCATTAATTCTCCTTAATGTAAGTTCCGGCAGCATAAGCTGTCGATAAATAAGTCTGTAAATTAAAGCCTCCAGTAAGGCTATCGATATCTAGAATTTCCCCTACAAAAAATAAACCATCTACTAATCTCGATTGCATATTTTTAGGATTAATACTAGCTACATCTACTCCGCCTCTTGTAACAATAGCAGATTGAAAAGAGCCTAACCTTTCAAATTGAAGATTAAAAGACTTTATCTTTTCTGTAATAGAATTTCTCTCATCTCTAGTAAGCTCACTAGCTTTTTTGTTTATATCAATATTTAATAAAAAGAATATCACCTCAAGTAAGGAAAAATTTAATATACTTTTTAAAGCATTTCCTATACTTTTTTTAGAATTCCTTTTTATAAGATTTAAAATTTCTTCTTCTATTTCATTGTAGCTTTGCTTTGGCAAAAAATCTATCGCTAAGCTCTTTATTTTTTTATCAACCATAAAGGAACTTGCCTTTAAAGCTGCAGGGCCTGTCAGAAATTTTGCATTAATCATAAGATCTCCAGAAATTGTTACTTGCCCCTGGTCAGTTTCGATATTAATATAGACTTCTTTAAAAGATTGAGCTTTTAAATTAAGATTATCTTTTATAAAAATAGGCACGAGCACGGCTTTTGCTTCGACAATTTCATGACCCATTTTATCTGCTAAAGTGTAACCATAACCATCTGAACCAGTATTTGGATAGGATTTGCCTCCTGTGGCTATTATAAGATTATCACAAGAATATGTTTTATTGTTTTGATCAGTAAGGCAAAATATTTCATATTTATAAATTTTTTTAATATTTGTGTTCATCTTTAAATCAATTGATTTTTCTTTTATCTTATCTTCAAAAAACTTCACAATATCTAAGGCTTTTTCTGATTTAGGAAAGACTCTACCATTATCTTCTACAATAGTTTCTATACCATTTTCATTTAATAAATCTATCAAAGCGTAGTTATCAAACCTAGAATAGGAGGAATATAAAAACTTTCTATTAGTAATGACATTTGCTAGAAAATCATCGTAATATGCCATATTCGTAATATTACATCTGCCCCCTCCTGTCATTAGTAGTTTTTTCCCTATCCTATAATTTTTTTCAAAAATTATCACCTGATTATTTTCATTTTTAGCTTGAATTGCCGCCATTAACCCAGCGGGTCCAGCTCCTATAATTCCTATTGTTTTCATCTTTATCCCACAAAAAAAGATAGTTTCCTATCTTCTGATTTCTTCTACAAATTTTAATTCTTCGCTATCAAAGTATCTATACTCTTTTTCCTTAAGGTCTGATAAAGAAATTTTACCTATCTTAATTCTCTTAAGAGCTATAACTTTTTTCCCTAAAACCTTAAACATTCTCCTAATTTGTCTATTATATCCTTGATGAATTATTACTTTGTATACATTATTTCCAAGATATTCTATCTTAGCATCCGAAGTTTTTTCTCCATTACCAATATCTAGTCCATTTTCAAACTCATTTTCCTGATTTTTACTTAATTTACTATCTACTTTAACTATGTATTCTTTATCAAGTTTAAACTTTGGATGAATCAAATTGTTAGTAAATTCACCATCGTTAGTTATTATAAGTAATCCTTCGCTATCCTTATCTAATCTTCCGGATGCAAAAAATCTCTTATCAATATCTACAAGATCATTTAGATCTTTCTCATTATAGGGATCAAAATTTGATGTTATAAAACCTATTGGCTTATATAATTTGATATAAAATTTCTTTTCAATAGATAAAACTTTCCCGTCTATTTCAACTACATCATTATCATGAACCTGCACTCCAGGCTCTTTTATGGTTTGTCCGTTTAATTTTACTTTCCCTTTAAAAATCAATTCATCAGCTTTTCGTCTAGAAGTATAACCGGAATGAGCTATATATTTATTTATCCTCATCATTATCTATCCTTATTTCAGGTAGGTCTTCTAAGGAATTTATATTGAAATACTTTAAAAACAAATCTGTAGTTCCATAAATAATTGGCTTTCCAATCTTATCAAGCCTACCTTTTTCTAAAATTAATTTCTTTTCTAAAAGTGAATCAATGGTCGATTGAGAATTAACCCCCCTTATCTTATCTATTTCAGCCCTTGTAATTGGCTGTTTATAGGCAATAATAGACAAGGTCTCTAGGGTAGAATTAGTAAGTTTCTTATCTGATTTTGAAAGAATTGATTCAAAATATTTATCACTAGCCTTCCTAGTTGTAAACTGAAAAGAATCATTAAAAGTTCTAATAACTAGTCCGCTAGTAGCATCTTTTCTTTCATCAACCATTTCTTCAAGGCATTTTTTTATATCTGCCTTTTTAAAATCAAATAAGATTTTATTTATTTCGTCAATATTTATAGGTTCTGCCCACACATATAAGACTTCCTCTATAAGGCCTTTTAAATAAGAATCCGTCATTTGTTCCTCTTAAAAATTTTAAATGAATTTATTTCTGTTTGTTTTATATAGATTTCGTTTAATCTGACAAGTTCTAATAGAGCTAGAAATGTAGCTATACATTCCGCCTTTGAGTTTATCCTTCTTGTAATATCAATTAAATTGAGTTCTTTAGAAAAGTTTAAAGTTTTTCTCAAACTAACAAGGTAAGAATTAACGTCCGGAATTTTTACTTGTTCGAATATTTTTTCCTCACTTTTTTTATCTTTATCAAGTTTCCTTATTAGTTTAGAAAACTCTTGGGATAAAATATCTATATCCTGTGATATTACAAAATTTTCCTTTTGGTAAACTGACAAATCTTCCTGGTATTTTGAATGTATCTTTCTCGCCTCATCCTCTAATATTTTGAAATCGTCTTGAACTGACTTTATTTTTTTATATTCTATTAGATAAGATAAGAAGTCTTCTTCTAAGGTTGCATTTTCTGGCTTTGGCAAAAGTTTATTAGCCTTAATTGTAAGTAGGATTGATGAAGTATAAATAAACTCAGATAACATTGATATATCAATATCTATTTTCGCCATTTCCTCTAAAAAAGGATTCGTAATTTCTTCAATTTTGACATCATAGATATCAATTTTTTCTCTATCTATCAGTTTTAAAAGAAGGTCAAAAGGACCTTCAAATTCTTCAAGCTTTATATTAAGCTTCATTAATTTTTCTTAAAGCATAAAAAATAGCAATAATAGTCTTAGCATCTGTTATTTCGCCATTTTCCACCATCTGATAAAGCTCTTTTACAGGATATGACTTACTTGCCACATTCTCATCCTCGTCTTGTTCTAGCTTTGAATTAACTAAATTATCTGCTAGAAAAAAAGATAGCTTATCATTTGTAAAACCAGGAGAAGCGTGCATATCAAAGAGGTAGGTCACTTTTTCCGGAAAATAACCCACTTCTTCCTGGAGCTCTCTTTTGGCTGTTTCTATTGGTAATTCTCCAGGATCTACAAGTCCAGCTGGTATTTCTAAAGTAACCTTATCAATAGCCTTTCTATATTGACTTACCATCCATAATTTATCGGGACCATCAAAAGCAATAATTCCTGCGCCTTTTTGGTGATCAACAATTTCTCTTTTTGAATATCTTTTATTTTCTAGCTCTACAGTATCCACTCTTAGCTTAAGTATCTTTCCGTCATATATTGTATCAGATTTGATTGTCTTTTCATAAAACTTTTCTTCATTCATTTCTTAGATCCTCCGCCATCGTCAAAATCTCTTCGGCTGATTTAATTGTAGTCTCTGTAATATCAACCCCACCAATTAATCTCGCTATTTCAAGGGTTCTATCTTTGTCAGTAATAGTTTTAGAACTTGATATAGTAAAATCACCTGTATCTTCTTTGCTAATTAATATGTGATTATTGGCAAGAGAAGCTATTTGAGGTAAGTGGCTAATTGCTATAATTTGTCTTTTCTTTGATAGGTCAAGGATTTTTTCACCTACTATTTGGGCAGTTCTACCACTTATACCAGTATCAATTTCATCGAAAATCATTGTGTCTATATCGTCAAAACTAGCAAAGACTTCCTTAAATGCAAGCATAATTCTTGATATCTCTCCACCTGAAGCAGTTTTGGTTAAGGATGTTAATTTCTCACCCTTATTTGTTCTTATGAGAAAATCTATTTCATCATAGCCAGTTTTGTCTATATTTTCTTTTTTAGTAAGGTCGACTTTAAATTTACCATTTTTTATATTTAATTCCACAATTTCTTTATTAAGAGACTTTTCAAGGCTTTTTATCTTTTTTACCCTAATATCGTGGATTCGCTCTGCATTTTCAAGCATTTTCTTATCAATATTTTCAAGTACACTAGTAATGTTATTTCTCAAATCATCGATCTGATCTAATTCAATTAGCCTTTCTTTAATAGAATTATAATAAGCTTTGATATCATCTATGCTGTTTCCATATTTTCTTTTTAAATCAAAAAGTTTTTTATTTAAATCTTCTAAGTTTTCTAATTTTTCAGGATCAGTCGATAAAAAATCCACATAAGAATCTGCATCAGAATATATATCATCTAATTCATCGGATAAGGCTATTAGCCTATTATATAAATCCGATGACTTTTTATCAATATCTACAAAATCTGCAATGCTAGATGCACCTTCATTTAATAATTTACTTACTGAAGGTGTATCATAATCACTAGAGTCAATAAGTTCTAGAAGTTTATAATATCCTTCCTTTAGACTTGAAATATTGCTGAGCCTTTTATATTCGTTTTCAAGTTCATTTTCATCTATATTAAACAAATCAATACTATCAATCTCATTAATTTGATAATTTATTAAGTCTCTTTGTCTACTTAATTCCTCATCTGATAAATCAAAATCTTCAAAACGCTTTATATAGTCATTTTTTTCTTTATATAAATCAGCAAGATTTCTTCTAAGTTCGACCGTTTCTTTATCATTTTGGTATGAATCAATAAGGTCGATATAATTCGCCTTATTCATGTAAATATTAGAATCTCCCTGTTTATATATGTCTATTAAATCATCGCTGATTTCTTTTAGGATATTAATATTTGATAATCTACCATTAATTCTAATGCTAGAATTATTTTTACTTATATTTCTTGTTATAATAAGCCTATCGTCATCAAAGCTTATTCCTATTCTTTCTAGCTTTTGAATTAAATCTTCATCCAATACAAAAACAGCTTCTATTATAGTTTGTTCTTTAAAATTACCTATAACATCCTTACTAGCACGTTTGCCGAGTAATAAGTTTATCGCCTCTAAGATTATTGATTTTCCAGAACCAGTCTCTCCTGTTAGTACATTAAATTCATCTTCAAAAAATATATGATCTTTTTTTATTATGATGAAATTATCTATGTAAAGCTCTGCAAGCATTATTTAACAAGTGCCCTTATATCTTCTACAAGGTCATCTATAGAATCAAAGTCTTTTGGTGTTATAAAGATAGTATCAATTCCTGTAACTATACCTCCAACATTTTCTAACTTAGCGTTAGTTATATACTGACCACATACAGTTGCACAATATGAAATTGTTTTAATTACTATAAGTTGGGCTGATTTTTCCACTGAAAGAACAGCTTCTTTAAAAATCTTCTCAATTCTCTCTGTCAAAGTATCATAAACTGCATCTACTACCGTATACTTATACTCGTAATCGTCACTTTGAACCTTTGAAATCCTTAGTTCCTTGATATCTCTTGATATAGTTGCTTGAGTAGCATTTACACCTTGAGCCTTTAAAATGTCAGAAAGTTGACTTTGTGTTCTGACATCATTGTTTTGAATAATATCTAATATTAATCTTTGTCTAGTATATTTTTTCATAACTTCCCCTAATAACTTCGACTTGACAGGTAATATATTAAATATAATAAGACCTCATTATTTTTAAAATCTTTTATTGATTCTTTTGCCTTAATATTGACCTCATCTAGAATATTTAACGCCTCATCTTTTGTCATCACATTTAAAATATTTAATTCTTCTGTATATGTATCTTCTAATAAATCATCTTGAATTTGAAAAGCAAGACCGAGATTTTCCGCAAAATTTTCTATGTTTTTATTGATAGCTTGTCCTTGATTAGTAATTAAAGAAGCTGAAACGCAAGCTGCTTTAAATAAATCTGATGTTTTCTTCTTATATACTTTGGTAAGGTAAGTAAAATCGTAATTTTTAGTCCTTTTTAAATCCAATACTTGGCCGTCAATCATACCAAATCTTGAGGCTTTTTTTAATGTATAAAGACCCGCTTCCAAATAAGAAGAATCCTCCTTAGCTAAGTCAAAAAGTATAAGGCAAGCTTCGTTTAGTAGGGCATCTCCTGTTAAAATTGCTATATCTTCTCCAAACTTTTTATGAACACTTTCCTTACCTCTCCTATAGTCGTCATCGTCCATTGCAGGCAGGTCATCATGCACAAGAGAATATGCGTGGATGAATTCTAAAGCTAAAGCATATTTATAATCTAGTTGATTAACTTCTGAAGAAAACATTTTCTTACATTCGAGATACAGAAAAGCCCTTATCCTCTTCCCTCCATCTGTCGAATAAGCCATAGCCTCTTCTAAAATACTTTCTGGATTAAAATAAGACTTTACCTCTCTGTCAATTTTGATTTTATTTTCATTTAATAGTTTCAAAAACTTATCATTCATCATTTTTAATTACTTCTACCTTAGCTCTATATCCATCAAGCTTGTTTTCTAGATCCCTATACATCTTTTTTGCTTGTTCATAAAGCTTAATTGACTCGTCTAAATTTTCCTTATTATTTTCAATTTTTTCTAAAATTTCTTCTATTTGTTTGTATTGATCTTCAAAAGATTTATCCATGTATAATCCTTGCTTTTAAACTACCGTCGCTAAATACTAGCTCTACTTCATCATTATTTTTAAGACTATAAGCTGAATAGATATTTTTTTCACCAAGCTTTATTTCAATCTGATTTTTTCTAATATCTATTAATTTTTCTAAATAATTAAACTTATAAGCTAACTTATTTAACCTAGATTCATTATAAGATAGTGCGTTTTCCATAATTTGATCTAAATTTTTATTTAAATTCTTAATGTCTTTAAATTTTTGATCTACTTTTCTTGCTGGTGATAAGTTTAAAATTTTAGCATTAAGTAGCTTAAGATTAAGCTCTGTGATATCTATCCTATTATCTATGGCACGCCTTGCCTTTAAGAACTTCTCTTTTAAATAGTTTTCATAATCTATATAGCCAGATATTAGGAAACTACCCGCCTCTGTCGGCGTTTGTAAACTTAAATCACTAGTGTAATCTATAAGAGTCGTATCAATATTATGGCCGATAGCAGAGATAATAGGAGTTTTAGCTAAGTGAACAGCCTCTATTATTTTTCGTTGATTAAAACTAGATAAGTCTTCGGTTGATCCACCACCTCTTGTAATTACAATCACATCTAGATTAAGACTATCAAGTCTATTTATGGCTTTAGCAACTAAACTTTCTGAGTCAGCTCCCTGCACCTTAACCGGTTCAAAATAAATATGTATGTCATTTGCCCTACTATTTATCATCGCAAGAAAATCAACAAAAGCAGCGCCATCTTTGGATGTAATTAATCCAATATTTTTAACAAATTTGGGAATTGGTTTTTTCTTATCTCTATCAAAATATCCTTTAGAGTTAAACTCTTCTTTCATCTTGAGAAACTCTTTGTAATCTTTTGATAGTCCTGCATCATAAATCTCTTTTACAATGATAATAAGTCTTGATGAGTAATTATTTAATGAAAGATTACCCTTAATAACTACTTCCTTGCCAGGGCTAAAGTCAAAACTTATCTCTTTATCTTCATAATAATAAATTACTGCATCAATAATATCGCTACCTTCTTTGAGTGAAAAATAAAGATGGTAATTATTTATTCTGATATTACAAAGCTCACCGGTTAAATTTAATCTTTGAAAAATCGGATCGTGTTTTATATTTGATTTTATATATTCATTAAATTGTTTTACACTTAAAGGCTTATTCATTTACTTATTATCATTTCTAACGATATTACCCAATATCAAATTTACTACCTTATAATCATCTTCTTCAGAAAATTTCTTAGCTAAGTTGACTGCTTCATTGATTGAAACTGACACAGGTATATCTAAAAAATAAATTTCATTTATAGATAAGTAAATTATAGACCTAACCACCCTACTAAGTTTAGGCATCCCTTTTGGAATGTTATTTTCCAATTTTTCATTAATAATATCAAAGTTTTCTCGATATGAATCAATAGAATCTACGATAAATTTTTCGTCCTCACTTATATCGTGGTTTTCTAAAATATCTTTACAATCTTCAATTTTATTTATAGTATCTTGAAATATGAGTTTAAAAACCCATTCTCTTTGGTCAGATCTCTTCATTATATTTCTAATTTAGTTATATTTATATTAACTTTGCTAACGTTTAAACCTGTCATAGTTTCCACGACATTTTTTACATTTTCTTGGATTTTTTTCACTGTTTTTCTTACATTTACATTTTTATCCAATGATAGGTCTAAGTCTATAACTAAATTTCCTGCAACATTTCTTATAGATGTTTTTGTAGTCTTGGCTTGAAATGAATGAATAAAACTTTCATCAGAGTTTTCTTCATAAACCCCATATACATCATTAGCTGCTTGAATTGCTATTTGATCTATGACCTCGTCAGCAATTTTTACTGAACCATCTTTAAAGTTATTTGACATTTATATCTCCTAAGCTCTTGATAGGTACTCGCCACTTCTTGTATCAATTTTTATAATATCACCTTCATTGATAAATATAGGTACATTTATTACTGCTCCAGTCTCAACTGTTGCTGGTTTTGTAACGTTTGTTGCTGTATCTCCCTTGATACCCGGTTCTGTCTTTTCTACTTTAAGCTCAACAAAGTTTGGTGCATCAATAGAAAATGGCTTGCCCTCATAAAATTTAATTAAAACAGTATCATTTTCTCTAACATAAATTATTGCGTCTTTTACATTTTCCTCTTCGATACCAATTTGTTCGAAACTTTCTGGATCCATAAAGTAATAAAGTTGACCATCATTGTATAAATATTGCATTTCTTTTGTAGAAATAATTGCATTCTCAAATTTCTCATTTGGGTTAAAGGTCACATCTTTTGCTCCACCGTTCATAACAGACCTAATCTTAGCTCTAACAAAAGCAGCTCCTTTACCAGGTTTAACGTGTTGGAAATCTACTACTTGATAAACGTCATTATCATAAACGAATGTTACACCTTTTCTTAAATCATTTGCTGAAATCATAATTCCTCCTAGTTGATATTTCTTTAATTATTATACCATATAAGACCTTTAATTGAAAATTTTATTCATAAATATTAATCAGATTCCAAATAAGACCTTTTAAATGAATAGTAAGAAAAGTATTAGTATAATAATAAAAAGAATTTGAGGTAAAGATGAAAACATTAGGAATAATTTCGGAATTTAATCCATTTCATAACGGACATAAATATTTATTAGATAAAGCAAAAAATGAATTAGGTGTTGATTTAACCGTAACTATTATGAGCGGTGATTTTGTACAAAGAGGTGAACCCGCTATTATGGATAAGTATTCAAGATCTAAAACAGCTATTGAATCTGGCTTTGATTTGGTTATAGAAATGCCTAGTTTTGTTAGCCTTCAGTCTGCTGAATATTTCGCCCTAAAATCAGTAACAATTTTAGATAAGATGAATATAGATTATTTGGTCTTTGGAATCGAAAACATCGAGCCTTCTATCTTTCTAAAAGATGCAAAGACAATAATTAATAACCAATCTACTATTGATAATGATATGAAAACTTATCTTGGAATAGGTTATTCTTACCCCAAAGCTAAAATAAAAGCCCTAAAAAAGTTTGTAAATGATGATTTTATCTCTGCTAACAATATTCTAGCTTTGGAATATATTAAATCAATTCATAAAATAGACTCGAAAATTAAGTCATATCCTATAAAAAGAATTAGAACAAAGAATAAGGATATATCTATTAATGACAAGGCGTACGCTTCATCTACTGCCATTAGATACAATCTGAGCCCACAAATAAAAAGTTTGATGCCCGATGAATCTTATAACAATTTTATAAATTTCCGAAAAAAATACAAATCCTTTAACGAAAATATTATCTACACTCTTTTTAAGTATAAAATTTTCTTAGAGGATATTGATACAAAAAATATACTAGGATACGAAGAAGGCTTGGAAAACTACTTAAAGAAAATTTCAAATAATACTGTTTCATATGCATCTTTTTTAGATCAGGCGGCTTCCTTAAGGTATACTAAGTCCAGAATAAAAAGATTTATTATAAATTGTCTCCTAGTTAATAGTTCTGACTTAAATGATATTGATATAAATTTCATAAAAGTATTGGCCTATAATGAAAAAGCAATTCAATTTTTTGGAGAAATATCTAATAATTTAAATATAATTATAAACAAGAAAGATCAGTCAAAACTAGATAAAAAAAATTTATCTATATATACTAAAATGATAGATTCTTCGAACCTTTACAATCTAGGAATAGGTAAAGAAATGAACTACGATTTTATCCATAATAATAGACCTATCAAACGATAGGTCTAAATTTTATTTGTTTTGTAAAATTTTATTTTTATTTTGTTCTAACTGTTGAGATAGCTTGCTGAAGTTTTCTGAAGAAGCAGAGAACAATCTGTCAATATATTCGTAAGATTGTTTTCTAATTTGCTTAGCTTCTGCTGCAGCTTCTTGTAAAATTCTATCAGCTTCATTTCTTGCTTGTTGGGTAATTTCGTTTTCACTTACCATTTTTTGAAATTGACTTTTAGCTTGTTCTTTGAAATTTTTAATCTCACCTTCAGCTTGGCTTAATCTGTTATCAGCTTCGCTTGTCGCTTCAGAAAGAATTCTATCCTTCTCTTCTGTTACCCATTGAGCTTGTTTGATTTCTTCCGGTAGGTTATCTTTCATCTCATTTAAGATTTCGTAAATCTCATCAGGATCTACAGCGATTTTTTTAGAAAAAGGTACAGAACTTGCCTCATCCATTATATCTTCCATCTCAAGAATAAGATCAGTAATTTTGTTTGCCATGTTTCCTCCTAATAATTAAATTTTTCTTTAATTTTCTTTTCAACGCTTGGGCTTACAAACGCTGATACATCACCTTTAAAAGCAGCAATCTCTCTTACTCCGCTTGAGCTTACAAATGAATAGGCCGGATTGCTTAAAAGAAAGATTGTTTCAAGACCATCATATAGGGTTGAGTTTACCCTAGCAATATTTTTCTCATACTCATAATCAGTCACACCTCTTAGGCCCCTAGCTATTAATTTCACTCCCATATCACAAGCGAAATTTACTAGAAGTCCGTCAAATGTGTGGATTGATATATTCGTTAAGTTTTCTTCTTTTATTGCTTCTTCTAAAATAGCTTCTCTTTCATCAACAGAAAAAAGAGCGTTTTTATTTTCGTTATTCAATATCGCAACAATCACTTCATCAAACATATCTCTCAATCTTTTGATAATGTCCATATGTCCTTTAGTCAAGGGATCGAAGCTTCCTGGATAAATTACCTTCATTTTAAATAAATTTTAATAAACTTCCTTCCGTAAGACTTTTCTTTTAAAGTATGTAAGTTATATTTTTCAGAAAAATCTATATTCATACTTGATTCAGTAATAACTATACCGCCTTCACTCAATAAATCATATTCTTTGATATAAAACAAGGACTTATCAATAAAATCCGTTTCATAAGGAGGGTCCAAAAAGATATAGTCAAACTGTAACTTCTCATCATAAAAATCTTTTAAACATCTTACGAAATCCTTCTTATATAGATAAACATTCTCACAATCAATCTTTTCAAGGTTATTTTTAAGAATTGAAAAATTCGAATAGTTTTTCTCATTAAAATAAACTTCTTTTGCTCCCCTTGATAAAAATTCAATTCCCATCTGACCAGTCCCTGAAAATAAATCAAGGGCTTTGAAGTCATTTTTATAGGGATAAAGCATATCAAAAATCGCCTCTTTTACTTTATTATCAGTTGGTCGAGATGTTTTTGATTTTGGACTTAATAAATTAAATCCCTTATATTTTCCTGCTACTACTTTCATTAGTTTAATATTATATCCTTATCTTCATCAAAATAATCTTTTATAAATTCTAAATTCACACCCTTATAAGAAATTTTTTTCAAATAATCAAATATCTCAAAAGTTTTATTTGTCTCTTCCTCAGTCATATTTAAATATTCTATCTCTGAAAGATTTTTCCCGTGTTGAATTAGAGATAATATCTTTCCTCCGCCCCTAAGTTCGTAATCTTTTTTTGATATTGCAAATCCATCATTAGAATCCACTAATATCTTTAATTTACTGTTGGGATTATTATCCTTAGTCACAAGATAACAATAGGAATCGTATTTTCCCCTACCAACCCTACCTCTAAGTTGGTGGAGTTGTGATAGCCCGAAATTATTTGAGTTATAAATGACCATGGTATTTGCATTTGCAACATCAATTCCAACCTCAATAACAGTTGTAGAAATAAGAATATCAATTTCATGGTTATTAAATTTATTTAGAATGTCTTCTTTAACACTCGATTTTAACTTACCATGAAGTCTTCCTACCTTATATGATTTAAAAATTTTCTTATACTTTTTATAGAGATTTTCAACAGAATTGGTATCTTCAGAATCTATATTTGTTGTAACTATATAAACTTGTCTACCATTTGAAAGATTATCTTTTATTCTATTAAATAGTATTTCTTGGTGCTCTTCTTTTACGATACTAGTATAAATTTCTGCTCTTCCTTTAGGAAGTTCATTAATTATACTCAAATCTAGAATTTTATTTATCCTAAGACTTAAGGTTCTTGGTATAGGGGTGGCTGTCATTGTTAGATTATTGGTATTTATACCTTTTTTTGCAAGTTCTTGTCTTTGTCTGACGCCAAATCTATGTTGTTCATCATTAACAACTAGCCTTAGGTTTTTAAACTCAACGTCTTCTTCAATCAAAGCATGAGTTCCAATTATCATATCAATCGTTCCGTTTTTTAAACGACTTTTAATTTCATCTTTATTTTTGCTTGATCCAGTAAGAAGAGCAAGTTTTACCCCAAATTTTCCCATGAAATTCTTATATTTCTCGTATTGTTGGATAGCTAGGACTTCAGTAGGCACCATCATTGCAGACTGATAAGAATTTAATGCAAATACTAGCATACAAATCAATGCCACTATCGTTTTACCTGAACCAACATCCCCTATCAAAAGTCTATTCATTGAGGTTTCTTTATTAGAATCTTCAAGAATCTCCTTAAGAGATTTAAGCTGTGACCTAGTTAAGGAAAAGTTTAATTTTGATAAAATAACATTTAAATTATAGCAAAGTTCTATATTTTGCTTGTTTATCTGAGTCCTTGCCACATAATCAAGAAAAATCAATTCCTTTAATAAATCAATAATCTTAATTTCAGATTTTGCCTTTATCAAGCTATCAAGCTCGCAAGGAAAGTGTATCTCTTTTAAAGCTTTTTCTCTATCCAATAAATTAAATTTTTCTTTTAATTCATCAGACAGAATTTCTTCTCCAGGATCTATGTTTTTGAGTGCTTCTCTAATAAAGGAAGTAATATTCTTCTGACTAATGCCGCTTGTTAAGGGGTAAATAGAATATATACCTCCAATACTATCCCCTTCTAAATTCTCAAAAATTGGATTTACTGCTTCATAATATCCATTTTTGTGGGATACTTTCGTATAAAACTTATAAGTAGAATTTAGTTTTATTTGCCTTATAGAAAATTTATCATTAAACCATACTACCCTAATTTTTTTAAAATTACCTTCCGCAAAATACATATAAGAAATCGTCATATTTTTATTTCTTTTTACGTAAGCTTTAGATATAGCTTTCCGCTCAAAATAGTATGACCTAGTTGGACTAGCTTTTAGAACACTAGATTTAAATCTCCTATCCTCATATTCTCTAGGATAAAAAGTATATAAGTCACTAACGGTATAAATATCGAGCCTAGCAAGGGCCTTGGCTTTTTTAGGGCCAATTCCCCTAAGGCTTGTTACATCTTTACTCAAGGGTAGCTTGGTAATAGTACACTGGCTGACCGCCGTAGACTAATTCTATATCAATTTCTTTATATTCTTTGGTTAGTTTCTTGACTAGATCTTTCGCTCTTCTCTTGTCAGCTTCTTCGCCGTAATATAGGGTGATAAGGGAAATTTCATCATCATCTTCAATGGCAATATCTATTGCATCTTTTGTTGTATCTTCAATATTTGACTTAGTAGCAACTATCTTTCCATCAAGAATACCGATATAATCATCTTTTTTGATCTCTATATTATTTACACTAGTATCTCTAATAGATATAGATACATCTACAGTGTGCATATCAGAAATCGCATCTGTCATGTTTTCAATATTTTCTTCTATATCGCTATCTTCGTCAAATTCAAGCATAGCAGTAAAAGTCTCAGGTATAGACCTAGTTTCTAGGACCATTGCATTTTTGTCTGTCAACTCACAAGCTTGCTTCGCAGACATAATGATATTTTTATTATTTGGGAAGATAATTATATTCTCAGCTTTAACTTCCTCTATATTTTTATATATATCTTCAGTTGATGGATTCATGGTTTGACCACCAGAAATAATTTTATCTATGTTCATAGACTTTAGTATTTCATCAAATCCTTCCCCTCTTGAAACTGCAATAAAACCATATTTTTTAATATTTTCTGGAGTTTTATCCCCCACTTCTATAACAGGGTTGGTATTTTCAACTTCAAGTTTTACCAAAACTCCATCAACTAAAAGCATAGAAATTATTTGTTGAGGATGTTCACTACGAAGGTTTGCTTTCAAACGACCGTCATTGTAATCATAGTCAAAATTGGTTGACAGATTCTCAATAGAATCATTAATTTTATCAAACTCATTTTCTTCTATAATAAGTTCGAAATCAAGCTTATATGTTCCTTCTTCGACATTTTCAGAATTAGATAAGTCAATATCCTTATCAATTTCCCCATTTAAGGCATTAAGAGCACCTCTAAGTAGGAAAATAAGGCCTTGACCACCTGAATCAACTACTCCTGCTTCCTTAAGTACAGGGAGTTGTTTTGGAGTATTATCTAAAGCTTGTTGACCACTAGCTAAAATTTCAACTAAATAATCATCCAAACTTTTACTTTCATCAAAGGCTTCTTCAGCCTTTTCAGACATCTTTCTAGCAACAGTAAGGATTGTTCCCTCTGTAGGTTGCATAACCGCTTTATAGGCTGTTTTAGTCGCATTTTTAAAGATATCTCTTACTTCTGCATGACCTATTTCATCCTTGCCTTTAAGAGCTTTTGACATACCTCTTACAAGTTGAGATAAAATTACTCCAGAATTACCCCTAGCCCCCATTAGAGTGCCTTGACTTAAAGCCTTGGCAATTTCTTCAACACTTAGTCCGCTAGTTTGATTAACCTTATCAACGCCTGATTTCATGGTCATATTCATGTTTGTACCTGTATCTCCATCAGGCACCGGAAATACATTTAATTCGTCCACAAGAGACTTATTCTCTTCTAAATATTTATAGGCTCCAATGACCATCTGTTGGAGCTTACTTGCTTCAATTACTTTCATACTTCTCCTATCTATTGATTCCTTGAACATAGATATTTACTTCAGAAACATTAACATTCAAAGATTTTTCAATATTATATTTAACATTTTCGATTATATTTTGACATACAACTGGTATTCTTATACCATATTCTAAAAATAAAGAAATATATACAGCAACAGTACCGTTATCTCTTCTTATAACCTCAACGCCTCTTTGCATATTATTAACGCCTAGAAGTTTGTATATTCCATCTTTTGCAGATCTTGACGCAAGGCCAACAACTCCATAAGATTGCATAACGCTTGCTACAGCAATATTTGCTATAACGGAATCATCAATTGTTATTTTTCCTAAATTATTTACATATCTGATTGTCATAATACCTCCAATGTGTATTAACAGTATATATCCATTTTATCTTATTATACCATAAATTCTCCAAGCTGATAAATTATCTACTTGTATTATAAGTTATATATTATAATTGCAAATTATGTTATAAAAATTATATATATTAGAAATCGAATAGGGGCTAAGATCTAGCCCCTTTCACACCACCGTACGTGCCGTTCGG
>URUJ01000001.1 GCA_900551095.1 uncultured Anaerococcus sp. | reverse complement strand
ACATTGTAAAAGAATTTGTTGTAAAAGATGGCAAAATTCAAACAGAACAATACAAAACTGAAATGGATGTTAAGAAAATTACTGGATTTAGCATGGCTAATGATGTATTCCAAAAATCATATACTACTAACATGACTTTGAGATTTAATCCAAATCATGAGGAAATAACTTATGTGAAAGATAAATCTACAATAAAATTGTCAGATTTACCGCTTAAGTATGAAATTTGGGATAATAAATTTAATGCTAAACGACCTTTGAGCATAACAGCTTATTTAGTAGACGGTGATAATAAAGAAACTACTACAAAGACTTATACTTTAGATTTAACGAAAGATTATGGTACTAATCTTAAAGCTTCAAAGACTATTGATCTTTACTCCTTAGTGAAAGAATTAGAAAATCAATCTACTGATGGAGATATTAAATCTAATAAGACTCTAGTATTAAAAATGAGCTCATCTCTTTATCTAAAATCTGAATTAGATATTAAATCTAATATAGTTATAGGTGATAAGATAAGTGAAGATAGGACATTCCACATTGGAACTAAGGGCGAAGAATATGTTGACCATTCTTATTCATTCGGTAATATGGAAGAAATTGAAAAAGATAGTACAACTGATTCCTACAAACCAATAGAAATAGTCAACAGAAAAGTAACCTTCCCATTAACAAGTGGTATAAATTCTTGGTTAGGTTACACTATTATCGGACTAGTTTTGATGACTATTGCAGGATTTATCTACAATAGAAAGAAAAACAAAATACTAGTATAAGACTAGTTAAAAAATTAATATTAATTTTACTGACCCACCTCGGCAGATTTCGGAGTGGGCCAGTTTTTTCTTTTTTATGAGTATTATTTTTGCTATAATAAAAGTGTAGATGTTATAGAAAAAAATATGAAAAGAGTGATTTTATGGATGAGAAGCTTATAAAAGATAAATTAGTAGAAAATTTCCTAAAATATGTGGCTATTTCTAGCCAGTCTGATGAGAAAAATAAAAATGTGCCTTCATCTATTGGTCAAGTTGAGCTTGGGAAAATTCTTGCAAAAGACCTTAAAGAGCTTGGCTTGGTAGATGTGTCTATAAACGAGTTTGGGGTGGTAGAGGCGAAGCTTCCGAGAAAAGGTAAAGGCAATAAAACTTTGGGCTGGGTGGCACACCTAGATACTGTCGATGTGGGTCTATCTGATGAAATCCATCCCCAAATAATAAAAAATTATGACGGCGGGGATATAAAACTTAATGATGAGGTGACTTTTTCTACAAAAGATAACCCTGAAGTCCTATCTTATATTGGAGATGATATAATTTTTACTGATGGGACTTCAGTCCTTGGAGCTGATAACAAGGCGGCTATAGCAAATATTATGACTAGCTTGTGGTACTTAAAAGAAAATCCAGATATCAGCCACGCAGAAATCCATCTAGCCTTTGTCCCAGATGAGGAAATTGGTCTTAGAGGAGTACGAAAAATTGATTTTGAGAAATTCAAAGTCGACTATGCCTATACTATTGATTGTTGCGAGCTTGGGGAATTAATTTATGAAACTTTTAACGCTGCAAGTGGAGTTTTAAAAATTAAAGGCGTATCCGCCCACCCAATGAGCGCAAAGGGCAAACTCGTAAATCCAATAATGCTTGCCCACGATTTTATAAGCCTGCTTGATAGGGCAAAGATGCCAGAAAATACAGCAAATAGGGAAGGATATGTGTGGGTTACTGATTTAAATTCTGATGTCCTTAATTTGAGGATGGATTTTAATATAAGAAACCATGATAGGGAGAAATTTGAAGCAGCAAAGGATTATTTATATGAAATAACAGAAATATTGAAGAAAAGATACTCAAAAGCAGATATATCAATAGAAATCGAGGATGTCTACGATAATATAGCCGATTCTATGAATGATGAAAATAAGATTGCGGTAGAAAGATTAAGGGAAATTTATAAAAAGCTAGGAATTAAAGAGAAAATCATTCCTATGCGTGGCGGCACAGACGGATCATTTCTATCGAAAGTAGGAATCTTCACCCCAAACTACTTTACAGGAGCACATAACTTCCACTCAAACAAAGAATTTTTGCCAGTAGATAGTTTCTATAAGTCATTTTTGGTGACCTTGGAGCTTATGAGGGATGATAGTGAGGTAATTGACAAGAATAAGAGTAATAACGATGCAATTACCGAAACCTTTATATAGGTAACGATAGAGATATCTCACTTTCGTTCGATATGGGAAGTTATATTCCGAATAATACATCGAGAAATAGTAAGAATTTTCAGTACCCGCCTCCTCTTGACTTCGCTCAAGGTAAACTAAAAAGAGAGGTCTCTATAGTTATCTCTTTATTGAGATTTAGTAGATGCATCGGGATATATTTCAAGAGTGATTGTATAAATATTTCATTTCCCATACAAGATATTATATAATGGTAGTAAAGATATAGGAGGATATTATGTATTACGTTTATATCTTACTTAATAAAAGTAATGATAGAACCTATGTAGGACATACTTATGATCTGAAAAAGAGAATATGGGAGCATAAGAACCATGTCAATCCAAATGCTCATACAGCAAAATATAACATAACTAAGCTTGTATACTACGAATGTGGGGATGATTTTTATCGGTCAAGAAATAGAGAGCATCAGATAAAAAAGTATAGTCGTAAGAAGAAGTATGCTCTAATAGAAAAAGAAAATCCTTATTTTAGGGAACTGTACTATGATTTGTAGTTGGAGTAGGGATATAGGTAATAACGATGCAATTACCGAACCCTTGACATAGGAAACGATAGAGATCTGTCACTTTCGTTCGAGATGGATTTGGGTTTTAGTATTTCTTGACTTATTTACTATATCCTTAGTATATGGGATAACTCGTAAAATTCTATGGATTTTTTGTCGAGATGTCGGCTGTGGGTTTAAAATTAAACTTAAATTACAAATACCACCCACCTCGACAGAGCGAAGCGACGAGAGGTCTCCATAGTTATATTTATCGTGAGATTTAGCATATGCATCGGGAATGTTATATAGATTATTGGTTAAAATATAGTCTATAAAATCATTTAATGACTGGTGATATTGAAATTTATTAATTTAAAAGTATATTAGTAGTAACCATGATATCAAGAATTGCATGGAGTTACCAAATTAGAAAAGACGAGCCCGCAGCTCGTCTTTTTGTGTGCTAATTATCATCTTTTTTTATCTTGCTATCTAGCCACTTGCACAAGTAGTTACCAATTACTTGTGCTATGACAGCAAGTATGATATCAAAAATCATTCGCATGGCGTCACCTCCCCTCATGCTAATGAGATCAATGATAACATTTTCATTATACCTCATTTATGTGGGGATTAATATCAATAATTATAAAAAGTATTATTGGAAATCAAGATAATAACGAAGCATTTACCGAACCCTTGATATACGGAACGATAGAGATCGCCCTCCTCAAGCCGGGCAGGCTAACCATGCGTTCGAGATGGGTGTGGGTTTTAGTGTTTTTTGACCTATTTACAATATTTAGCTATTAAGTTTTATAATGGATAAAAAATTTGTTCAATAGATTTTGTAAAGTGCATGTCTATAAACATAGGGGAAAGGAAGGAATTACAACCTCGACAGAGCGAAGCGACGAGAGGTCTCTATAGTCATCTTTATAATGGGATTTAGTAGATGTATCGGGATTATATCAAAAAACAAAAAAACGCCTTAGTTTTCTTTTGAGATACTAAGGCGTTTTACTTTTTTATTTATTTCTTCTAATTTTTTCTATTTTCTTTACAAATTTCTCTTTTATTTCATCTAGTCCGTCCACCCTTAGGGCGAAGATTATGGCGAGATATATTATCGCTGCTAGGAAGATTGTTACTAAGAGCCATATATTTGATGGTCTTAGTTTGTAGGTGTAGTTTGCGATTAGGCCTAGAGCTGTTGCTCCTATTGCAATTTTCCCTATGTTTTTGAAGATGTAGGCATTATCTAGCTTACCAAAGTGTTTTATATACATAAAACTTGCAAGTCCTACTAGGACAAATTGGCTTAATGTAGTGGCTAGGGCTAATCCTATTAGGCCGTATCTTGCGCTTAGGGTGTAGTCTAGGAAGATATTTACACTTAGCTGGATAAAGGAGATTATGGTTGGTATCTTGGTGTTTTGTACTGAGAAAAATGACAAGTACAATAGGTCTGCTATGGCAGGACCTATGAGATATATTGTGTAATAGAATAATACATCTGCTGTCCTTATCATATCTTCATAGCCAAAAGCTCCCCTCATGTAGACAAAGGAAATTATTGGTCTTGATAGAACCATAAGTCCTACTAGGGATGGGATAAATAGGACCATTACCTTGACCATAGTTTGGCTTGTGATATTTTTTACTTCTTCAAAATTTCCTTCTGCGGCAAGCTTTCCTATTATTGGATAGGCTGTGATTTGGAAGGGTACTATGAAGGTTGACGAAACTATTCTCAGGATTTTTAATGAATAGTTTATTACTGATACGCCCCCGTCGTTTGCAACTATGGAGGCAAATGATTGGTCTACAATGGTTGATATGTAGACTGCCGCCATAGAAAATATGGTTGGGATTGATAGTTTGATGAGGTTTTTTATATCGTCGTCTATATCAAGTTTTATTTTTGCTCTTTTAAAGCCAGTTTGGCGAATTTTTGCAGGAAATACTGCAAATTGCACAAAATAGGCGAGGAAGATTCCAACTGCCATGATGTAAATATTGCCTTTTGATATCGCAACAGTTATTCCCAAAATTATGTTTAGGATAAGAAGGGGGAGGGCTGGAGTTATAAAATCACCCTTTATTTGAAGGTATGACGAAAATATCGCTGCGTAAATATTTGGGTACATAGTTAGGATAATCGCCCTCATAAATAGCGATGCGATTTTTAGCTTGTCTCCATCATAGCCGATTGCAAACATCTTTACGATGTAGGGAGCAAATACTAGACCTAAAATCATGATGGTGGTGCATAAAAATAGGGAGAAGTTTAAGAGTTTGTTGGTAAACTCATCTCCTGCCGTCTCGCCCCTTTCCTTACTTATTTTGGAAAAGGTAGGGATGTAGGTTTTTGAGAGGGCGTAGGTTATGACTGAAAAAATCAAGGTCGCCGCTGTTGTAGATGTGTTAAAGGCGTCTGTTATGGCACTTGTCCCATAAAAATAGGAAAAAACCATCTCCCTAAAAAATGAAAATAGCTTGCCTATGAGGTTTAGGATCATTAGGATTAGGGTGTTATTCATAAGAACCACCTAAGATTTTACTTTTCGGGATAAAATTTTTCGCAAAAAGTAGATAAGCAAGATTTTGCTTATCTACTAGATTTTTTCTTATTTTATTTTCTTTAACATTTCTCTTTGAGAGAATTTTTTTATTTGTTTTATTTTTAGTAATATTAGTCATCAATTGTCTAAGAATCTCTTTAAGAATTCTTGTGTCCTTTCATGTTTAGGGTTTTCAAACATTTCTTTAGCAGAACTGCTTTCTAAGATTATACCCTTATCCATGAAAAGTACCCTATCTGATACATCTCTTGCAAAGTCCATCTCGTGGGTTACGACAACCATGGTCATACCAGATCTGGCAAGAGAGGTCATTACATCTAGGACTTCTCCGACTGTCTCTGGGTCAAGAGCACTTGTCGGTTCGTCAAATAATAGCACATCTGGGTTCATACAAAGGGCACGGGCTATGGCTACTCTTTGCTTTTGACCACCGGAGATTTGACTTGGCTTGGCATTTACATATTGGGCCATGCCTACAGATTCTAGGTATTTTTGGGAAGTTTCCTTGGCCTCTTCTTTTGATTTGCCGAGGACTTTTATTTGGCCAACCATACAGTTTTCTAAGATGTTTTTGTTGTTAAAAAGGTTAAAATTTTGAAAAACCATGCCTACGTGTGACCTGTATTTTCTTTGGTCAAAAGAATGGTCTAGGATATTTTCATCCTTGTAGTAGATTGAACCGCTACTTGGCTCTTCAAGGAGGTTTAGGCAACGTAGGAGGGTTGATTTACCTGAACCTGATGAGCCGATTATTGTGACTACTTCGCCTTTATCTACTTCCATATTTATGTCCTTTAGGACTAGGTTATCTCCGAATTTTTTTTCTAAATTATTTACTCTGAGTATTGACATTTATTGCTCCTGTGGATGATTCTAAGATAAAATCTCTATCATTAAATCTTCTTTCAAGTAGTAGTAATAGTCTAGTGATTGTAAAGGTTAAAACTAGGTAAATTACTGCTGTGATTAGGTAGGTTGGGAAATATTGGTAGGTTGATCCTGCGACAGATTTACTCATGAAGAACAACTCTGTTACAGATATTACATTAAGAACTGATGTATCCTTGATATTGATTACAAACTCATTTCCAAGAGAAGGAAGGATGGTTTTTATAGTCTGTGGAAGGATGATACCAGTCATTGCCTGCCAGTTTGTAAGGCCTATAGCCTTGCAAGCTTCAAATTGTCCGCTATCTACCGCATTGATACCGCCACGAACTACTTCTGATAGGTAGGCGCCGGTGTTGATTGATACTATTAATATAGCCGCAAACATAGTTGATAGGTCAATATCGAAATATTGCTTCAATCCGTAGAAGATGATTACTGATTGAACCATCATTGGTGTTCCCCTAAAGACTTCTACGTATATAGAAAGTAGGGCGTTTATTAGTTTGTGGAAATAATAGCCAATAGGATTTGTTCTTTTGTTTACATCAAGTCTTCTTATGATTGCTACAAGTAGACCTATTAAAAATCCTAGGATTGTAGATATAATCGCTATAAATAATGTATTTACAATACCTTGTAGGAAGAGGGAAGAGTACTTGCCCCAAATATCTCTAACTTCTGTTATGAAGGACTTTGGTGCTTCTTCCTTTGTAGTTATCTCTACCATCTCGGTCATGATTTCTTCTTGGACCTTGTCTATGTCGAGGTCTTTTAGGTAATTGTTGATTTCTTCTGTCATTGGCGAACCTTTTACAAGGCCAACAGCAACAGTTGTATCGTCATCGGAAGTCTTGAAGGTATTGTTTTCGTCAAATTTTATATAAGTAAGGTTAGGATTTGAAGAAATCGCAGCTTGAGCTCCTGCCTCTTCTGATACGTATCCGTCTATAGTGCCAGCGTTTGTAGCGGCAATCATAGTTGGAAAAGAATCCATAGCTTCGCCTTTGATAACCCCTTGCATTTGATCTACCATATCAATGTGGAAGGTACCAAGCTGACCTGTTATCTTTGCTCCCTCAAAATCATTTATTGACTGAGCGTCTTTGTATTTTGAATCTTTTGGTACAACTACAACCATCTTTGCCCTGTAATATGGAAGGGAAAAGTCGATTTGTTCACGTCTTTCATCTGTTGGACTCATACCTGCAAGGATAGCATCAATCTTGCCACTAGTAAGGGCTGGAATAAGGCCGTCCCATTCAATTTTATAAATTTCCAGTTTTTTGCCAAGTTTTTTAGCAATCTTTTGTGCAAAACGCACATCGTAGCCGTTGGCATATTCGCCCTTAGAATTTGATACAGGCACGCCTCCATTTGAATCATCTGTTTCTGAGAAGTTATATGGAGCGTAATTAACCTCCATACCTACTCTTAGTACGTCTTCACTTGCATATGTATTTCCAACAGGAAATAATAAAATGATAGCAAGCAAGAAATTAACAAGTCTTTTCATAATATTCCTTTCTTAAAAATATATTTGATTGTAGAATTAAAAAAACCCTTACTATCCATACTGGATAATAAGGGCGAAAATCGCGTTACCACCTTAATTCATGTATTTTTCACAAAATACACCTCAGAAAGTACAATCATACTCCTTTGCTATAACGTGCAAAACTCGTTTTCGGATCTAATCCCCGAAAAGACTCCAAGCCTTTATTCGCTAAAGCTTCTGATATCCCTTCACACCTTTTGGGACTCTCTGTAATCTTTGTCTTTAGTTACTCTTCTTTTCTCCGTCGTTAGGATAAGTTTACACCTGATTTAGATTCTTGTCAAGTAATCTTGATAAATTATTTAAATTTTTGCAAAAATATTAGTTTTTAAATAAGTATACCTACAAAGCTTACAAAGATTTTAATGGAAATTTACATCTAATCTAATATAATTAAGACATAAAGTTTTAGAAAAAACAAAGGAGAAATTATGACAAATAAAAAACCTAATTTTGATAAATTTAAAATACAAACTCAACCAGGCACAAAAATTGGAAAGATTATTGCTGTTATGAGCGGCAAGGGAGGCGTAGGCAAGTCTTCTATAGCAAGTGAGCTTGCAGTAAGTCTTAAAAATAAAAATTATAAAGTGGGACTACTAGATGCTGATATCACTGGTCCTTCAATAGCAGAAGCTTTTGGTATAGATGAAGCTGTAAGAGGAACTGCTGAGGGAATTATGACTCCAGCTCTTTCTGATAATGGCATCAAGATTATATCAACTAATATGATTCTTCCAAAAAAGACTGATCCTGTTGTTTGGAGGGCATCTATTGTGACAGGGGTTATCAAGCAATTTTATACAGATGTTAATTGGGGAGATATTGACTATCTAGTGGTAGATATGCCACCAGGAACAGCAGACGTACCTCTCACAGTATTCCAATCCCTTCCAATTGATGGGGTAGTAGCTGTTGCAACTCCTCAAGGTTTGGTTGAGATGGTAGTAGAAAAATCTCTAAAGATGGCAAAAATGATGGGCAAAAACATTATAGGTATAGTTGAAAATATGTCCTACTATGAATGTCCAGATTGTGGAAGTAAACACGCTATTTTTGGTAAATCAAATATAGAAGAAGTGGCTAAAAAATACGGGGTAGACACTTTGGTAAAACTACCAATAGACCCAGAAGTTGCATCTAAAATTGACTCTGGAATGGCAACTGAAATTGAAAATGAACTATTAAATCCAATTGTAGAAAAAATAGAGGGATTAGAATAAAATGAAAAAGAAAATATTTGGCCTAATTTTAGGTCTTTCGATAATTTTGACAAATATTGCCTATGCGGCAGGTTTTGATAAAAATAAAGACGATGTTATTTACGGTGTGGCTTTAGATAGCCAACAAAGAAAAATTGTTGATAATGCTGTTGGAATAAGTGCTGAAGAATACAATGTGGAAACTGTAAATGGAGCTGACCTTAAAAAATATCTAGGCTACGCAACTGAAGACTATAATATGATTTCTTCTATTGTTGTAAAAAGACTAGAAAAAGGTTCTGGTATTAGGGTCATGATAAAAACTCCTGGCAACATCAACCAAATTACAGAAGCTCAGTATACAAATGCTGCCATTACGGCAGGTCTTACTGATGCTGAGATATTTGTAGCAAGTCCAAAGCCAGTTACTGGCGAATCTGCCTTGGTCGGAGTGTATAAGTCAGAGGAACTTCACGGCAAAGACCTTGATCCAGAAAGGACAAAAACCGCTCAAGATGAGCTAAAAACAGTGATAGATGTCTCCAAGGAAAACGAAGACAACCCAGAATTTGATAGCAAAAAGCTAGATAAGGCTGTAATTGAAGTAAAGGAAAAACTCGCCGACTACAAAAAAGAAAATGGTCAGACTGCTTCAAATGACCAGATTACAAATTATATAATTGACGCCCTAAAAAATGTAGATATGGATGATGTTTTGTCAAATAATAATATAAATGTGTTGGTAAATTATTTTAATTCTTATCAGAATACTTCCGCTATAGATAGCAAGGAAGTAAGAGATAACCTTATAAAACTAGGTAAGGACTTAGGAAATAAGGCTGGGAAATTTTATGAAGACAATAAGGATTCTATAGATAAGTTTGCTAAGGATAATAAGGAAAACTTTGATAAAATAGCCCAAGATGCCAAAGACTCAGGTCTGCTTGATAAGTTTATAAATTTTCTAAAGGATATTTTTAATTCGATAATAAGCGTATTTAATAACAGTGATTCTTCAAATAACTAATAAAAAATTGCTGACTCGGGGAAAACCCCGTTCAGCAATTTTTTTTAGTTTACTATTCTTTTTATTGATATTGGGTTTCTGATTGGGCTTATGATTATACCTGTCCTTGGGCTTGAGGCGTGGACCATATTGCCGTAGCCATCAGCTATACCAACGTGGGTGATATTATATAAGCTTGTTCCAAAAAATACCAAATCTCCAGCTTTTTCCTCTCCAAATGGCACTTCTATACCATACCTTTGTTGACTTTGCGCAAAGTGAGGAAGGCCTATTCCTATTGTTTGATAGACTCTCATGGTAAAGCCAGAGCAGTCTATACCATTGTATAAATCCTCTCCACCGAAGACATAAGGATTTCCTAAAAATTTAACTGCGTATGAGTACAAAGATATACCGGTTTCAGATCCTGTCATATGGACAGTTATTTCTGGCAAGGAGCTTGTTGCTTCGTAGGTTTCGCCAGGAACTAGGTTATAAATAGGTCCTTGATCAAAAACTGGATTTTGTCTATAGGTCATAGAAGCATTTAGCGAGTTGTAATAATTATAAAACTCATCAATGAGATCTTGGTCTCTAAAAGAAAGAGCTAAGTCTTTAAAATGGACATAACCGATTTTTTCCTCGGAGTTTGCCACTTCATCATCAACTGTAACTGTGCTAGGAAGTTTGCTATCTTTTCCTATAGTTTCTACAGGAACTGGATCTAGAGTAAGGGTCTCTACAAAACCTTGGCGAGCCTTCTTGACCCTATCAGCTAGATTTACAAATTTATTGTCAAAACGATTTTGCTCATAGGAAACTTTGACAAAATCATCTACATTTATAAATTCAAGGATGGTAACCTTGCTACCTTTTTTAAGCTTATAGCTAGTTAGGTTACTAGCATCATCTGAAGGATCTTTTTTGATATCTGTATCATTTACAAGACTGGTGTGGTTTAGCTTGTAGAAATGATTTTTCTCTACAAAACCAACCTTTCCCTTGTATTCTATTTTATAATAATTATCATCTTCTCCCACCATATTGTATAGGTCGGTTTCGTCTATACTTTCACTAACTGTTAAATTTCCATTTTCTTTTATGTAAAAGCTTGAGGAATCTGCAACTTCTTTATTTATCATAACAGAATCAGCAAGAGCTGTTTTTGGAAAAAATATTCCAAAGCCAATAACTAGGCAGGCGAGGAATGATTTTGTTTTATTAAGCATATAATCTCCTTATACACTATAATTTTATAATTTTTTACAAAATAAGTCAATAGCTAAAAGTGTTTAAATAATTCATAGGAAAAATCTACTAGAGCCTTGGAATAATCATTTCTCAAATATCTAGGGTCAAGGTGGTTAATTCTTACCCTATCGAGACCATCTGCATCTTTAAAAAGCTCTGCTAAAAATTTTGCCCTAGAAAAATCATCCTTAGGATCTATGAAATTTGTTATTATCTTATCCATAGCCCTATCTTCTGGGGAATGGGCAGCTATAACCGCTTGGAGAATTTTTTTGTCATAATTTCTTGCATAAGAATATTTAATAGACTGAATTGCAGCTCTAGGACCGTGACCTGGGTCATAGGAATCATCTCGTCTTTTAGTATCGTGAAGACTTGCGGCATTTCTTAGGACATCTAAGTCATAAAAATCAAGGTCGTTTAGGAAAGATAAAAGATGAGAGAAAAAAATCACTCTTTCTATATGGGCTGGACCGTGGACATGGGATTCGAAAAGGATTTCCCTATTTAATTTATCATAAGATTCAATAAGGCTTTTATAATAAGATGATTTCATAAAATCATCAAAAAAGTCATAAGACCTTATCCATTTGTCGTTTTCTAATATATCTATAATTCTCATAAAATTCCCTCTCATTTATATTTGTACTCTTACTTATATTGTATCACTTATTCTATTAAAGTACATTAATATTAATAGATAAAAAAATTTAGGAGAGTGGCTTTATGTTTTTTGATAGAAATGAAATCGACAGGAGAATCAGACAATCCATTGTAAAAAGCGAGAAGGTGATAGGAAAAGGAGAGGTGGCATCATATATACCAGAGCTATTAAATGTAGACCCTGACACTTTTGCCCTAGCTATCACATCTACTACTGGGGATACCTATAGTTATGGCGAAGTGGGTAAGGAATTTTCTATCCAGTCCATTTCAAAAATCCTAGACCTCTTAGTTGCCCTTCATGATAATACAATAGAGGAAGTTTATAGCAAGGTTGGAAGTGAACCAACCAAATTTGAATTTAATTCCCTTGTGCCAATTACAGATAAACCTGCCAATCCTTTTATAAATGCAGGAGCAATCACTACTTCGTCAATGATAAGGGGAATGGGAGTAGATGATAAGTTTGAAAGAATAATGGATTTTTATAAGATGATATCAGGCTCCGATAAGGCGAGATTTATGGAAGATATTTATAAGTCTGAAATAGAAACATCTGACAGAAACAAGGCTATAGCTTATTATTTAAAGAGCAAAGGAATTTTTGATGAAGACCCAAATGAAATCTTAGATTTATATATAAGATCATGCTCAATAGGTACAAATGTGGTGGACCTTTCACATTTTGGTGCGATTTTAGCAAATAAAGGCTATGGTTTAAATGAAACAAAAAATATAATACCAGAATCAATAGTATCAATAATAGTAAGCCAAATGTCTTCATGCGGCATGTACGAAAACTCCGGCCGCTACCTAATGGACGTAGGAATCCCATCAAAATCAGGAGTAAGCGGAGCAATTCTAGGCATAGTCCCAGGCCTATGTGGCATAGCAGTTTATTCACCAAGACTAGATAAAACAGGAAACTCAGTTAGGGGGAAAGAACTATTAAAGATACTTTCTTATGAACTTGATTTGAATATTTTTATAAGATAAGATTACCAATAATATCATTTAGAAAATTAATCTTTGAAGAATTATTCTATCAAAATTATTTTGATATTTATCGAGTTAAGGAGGAAGTGTGATAAAAATTAAAGAATTTGGTAAGATTTTAAAGAACATCAGATTGTTCAATAAACTAAGTCAAGAAGACGTAGAGTTTCTAACAGGAATGAGTGTAAGGAGTCTTTCTAGGCTTGAAAATGGAAATATTAAAAATATTTCAATTGATAGTCTTATAGAGCTTTCAAACTTATATGAAGAAGATTTACTTGATATATATTATAAAAATCTTTTTAAAACAGACTACCTTTATGAAGAAATATTAAATAATTTGGGAGTAGCAAGCATCTTTATAGGAAAAAATGAAGCAGAAATCCTATCAAAGAAACTTTCCATAGTTGAAAATGATAATAAATTAATTGGAAAAGAAAAAGATATAAAACTTTTAAGGCTATTTATAGATAGAATACAAAATAATGAAGTTGATAAATTCGTTTTTAAAGAAAGATATGAAGATATTACATCAAAAACATACACTAAACCTAATGTAATTGATAGGAAATATACTACTATAGAAATGAGGATTTTAGTAAATATATGTAATGATTTCAAAGAATATAAATCATTTAGCAATTATGAAATACTAGATAAATTATCCCAAAAGTGCAATAATAGTGTTGTAAAGATGTTGATATACAATTCTATGATAAATAGACTCTATGTAGACTTTAGAAGCAATGAAGCTATAAAATTAATTACAAAAGCTATAAATGAAGCGACTGTAAATAAAGATTTAGAGGCCTTATCCATGTTATATTATGATAAATTCATATGTGAGTATGATTTAGGATATAAGACCTATGAAGAATCAATAAATTTAGCTAAATGGAGTGCCCAATTATCCGGTTTTGAGAAGTTAAATGAGATGATTGAATGTAAAAGCAATAAGTTAATTACTGATTAGGTTATCAATCGAATAAACTTCTATAATATCATCTTCTCTGTCACCAGGTAGGTTGTTTGGTAAAATCAATACAGTTAATAATAGTGTAATATAAAAAGTTTTGAAAAATTTGTTCATAATAAATCCTTTCTTAAAATCTAAACTAATTATATAATATTCATAAAATTTGTACAGGACACATGTGTCCTGTACAAATTTTTAATTTACAGTTATTATTTAAATATAAATTGATTTATTGCTTAATTTGTTATGAAAGGAGTTTTTATGAACAATTTTAATGAATTACAAGTATACCCATCATTAAGTTGTAGCACTCAGAGCAAAATTCAAGGTGGTGTAGTACTAACAACAATTGTAATTGCTGGTGTGACATATGAAATCACAGCTACTGCAGCTGCTGGAATAGTTGCAGGTCTATACGGTATAGGATATGCAATAGGTAAAGGTTGGGCTCATTACAAGAATTAATTAAAAAATAAGGAGTAAATTTATGGAAACTATTAATAATTATAAGTTACTAGATGATAGAGAAATGTCAGAAGTAAGTGGTGGATTTAGTATAACTATTATGGGAGTTGTATTTGTTGGTTGGAAAGCATGGGCAATTGTTTCAGCTGGAGTCACTACTTTGGCGGGTGCAGCAGCACTTGGAGTTTATAACGGGTATAACGATACTGTAGATCAAAAAAACTAGTACCCTTTATATAAAGGGATTTAAAGTATTGAATATAGTATTATATTTGTCATAATTAACATTAATTTGGCTAATACAATATTCTTAAATTAATGAACAAAGGAAATAGTATGTTCGATAAACTAAAATATAAACGTGTTAATCAAATTAGCGAAAAGGGTTGTGGAGTGGCTTCGCTTGCGACAATATTAGAAAATTACGGAAGCGATATAAGCATATCAAAACTTAATGAATTAGCTAAATTATCAGAAGAAGGTACTAGCTTGCTAGGTTTATCTCAAGCTGCTAAACATTTTAACTTCGATACTAAAGCTATAAAGGCAGATAAAAGTATATTTGAAATAGAAAACTTGACTTATCCTTTTATTGCACATGTAGTAAAGAAAAATGGACTGTTACATTATTATGTGATTTTCAAAGCAGAGAAAGATAAAATAATAGTTTTTGATCCAGATCCTAATGTAGATTTAATAAAAATGGATAAAGAAGCTTTCTTTTCCGAATGGACAGGATACTGTTTGTTTTTTTCACCCAGAAATGATTATGTTCCCATAAAACAAAATAATAAATATTCTATTTTACAAGAAAGCTTAATGAATAATAAGAGATTGATATTTAATATCGTATTAGCTTCTATAGTTATAATTATCATATCTATTGCTAGTTCTTTATATATGAGATTACTCATAGACAAGTTAATTCCTTCCGCATCCATTAATAGTTTAACTATTATTTCCTTTGGCTTGATTCTTGTCCAAATTCTTCAAAAGGTATTAGAATATGGAAGAAATTTTTTAATAGTAAGTCTAAATCAAAAAATATCTATTGATATACTTATTAAGTATTTGAAAAAATTGTACGAATTACCTATAAATTTCTTTAATACTAGGAGTGTTGGAGATATTGTCTCTAGATTTAGTGATGCATCAACTCTAACAAACTCTGTTTCTGAAATTATAATTACGTCATTTTTAGATACTTTAATGCTAGTAATACTTCTAATTGTACTTTTTTATATGGAACAAAAACTTTTTTCTATAGTATTAATAACTATACCAATTTTTATAATTATAGTTATTGCTTACTTAAAGAAATATGACCGTTACAATAAAGAAATATTGGAAGCTAATGCCAAGGTGAGTAACTCTATTATTGAAGATGTTTATGGTATGGAAACAATAAAGACTTTAAACCAAGAAAAGAATAGCATGTTTAAAGTAGATATAGAATTTACAAACTTACTTAAAAAGGATTTTAAATTTAGTCAACTAATAAACATGCAGAATGCATTAAAAACAGGTACAAAAACCATATTAAGTACTTTAATACTGTGGTATGGGAGTAGATTAGTTATCTCTAATACTCTAACTTTAGGAAAGCTTTTAACGTTTAATTCATTACTAATGTATTTTTTTAATCCATTAGAGAATATAATTGGTCTCCAATCAAAAATACAGCAATCAAAAGTCGCTTTTGAAAGATTACTAGAAATTTACGAATCTAAAAGCGAGAAATATATTGACGATCACGGAATCAAGTTAAGAGGACCAATCAAAATAAAGGATTTGTCTTTTAGTTATGGATATTCTAAGAAAGTATTAAGTAATTTAAACTTAACCGTTAATAGAGGTGAAAAAATAGCTATAATTGGAGATAGTGGCTCTGGAAAAAGCACTTTGGCAAAATTGATTTCTGGTCTTTATAAACCAACATCTGGTGATATATTTTTCGATGAAAAAAATATAAAGAATTATAATTTAAAAAATTTAAGAAATCAAATTGTATATATACCTCAAAATCCATATATATTTTCTGGATCTATATTAGATAATTTGACTATTGGAATGGATGATGATATAAGTATAGAGGATATAGATTTGGTTTTAAAAGATGTTTGTATTTTCGATGAAGTAACAAATATGCCTTTTGGAATTAATACACGTATATCTCATGATGGAAACACTTTATCTGGAGGACAAAAACAAAGAATATCTTTAGCTAGAGCACTAATGAAGAAGAAAAATATCTTAATTTTAGATGAGGCAACTAGCAGCTTAGATTCTAAGACTGAGAACACCATTATAACAAACTTACTTGAAAAGAAGGATATAACGATTATTTTTATCACCCACAAAAAAGAATTAGCAAACAGACTAGATAAAATATATACGCTTAGAAACGGAAATATTGTTATAGATAATAAAGCACAACATGTAGGTACATCGCATGAATGATTTAGATATATTAAAGACATCAAAATTCTATAATATCAAGACAGATAACTTTACTTCTAAGATAACTAAACCTATAATATTAGTTATTCTATTGGCAGTAATATATAGTTTCTTATCCTTAAAGGATTTACACGTAGATACTATTGGACAAGTAACGTCTTCAGATAATCCAATAGTTTTAAAAATAAAAGATAATGAAATAGACGAGATTTACTTTGATGAAAACTCTTTAGTAAAGAAAAATGATATTATACTAAAAAATAAAAATGATTCAGTTATAAAATCAAAAACAGACGGCGAGCTATTTATAGCAAAAAATCCTGAAACTAATTCTATAACTGAAATAACTATCCAGCCTAAAAACTTTGAAAGTACAAGTTCTAATGTTATTTCTTATGTTAATAATGAAGATATTAATTATATAAAAAAAGGACAGTTTGTATCATTCCAGCTTGGAGAAAAATTTTATAAGGGTGAAGTTTTGAATGTATCAAATGTCTCAACACTAATAGATCAGCAATATTTATTTGCTGTAACGACAAAAGTTAATTTTGATGATAAAATATATAAAATACCTTATAATAGTGTAGGAAAATTAACAATCAAAGTTGGAGAGACTTCATATTTTGATTATATCTGTGATCTTTTTTTTAATTAAAGTTAGGAGGTATGAAATGAAAGTAGTGAATCTATCTCAAAAGATAATTTTTATCTCAATAATAATGTTAGTAGTAGGATTTATCGCCTGTATTGCATTAGATAGATTTTATTTAAATCAATGGAATTTTAGAAAATACATTTGGATGCTAATAATTGCAGTTATACTTTTGATTGTACGCCGTTCAATGGGTTCATTATAATTATGAATTGAAAATAATATTGCGACACCTAAATCAAACTAAGTTCGTGCATAAATAAATTAAATGGGGTTTGATATTTTAGACATTTTCTAGTTCTGGTATTAAGCTCCATTAAGTTTTTAATCATCTAATTAATAGATATTTTAGATAAATCTGTCTTCTTAGGATAATATTCTTTTAACAAACCATTAGAAATTTCGTTACTGACCTTTGCATACTGAATATGCACCAGCATAATAAAAATTTATCCTTTTTTTTACATCTACATAACAAGCAAATTCTTTGCCTCTGACAGATGTGAAAGTCTTTAAAGCATCTAATGGTAAAGATTTAATTAGCTTGTCAATTGCTCCTAGCATAGAATTTTTACTTCTATCTACCATAGGTAAGGCTATGTAGAATCTAGTTTTTCTTTCTACAAATGTTGCTAGG
Source organism: uncultured Anaerococcus sp. (assembly GCA_900551095.1). Classification (GTDB taxonomy): domain Bacteria; phylum Bacillota; class Clostridia; order Tissierellales; family Peptoniphilaceae; genus Anaerococcus. Next base: position 111,459 of record URUJ01000001.1, on the reverse strand, counting down.
CAAGCTTTACTTTTACCTCTGGATGACACAACTGTATCTAATTCCCAGTGACCAGAAGTATTCCTTTTTTAACTTCTTTAGGTCTTTTATTTATTGATTTACCAATGTTAAATCTACTTCTTGTTTCTTTGGATTTTCTTGATTTTCCTTTTCTTCTAGAAAAATATCACACTTTGTTTAGTACCTCTATATTATTTCTATTATTTATGGTAAGATGATTATAACTCATATTAACCTCCGTGTATGTTTTTGTCGTTATTAACATTTTATACGAAGTTAGTATGAGTTTTCTTTTTTATTTTAGTGTCGCATTTAATTTTACAACTTATAACAAATTTTTCAGGAAAATTATAGATTTCCTAGTATTATTATTTTAATGTAACAAAAAAATGGAGGGAAAATGAAAGCCATTCTTAATTTTTTAGGGATAAGGAAGAAGAGAATCTCTTACTTTGCTCTTTTTATTCTAGTCCTTGTTTCGAATTTTCTTTTAATCTCAGCGCCCCTAATTTAAAAATCTTTGGTGAATAACTTGCTTAGTGGATCAATTTTAAGAACAGATATTGTTAAATTTTTGCTCGTAAGTTTTTCAATTGTAATTATAAGTTTTATACAAATCTACCTGTTAAACAGGATAAAGATTATGGTTCAAAAAACTATAAGTCTAGATTTTTTGGATTCTTTGACAATAGAGGAATCTCCTTTGATAAGGGCAAGGGGTCCGTCAGCATTTTTATCATCATTATTTGGAGATGCGGAGCAGATATCTACAAGACTTTTAGCTGATAATATATTTTTTGATCTAATAAGCATTGTATCTAGTATTATAATTTTATTTATTTCATATAATTGGATGAAAATATTTCCGATTCTAATTATAGCATCATATATTCTGGCAGGTCTTGGACTGTTTTTAATTCAGAAAAGAAGGTCTGTAAATTTCAAAAAATTGAGGGATGAAATTATTAAATTAAATCCAATTATGCTTGAAACAATAGAAAATAATATTGCACTTATGAATAATGGTAATTTTAACGAGAGAAGAAATCTTATAGAAGAAAAAATGGACATAAGAGATGATAGTTTTAAAAAAGTATTGGTATATGAAGAGATGGCTGGTGGTTTTATTGATACCATAAAACATATTAGCTTAATTATATTTTTTATATTAGCAATGTATTATATAAATCAAAAAAAGCTTCAAATATCAAGTTTTATTGCTCTTAATTTTTATTTTGAAACAATATTTATGCCCCTGAATTTCATACGTAATTCCTATGATACAAAGACGAGTATTAATATGTTCTATAATAGGAACAAATCATCTTATGAAGCTAAATCTAAGCTTATTATTCCTAAATCAATTGATTATAAGATAGAAAACTTGGGACTAAAATATGATGATAGAGTCCTTCTGGATGATATTTCTATTAATCTTGATAAAATCTATGGAATAGTTGGTCTATCTGGAGAAGGAAAATCATCCTTATTTGACCTCTTATTAGGCAATGAGGAGACGAGTTGTGGTAGGGTTTTAGTTGGAGATAAAAATATAAGTGAATTAGATCTCAATATGAGGCTGGCACTTTTCAGGTATTACCCTCAAGAAAATGAAATATTTGATGATGATCTTCTTTATAATATCACTCTTGGCAAAAATAGGCTAACAGAAAGTCAGTATAGGGAAAAAGAAGAAGAAATATATGATTCACTTCTAAAAATTAGAGAAGGAGAATATGATGATAATTTCAAACTTATACTTAATACTCTTACAAGCTCGAAAAATCATGATTCTGATGATGAATTAAAAAGAGAACTCGTTAGGAATCTTTCGGAAATGGATCAAAGGGGAATATCAGATCTTGCTTGTCTCATACTTTCTCATAATTTTTATATTGACGATGACTTTGATAAATTAATTCAAAAATTAAATCTTTCCCCCCTGAAAGGTAGGAAGCTAGGGCAAAGAGGAAACAAAATATTGGGTGGAGAAAAGGAGAGGATAGCTCTTGCAAGGCTCTTGCTATTAAAATCAAATACAGCCTATTTAATAGATGAACCATTTACAAGTCTTGACTTGATAAGTGAAAGAGAAGCTTCTGATATTTTAAAATCATATCTTGAAAATGAAAAAGGACTTATAATTTCTCACAAAATCGACTTATTAACCAAATTAACAGACGAAATTATTGTGATAAATGAAGGGAAAATCGAATCTATAGGAAGTCATGAGAAACTATTAAAAGATTCAGAAGTTTATAAAAAATTATATTCGGAATACCTTAAAAAATTCGAAAAAGAGGATTAATATTAAAAAAATCTCGGAAAGAAAAATTTTCCGAGATTTTCTTTTATTGAGTATAACATTTGTAAACTAATAAAATTAATACATAAACATATATTTAAGTTAATCGAGTAAGCAGGTCATATCTAGAGATTTTAAATTTTTATATAATTCTTCATAGATATTAATAAACTCCTCATTCATACCAATATTTTTTTTATTAGCGCTTATGTCCATGTGCCAAGATATTGGATTATTAAAATTGCTTATTTTTAATGATTGATTGTATTTTTTATAGCGTAAAGTGTAAAAAAATTCTGGTAAAATCGCAATAAACTCTGTATTTGATAAAGTTTCAAGGACAGCATCAGGATCCATAAGATGGATTTTTCTTTTGCTTATAACACATGATTCGCTGAGCATTTTATCTATTAATAATTTTGATTTACTCAAAGTAGAAGGATATATAAGAGTTTTGTTGTTTAAAACATTATATTTTATTTTATCATCAAATTTATTCTTATTTTTATCATATATTGCAACGTAAGAACTTTTAACTAAATTTTTATTGAGAATATATTCATTATCACTAAAAGTACTTATAGTTATAATTATATCTATTTGACCATCTTCAAATTTTTTTGTTAGGTCCCAGTAATTATATTCAACTATATCTATAATAAGTTCTTCATCTTGGAAATACTTATGAAGTATTGTGTTTATTTGCCTATAAACAATAGGCATAAAAACTGATAAAATACCTATAGATATGTAAGATTTTGATTTTTTTTTGTATTCTAGTATCGATTTTTGCATTTTATTATCTAGGGCTATTATTTCTAATGCATTTTTATAAACAATTTTGCCAATATCACTAAAAGCAACTAGCCTACCCTTTTTGCGTCTAAAGATTTCTATGTTTAAATTTTCTTCAATAGTTTTTATAGTTTTGCTAAGAGCAGGTTGACTTATATAGAGTTTATCAGCGGCTTTTGTAATATTGAAATCATTTTCAGCTATACAAACTATGTATTTCATTTGGTTAATATCCATTTATACCTCCTTTGTATAAAATTAGGTTATGGTTTTCATAACTTTTATATCGTGGTCTTATTTTGTTAGACATTATACAATTATTATATCATAAGAAAAACAATTTTAATAAGGAGGAGGTTATTTATTATGTGCGGTAGCAAAATTATTTCTATGAATGAAGCTGTTTCTTTGATAAAATCGGGGTCAACCCTTATGATAGGGGGATTTGCTGGTTCTGAAGCGCCAAATGAAATCATTCAAGGAATAGTAAAAGCAGGGATTAAAGATTTAACTTTGATTTGTAATGATACAGGAGATTTAAATATACCTGGTGAACATGTTGGGATATTAACTCCAAACCATTGCATCAAGAAAGCAATCGTTTCCCATATAGGTATGAATAAATTCACGGTAGATCAATTTAATAAGGGAGAAATAGAAGTTGAGTTTGTTCCTCAAGGCACACTTGTTGAGAGAATACGTGCAGGTGGTTTTGGATTAGGAGGTGTTCTTACACCTACCGGTATAGGTACTGAAATAGCAAACGGAAAAGATGTTATAAATGTGGATGGAAAAGATTATTTGCTTGAGAAACCATTAAGAGCCGATGTTTGTATTGTTAGGGCAAGAAAAGCTGATAAAATGGGGAATGTTATATTTTTTGGTTCAGCTACCTCTCATTCGGCAATGATGACAACTGCCGCTGAAATTACTATTGTTCAAACAGATGAAATAGTTGAAAATGGAGAGATTGAGCCTAATGATGTGAAAATCCCAGGTATATTTATTGATTATATTGTAAAAGGAGGCGGAGATGATGGAATTAAGTAAGCAAGAAATGAAAGAAATTATCGCTAAAAACATTGCTGTTAGATTAACTAATAATAGTTATGTCAATCTTGGAGTCGGTCTTCCTACGCTAGTTTCAAAGTTTGTAACAGATGATCAAAATATAAATATTCATTCTGAAAACGGAATGATTGGCGCTATAGGTGATATTGGCTATGAAGATCCAGACTATATTCCTGGAGTTATTAGTTCATCGGGATTTCCAACAAAATATAAAAAAGGAGCCTCATTCTTTGATTCTTCTCTATCATTTGGAATCATAAGAGGCGGACATTTAGCAGCAACCGTTTTAGGAACCATGGAAGTTGATCAGTTTGGGAATATAGCAAATTACACTATACCTGGCAAATTAGTTGTAGGTATGGGAGGAGCTATGGATTTATGTGTGGGAGCAAAGGAAGTAATTATCGCAACTTATCATACCAATAATGGTAGGGCTAAAATATTAAGGGAATGTAAATTACCACTTACTGCAAAAAATGCAGCAACTATGATTGTAACTGAAAAAGCTGTTTTTGATGTTGGTAATGGAAAGCTTTTGTTAACCGCTTATAATCCAAATTTTTCAGTAGAAGAAATAATTAGTGAAGTCGAAGCTGATGTAGTAATCAGCGATAATTTAGAAGAAATGATAGTAGACTAAGGAGAATAATAATGTTAGAATTTTTAAAAGATGAAGTAGTATTTGTAGGCGCCGCTAGAACACCAGTTGGAGCTTATTTAGGAGATTTAAAAACAGTTAAAGTGCAGGAATTAGGCGTAATTGCCCTAAAAGAGGCAGTTAAAAGGGCTAATATAGATATTTCTGATATTGATGAAGTTATAGTTGGTCATGTTACAGGTTCTCAAACAACAAATAATTTGGGAAATATTATAGGAATTGATGCTGGAGTTAAATTCGAAGCAACAGGTATGACAGTTAACAGGATCTGTGGATCTGGTATGCAATCGGCTGTATCTGGTGCATTAGAAATACTAAGAGGCAATAAAAAGGTAATTGCTGTAGGTGGAGCTGAATCTTTATCTAGGGCACCATATATGTTGCCAGAAGAAGCTAGATTTAAAGGCTTTAGGATGGGAGATTCAAGATTAATTGACGCCAATGATGAAGGCCATAGAACAGCATCAGGAGAAAATTCTGGAATTAACCATATGGGTAATACTGCCGAGAATGTAGTAAGAAAGTATGAAATTTCAAGAGAAGATCAAGACCTATTTGCTTATGAAAGTCAAATGAAAGCCAAGAAAGCTATGGAGTCTGGAAGATTTGCCAAAGAGATTGTACCAGTAGAAGTTAAATCCAGAAAAGAAAGTCATCTGGTAGATAAGGATGGCCATCCAAAACCAGATACCACTTTAGAAAAACTTGCAAAACTTAGACCTGTGTTTGAAAAGGACGGCACAGTGACTGCAGGAAACGCATCAGGACTTAATGATGGAGCTGCTTTTGAAATTATTACCACCCTATCTTATGCCAAAGAGCATGGATTAGATGTTATGGGCAAATTAGTAGACTACGAAATCGCAGGAGTTGACCCAGCCTATATGGGAATGGGACCAGTCCCTGCAATAAATAATCTTCTAAAAAGAAATAATTTAGATCTGAAGAAAGATATCGGTATGCTAGAAATAAACGAAGCTTTCTCAGGACAAACTTTAGGATGCCTAAAAGAATTGGATATATACCTTGAAAGCGATTACTACAAAAATAATTTCAATCTACATGGTGGAGCAGTAGCTTTAGGACATCCATTAGGTATGACAGGTGCTAGAATTATAACAACAGCCTTATATGAATTTAAAGAAAATCCAAACTTAAGATATGCAGTTGTGAGTGCTTGTATAGGAGGGGGACAAGGTATAGCATTATTACTAGAAAATAGTAATTACAAAAAATAGGTGATATTATGATTAATAAAACGGAAAGTTTTAAATGGGATATAAAATATTTAGTAAAAACTTTCATTTGTCTTTTAGTAATATTTGTATTCTGGATATTACCTCCTGTTGAGCCAATCACAACAATGGGCATGAAAGTTATAGGAGTTTTTATAGGAACGGTTTTATTACTTTCAATAGTAGATACAATTTGGCCGGTTTTTCTTAGCTTTCTTTTGTTATCCATGACAGGGGTAATGAGTTTGAATGAGGTCATACAGGGGTCTTTAGGTAATTGGATATTTGCCTTCGTTGTAGCAAGCATGATAATGACAAATGCATTGAATGAGTCTGGCTTTACCGCTAGGCTTACTAGCAAAATACTTACTATGAAGATTTCCAGAAAAAGTCCTTGGTCTTTTATGTTTGTATATTTTGGAATATGCTATTTAGTTGGATGTTTTATGGATCAAGTTCCTGCGACAGCTTTCTTCTTAGCATTTTCCAATGAAATAATCAATAAAATCGGATATGAAGAAAAAAGTAAATTTTCTAATACCTTAGTACTGGGATCAATATTTTCTGTAATCCTAGGTGGAGCTGCAACGCCTATTTCCCATCCGTTGGCAATTTTAGGTATTGGTATATTTGAACAAACTACACAGATGGAGATAAGTTTATTTGAGTATATGGTCTATGCAGTTCCTACAACACTAATATTACTAGCTTTACTATTTGCGATAATTAGGTTTATAATAAAACCAGATGTTGAAAAGGCGAAAGATTTAGATGTTGACAAGTTTTCGGAAGATATAAAGCCTATGCAACTAAGAGAAAAAACAATAGCGAGCATCTTTTTTATAACTGTGTTGTTTTGGGTGTTGCCGGGTATTTTACAGATATTTCTACCAAAAGACAATCAAATCCTTATGATGTTAAAAAAATACTCTATAACCTTCTGGGCTTTTTTAGCTGTTATTTTGCTGGCCTTTACAAGGATAGACAATGACCCTCTAATAGATTTAAAAGAAGAGATGAATAAGAGAATCCCATGGGCAACAATATTTTTTATATCAATAGGAATATTATTGGGTAGTGCAGTATCTAATGAAGCTGTAGGGCTAAATGATTTTGTAATTCTTAAGCTTAGACCAATAATAGATAATTCATCAACAATGCTTGTTGTACTTTTGTTTGCATTAGGAACATGTGCTCTAACAAACTTTTCATCTAATGTATCTACAATTACTATAATGACAGGCGTCGCTGCAAGTATTGCTATAGCTTCAGGAAGTCTTAATCCGCAGGCTTTATGTATAACAACAACCATGTGTGGCTCTCTTGCATATGTATTGCCATCTTCATTTGCGCCTATAGCTATGTTACACGCCGATGAGAATTCGGATTCTAAATTAATAGTTAGAATTGGTATTTTAATGGTTGTAGTATCTGGTATAGCTGCTAGCCTAATTGGATATAATATTTTATCTAGTTAAAAAATATTATTAGTAAAATTTAATGAAGTATTTAATCCACTAGAAATAGGTTTTACGTGGTTATTAAAGGGACCTATATTATGGATCCTTAAAAAATTAACAATTAAATAAATAATGTAAAAATCTCGGAAGGTAAAATTTTCCGAGATTTTTATCTTTGTTTGTAAGCTCTTACACTTAGGTATTCGTAGAAGTAGACTGCGAAGAATATTAGATATAGGATTGTAAAGCCCATGAAGGCTGTTGTTGGGCCTTGGAGGTTAAAAGTTTTTGTAATTATGCTCAAGAAACTTGATGCTAAAAATCCTCCGATATTGCACCCTACAAAGATTAGGTTATTTACTATCCTTGATGAAGATGATCTAGTTACTCTGGCTACTTCTGCGAATATATAAGGAAAGCAGAGACTTTGGGATATGGCAGTTAGGGCCATTGCCAGCATATAGACGTAGATATTTTCCCCAAAGATACTTATGAAAATATTTGTGAGGATATAAAGGATTAGGCCAAGCAAAATTGTTTTTGATCTAAGTTTCCTATTAATTTTCCCAAAGAAAAATCCAGTTGTCATGCCGCATATGGGTAGGACCATGGTTAGCATATTGATATTTGCACCTGGACCTAGGCTTTTTGTGGCTACAGTTGAAAATCTTATTGTGATTGCTGTGGTATCCATTATCATTATTCCTGCAAATACCATGAAAAATATGGTTTGGAGGGTGATTTTAAATTTCTCATCAGATAGGTTTATTGGATGGACGACATCTTCTACTGTGAGGTTAAAAAATATTAAGACAATAAAAGCGATAGCGTAGGTTAAAAATACAAGATGCCAGGATATTTTTATTATTAGTCCTGCGATAAATAATAACAGCATCAGTCCTATGTATTCAAAGGAGTTTCTTATTCCGTGAAGGCTAGAAGCTTCATCACCTTTATAGAAAATATTTATTAAACTTGCTGAATGGCCGTTATATAGACCAACTCCGAAACCTAGCATGAGCCTTGATATGAAGATACTTTTGTAAGTTCTTGATAGGATAGGCAAAAAGGCGGAAATGCCAACTAAAAAAAGCCCCAAGCTTACGCATTTTTTGATGCCTATTTTTTGGCTGATGGGTTCGCTTAATAGGATTGAGATAATTGTTGCAATGGCAGGTAGACTTACTAAAAATTCTGCTTGGGCAAGGGTTATACCGAGATAATCTTTGATGAAGATTAGTGCACCACTAATTATAGAGTTTCCTGCTAGGAGGAGAGAAATTGATAAGATACCTGCTTTTCTAAATCTTTTTGTATATGATTTTTCCATCGTTAATCCTCCCCTTATATTGCTACAGTCATAATACCCTTAAAAAATATCTTATTCTAGACGGAGAAATTATTCGCATAGAAAAGGGCCTAACGCTAGCTAGGTCCTTTGGGTATTATCTGGCGTCTATGTCTTTGTAAGTTTTGTCTTCGTCAAATTTTTTGCGGACATAGGAGCAAGTAGGATAGATTTTTTTGTTTTCTTTTTTTGAAAAATCCACTACTTCATCTAAAAGTTTGTTGGCGATGCCTTTTCCAGCATAAGATGGGTCTACTTCAGTGTGGTAGATATCAATTATATCTTCTTTGATTTTGTATTCACAAAGACCTATTATTTTTTCTTTGTCTTCTGCTTCAGCTCTGTTTTTTTCTTTATTTAAATTAATTTCTATCATTATATCACCTCAATAAATTTATACCCAAATATGTGTTTTTATGGTAAATTTTTATAAAATGTGGTAAATTATTATAAAGAATAGAAATGAGAATTGGAGAATATTATGAAAAGAAAATATAAATATTCATCTATATTGTGGATATTGCTAATTGTCGGCCTTACAAATTATCTCTTAGCTAGACTCATTCTTGCGATTGGAAATGAAAATTTTGTAGCGACATTTTTAGCAGATATAATTACGGGAATAATTTCCTTTATCTTTACTTTTTCTATTTCTAGTGGACTTATTAGAAATAGGATGGGATCAGTTGGGGATTATTTAAATCAGGTAAATTATTTAAATATGAAAGTCCTTACAGTGGGCTTTGTGATAGCTATTGTTGAGGCTATTGGTCAATATTTATTTGTAGAAAGTGGAACTTATAGTGTTTTTTCGGCTATAGTTAGCCCGAACAATGATTCAGTTTTTGCTATAGGTGCGATTATTTTACCTATTATAGGTTTTATAATTACAATTATAATAGCTATATTTTTCGCCTATACAAATTTTTATCTTGCTGACCATTATGACACAGAAGATGGTGTTATGACAATTATTGGCAAGATTTTTATCCAAGGTAAGAGACTTTTTAAGAAAACATTAATCTTGGGATTAAAATGGGAAGGAATCCCACTTTTAATTTATATCTTATGTCTTGGACTCTTGTTCTTTATAAATGATGAATATGTGGGTTGGGGATTGTTTGCATTTTTCTCTATAGCATATGTGATAACAGCCCTTATTATAGCTATTATCTTTATAGCAAGGTTATCTGATATATATCTGGATGATGAATTAGAAATAGAAGAATAGATTTACTGGTCTTAATGACCAGTATTTTTTTAGGAAAATTTATAAAATAGTTAACAATATATTATACAGACTATATTTTTTTTGTTATACTGTAGATATACAGGATAGGTAGGAATATTTATTTTTAATGAATATGAAAACGTTTGGAGATAAAAATATTCACTATTTGTCTAGTAGAAAACTTAGGAGGGGTTATGAAAAAATCTAAAGTGTTGGTTTTGATGCTTCTTGCTGGTTTTTCTTTATCTAGTTGTACAGTTGACACAGACAAAAAAGAAGAAAAACCAAAGGAAGAAAGTCAAGTAGTGGAAAAGGTTGAAGAAGAAAAAGAAGAAAACCAAGAAGAAAGTAAAGAAGAAGGAGAAGATAGAAATAAGGAAAAAGAAACTGGTGAAAAATCTGATTTAACTTTTAAACCAGGTACATATGAGGCAGAATCTGACGGATACAATGGACCTATGAAAGTATCTGTAAAATTTGGGGAAAATAAGATAGAGGATATCGAAGTTGTGGAAAATGTCGAAACAGACCATGTTGGTACACCTGCTTTTGATATTGTAAAAGAAGATGTTCTTGCTGCAAATGGAACTGGAGTTGATAACGTATCTGGTGCGACCATAACATCTGGCGCTTTTAAAGCGGCAATAAATAAAGCAGCAGAAGAGGCTGAAGTTAGCGATATCGAAGCTTTTAAGAAAAATTCTATAGATGTAAAAGCACAAGAAGCAATAGAAGAGACATATGATGTAGTAGTTGTTGGTGCAGGTGGCGCAGGGGTTTCTGCAGCAGTAGAAGCAGCTCAAGCGGGAAACAAGGTTGCCCTTGTGGAAAAAAACGTTGAAATTGGTGGAAATACCCTTGTATCTGGTGGACAATACCAGTCTGTAATGCCTTATTTAGTCTGGGATAAGGACAATCCTGACGCAACAGAAGGCGAACACAATGGCGAAAAATTTGAAAAAGTAAAATCTGACAACGGCAGGATTCATACACTTGAAACTATTTATAATTGGTCAGAAGAGCCATTTGATGAAAAACTAGAAGATGGCGAAGAATTTGTAATAGGCGATATAGAAGCTTTATCAAAAAGAGGAGTTCATGAAGAATATTTACCTATATTAAAGGCTCTTAAAGAAGAAATTAAGGCATATCTTGACTGGGCAAAACCACAAATAGAAGCTGGTAAACAAGAAACTGATTTAACACTTTTCTCAACAATAAATCTTCATATCTTTCAAACCTATTACGGCGGAATAAGGCCAAACTATGATAGGACAGCCTGGGTTTATGGAGATGAGGAGCTTGTTAGTCAATTTATTAACGAGGGTCAAGAGATAAAACCATGGCTAAACGAAATGGGATCACAATTTGATGATTCTACCCAAAGAACCTTAATTGGTTGCCTATGGCAAAGAGAAAATCAATTTATAGGATCAGAAGTTGATGGAGAAATGGAAGAAGGTAGGTGGGCAACATATTTTAAAGCACCTATCAATAAATTTGAAGAATTAAGTGAAGAAAATAAGATTTACAGAAGAGCCGATGCTAAAAAACTAATCGAAGAAGATGGCAAGGTTACTGGAGTAGAGGGAGAACTTTTTGACGGTACACCTTTTACATTAAAGGCAAATAAGGGAGTCATTCTTGCAACTGGTGGTTATGCGGCAAATATAGACATGGTTAAGGAAACTAATGAATACTGGGATCCAGAAGCTTTAGAAGGAGCGTTAAAAACAACCAACAGAAATTCACTTATGGGTGATGGAATCAAGATGGCAGAAGAAGTCGGAGCTATAACAACAGGAGAAGGCTTCACTCAAATGATGCCAATTTCTTGGATACAAGACGGCAATCTTGCCTTTGGTGGAGGTGAAGATGTAATTTATATCTCACCGAAAACTGGAAAAAGATATGTAGATGAGTCAGCAGAACGTGACGTACTTGCAAGCGGTGCTTTTGAAAATGGTATAGAAATAAATGGCACAAAGGGAGTCTTTGTTGAAGTAGGTAACGTAGCAAGCCCAATTCCTGGTCCATATCCATACAAGGATGAAGACGTTCATTTAAGACAATATGTAAGGGAAATTGATGAGCTAGATGATTTATTTAAAGAGCTAGAAATAGATTTGACCAGCAAACAAATTGAAGAAGCAATAAAGGAATACGACTCATTTGTGATGGGAAAAACAGATAAGTTAGAAATCAATAAAGAATCTTATAGGTCATTAATTGGTGAAGCAGAAAAGGATGAAAATGGCAAATATAAACCAGATACCTACAAGATTGGCAAAATTAGAGTGAGATTTTTAGCCCCATCAACCCACCACACTATGGGCGGATTAAAAGTAGATGAAAAAAGAAGAGTACTAAATAAAGATGATAAACCAATCGCTGGTTTATATGCAGCAGGAGAAGTTACAGGTGGCATCCACGGCGGTAACAGACTTGGCGGAAACGCAATAACAGAGATAATCGCATCAGGAAGAACCGCAGCTAAAACTGTGGAAGAAGATAATAAATAGATTGGAAGATGTACTGGGCTAGGGCCTGGTACATTTTTTTGCGTTATTTTAACAAAGAATTTAAGTTTTTATTTGACTTAACTGATATAATCTAATAAAAAGTGGTATACTTTTTATAATGAGAAAATGTTGGGGGGTGTCAAATGGATAAAAATTTTGATAAATATTCTGTAGTTCTAGACGGGGTTTCCAAGTTCTATGGAGATGAACAAGTCCTAAAATCTGTTGATTTACAGCTTGAAAAAGGGAAATTTTATACCCTACTAGGACCTTCTGGTTGTGGAAAGACTACTATTTTAAATCTAATAGCAGGATTTTTGGAACCAAGTAAGGGTGATGTTTATATAAATGGAGAAAACGTGGTAAATGTACCAGCTAATAAAAGAACAGTTAATACTGTTTTTCAGAACTATTCGCTTTTTCCCCATATGAATGTTTATGACAACGTGGCTTTTGGTTTAGAAATCAAAAAGATTGATAAGGCGATAATTAGAAAAGAAGTGAAGAAGGCTCTTGAAATGGTAAACCTTGCTGGTTTTGAAAAGCGTGAGGTAAGCCAAATGTCAGGCGGACAAAAGCAGAGAGTGGCTATAGCTCGTGCTATAGTAAATAAGCCAGATGTACTTTTACTTGATGAACCGCTTTCTGCATTAGATATGAAACTTAGAAAGTCTATGCAGGTTCTTCTTTCCGATATTCAATGGGAACTTGGAATCACCTTTGTTTTCGTAACTCACGATCAAGAAGAAGCTCTAGCTTTAAGCGACCATATTTTTGTCATGGATAAGGGAAAAATTGTCCAACAAGGTCCTCCAAAAAACATCTACGATGAGCCAATAAACCGTTATGTAGCCCAATTTATAGGAGAATCAAATATCCTTAAAGCGAAGATGATTGACGACTATAAGGTAGAATTTGCGGGAAAAGTCTTTGATTGTTCTGACGCTGGTATTAACAAGGGTGAGTTGGTAGAAGTAGTTATAAGACCGGAAGATATTGAAGTAGTCCCTGTTCAATTAGCAGATATCGTGGTAAATATTGATAATATCTTATTCCGTGGAGTTTTTAACGAACTTATAGCTAATGATAAGAGAGATTTTTCTTGGAAAATCCACACAACTAAGCTTTTTGAAGAAGGCGATGACATTGGTATAAAGATTGACCCTGAAAACATCCATGTTATGCGTTTCAATGAGTCTGAAGAGGCCTTTGATAAGAGAATTGAAAAATATGCTACAGGAGAAAGTGATGGCTAAAAAATACCGAAAATTAACTTTTATTTACTATATTTGGATTTTAGTCTTTATTATAGCGCCAATTTTACTTCTTCTCTACCAGTCATTTTTTGACATTTATGGCAATTTTACTTTTGATAATTATATAGCGTATTTTTCTAACAAAAACTATATAATAATGACTTTAAATTCATTTTTGACAGCTTTTTTAATCACATCCTTTACGCTTTTATGGGCTTATCCTTTTTCATATTTTTTGACAAAGGCTAAGCATAAGGATTTGATTTTACTTTTGGTCATTTTGCCAACATGGATAAACCTAGTCCTTAAAGCTTATGCCTTTATTGGACTATTTAATAAAAACGGGACAATAGTAGGACTGCTAGGACTTGCAAGCGAAGGATTTCTTTTCACAAATCCAGCCTTTATTATAGTTGCATCTTATGTAGAACTTCCCTTTATGATTCTGCCGATTTTTAGGTCAATAGATACCATTCCTAGGGAATATATAATTGCAAGCGAAGATCTTGGTGCAAGTAGGTTTCAAACCTTTAGGAAAATCATCCTACCGCTTTCAATGGATGGAGTTATTGCAGGTTTTCAGGCAGTATTCATCCCATCTTTATCCTTATTTTTGATTACAAGGATAATTGGAGGTAACAAGATAATTACCCTAGGTACAGCTGTAGAACAACACTATCTAGTAACCCAAAATTGGGGTATGGGCTCAACTATAGGTCTTGTCCTCATAGCGATAATGTTTGCTGTGATTTCGTTTTTAAATAAGAGGGGGGGAGTAAATGGAAAATAAATCTAGTAAATTTTCAAATTTATTTTTGATTATTGTCTTTATAATCATGTACCTACCTCTGGGATATTTGATATTCTATTCCTTTAATAGTGGGGGAAACATGAACACCTTTGAATCCTTCACATTTGATCATTATTTGGCAGTTTTTTCTGATAAGAGGCTTATAAATATCGTTTTAAATACTATTATTTTGGCTCTTTTATCATCGTTAATTGCAAGTGTGATAGGTACTTTGGGGGCAATTTCAATTTACTATAGCAAAAGCAAAAAATTTAAGAAACGTGTTTTGAGTTTAAATTCAGTCTTGATGGTTCTTCCTGATATTATGATGGGAGCAAGTTTCTTGATTTTATTTAGCATCTTAATAAAAATTCCTATGGGATTTTTATCAGTCCTTTTAGCTCATATTGCCTTTTCGATACCAATAGTTGTTCTTATGGTTCTTCCTAGGCTATATGCCCTAAACGAAGACATGATAAGGGCTGCAGAAGATTTAGGTGCTGAAGATATGACTATTTTAAATAAGATAATTCTTCCAAATATAGCAAGTGGAATTTTTGCAGGATTTTTTATGGCCCTTACCTATTCACTTGACGATTTTGCTGTAACTTTTTTTGTAACAGGCTCTGGGTTTTCGACCCTTTCTATAGAGATTTATTCGAGAGTGAGAACAGGTATTTCCCTTGAAATTAACGCCCTATCTGCTTTAATCTTTGCCATAGCATTGATTATGGTAATTATTTATTACATGATAGAAAGAAGGGAGGCAAAGAGAAATGAACAAGGTATATAAATTTGTTTTGGGGATTTTGGCTTTAACCTTGTTATTAGTTTTTGGTCAAAATAGGCTAAATGCTAGTTCTGCTGGCTCAAATGATAAGGATATTTATTTTTATAACTGGGGAGACTATGTAGATCCTGAAGTCTTAAAAGATTTTGAAAAAGAAACTGGCTATAATATTATCTATGAAACCTTTGATTCAAATGAGGCTATGATGGCTAAGATTGAGCAAGGAAAGACCCACTATGACCTAGCATTTCCCTCTGAGTATACAGTAGAAATGATGAGGGAAAAAGGACTTTTAGAAAAATTAGATCATTCCAAAATCGTAGGCCTTGATAATATTGATGAGAGATTTTTAGACCAAGCCTATGATCCGGGAAATGAATATTCAATTCCATATTTTTGGGGATCTTTTGGTATAATTTATAATACAAAAAAATACAGCGAAGAAGACCTTGATTCTTGGGAAAAACTTTGGGATCCTAAATTTGAGGGAGAGATTCTTTCTTTTGATGGTGCGAGAGAAACTTTGGGAATTGGACTATTAAAGAAAGGATATAGCCTAAATGAAAAGGATGAAAAAATTTTAAGAGAAGTTAAAAATGACTTGGTGCCTTTTATGGCAAATGTCAAGGCCCTACTTGCTGATGAGATAAGAATGTATATGGCTCAGGGAGAGGCAGATATTGGAATAACTTTTTCTGGAGAAGCTGCGATGGCAAAAGATATGAACGAAAATCTTTCCTATATCATACCTAAAGAAGGGTCAAATATTTGGTTTGATACAATGGTAATTCCAAAAACCAGCAGAAACAAAGAAGGTTCTTATGCCCTTATAAATTATTTATTAAGACCAGATATAGCCGCCAGAAATGCTGACTATTTGCGGTACGCTACTCCAAACAAAAAGGCTATGGATTTAATTGATCCTGAAGCAAGAAATGACAAAACTCTTTACCCAGATGATGATGTTATCAATAAACTTGAGGTTTTCAAAAACCTTGGCAAGGAAAGCACAATATTATATAATGATTTGTTTTTGGATTTAAAAATAGCTCCACAAGCAGATTAGGAAAGTAACTTAACTAAATTTACCGTTAAATTTTTGGAACTTTAGTTAAGTTTTTCTTTTGTAAATAATAATAGTGACTCAATAATATATGGCAAAGTAAGCTATTTTATATAATTTAAATTACACGGGTTAGTTATGGTAAAAGTTCTAAAAGCGGTAAGGTATAACTATGATATTTAAAATTCCTAAGGAGCTTTAATGAAAATAATTATTCTAGGAGCCGGCAAGGTCGGCTCTTTTGTGACAAAAGACCTCTCTAATGAGGGACACGATATAGTAGTAATTGACCAAGATAAGGATGTTTTAGATGATCTTTTGGCGACAAATGATGTTATGGGTCTAGTTGGAGATGGACGAGATGTCGAGGCTTTAATTGAAGCTGGAGCAAGTGACTGTGATTTATTTATAGCGATAAGTCAATCAGACGATGTAAACCTAATTGCGTCAATTTTTGCTAAAAATTTGGGAGCAAGAAATATAATAATCAGACTAAGAGAACCTCGTTATGTTAAACACAGGAAATTCATAGGTGATGTTACAGATGCCATGTCTATAGTAAATCCTGAATACATAGCAGCAAAGGATCTTCAAAGAAGTTTGAAATATTCCCATGCCCTAAACGTAGAGTCATTCTTTAAAGACAGGGCAATTATGATGGAGCTTGTTATTGATGAAAGATCAAATCTTGATGGCAAGAAACTTTCTGAGCTTGTTTCATATTCAGAAAACTATCACACCCTTATAGGTATTATAAATTCAGAAGGAAATGTTAATATCCCTCACGGGGACGATGTCCTAAGAAGTGGGGACAAGATTTACCTAATAGGGGAGAAAAAATCTGTTGATAGCTTTTATAAGCACGAACAAAAAGATGCTTATGATATCAAAAATGTCTTAATAATTGGTGCTGGAAATATTTCAAAATACCTAGTGGGTCTTTTGCTAAAGAGAGGCTTTAATGTGACTGTTGTTGAAATTGACAGAAAAAAAGCTGAAGATATTAGCGAGATGCACGAAGATGCTGTTGTGATTAATGCTGATGGTACAAGTCCTGAAGTGCTCGAAGAATTGAGGTTAAATCATTACGATGCCACACTTGCCCTAACAGGTATAGATGAAGAAAATATTTTGATTTCCCTCCTTGCGCAAAAATCTGGACTTAAAAAGGTAATTGCCAAGGTAAATAGGACTAAGCTATTAAAAATGACTGGAATTCTCGATAATGATACGACTTTTGCCCCTAAAATGGCTGCGTCAGATGTGATAAATAGACGTGTAAGAAGCAAGGTAAACGCCAGAGGTGCTTCAATTTCATCACTTTATAGACTAGAAGATGGTGAAGTTGAGGTTATAGAATTTAAGGCGATAGAACATTCTAAAATATTAAATACACCACTAAAGGATTTAAATATAAGAAGTGATAGCCTTGTTTTAGCAATAGATCACGGTCAGGTTGAAATAGAGATACCAAACGGAATGTCAACTATAAATCTTGGGGATTCTGTTTTAGTTGCTACAACTAACCATAGTTTCAAGGTACTAGATGATATATTGGAGTAGTTATGAATCTAAAGACAATAAATTACATCTTGGGTAGACTTCTTCAAGTATTGGCTCTTTTAATGATGGTGCCATTAATGGTTTCTATAATTTTTAGAGAAGGGGTTTATGATAAATTATATTTTTTGATACCGATTTTAATAGCCATAGCACTAGGAAGTCTTTTAGTTAAATTTGGTGACGAAAAAGGTCATATATATACAAGAGAAGCCTTGTTTTCTACAGCGGCTTGTTGGGTTTTATTTTCAGTAATTGGAGCTATCCCCTTATATTTAACACCAACAAACTATCACACTGTTTTGGATGCTGTTTTTGAGATGGCAAGCGGCTTTACAACTTGTGGAGCTTCTGTAGCTAACGATGTGGAACTTTTGCCACATTCGATAATATTTTGGAGGTCACTATCCCACCTTATTGGTGGTATGGGAATCTTGGTATTTACTTTGGCAATCCTTCCAAAATCAAATAAGGAATCATCAAATCTTCTACAAGCGGAAATGCCTGGGCCATCATTTGGTAAAATAACACCTAAGCTAAGCCAAACAGCAAGGGTTTTATATATGATATATTTGGTGATGACCCTTATAACCACAATATTTTTGCTCTTTGGTGGTATGAATTTATTTGACTCAATGATTTTTGCTATGGGAGCTGCTGGTACTGGTGGTTTTGCCAATAAGGGACTATCTGTAGGATATTATGATTCTAGATATATAGAAGTAGTCCTATCCATAGCGATGATTTTATTTGGAGTAAACTTTAACCTTTATTATTTCGCCCTTATTAGATCTGCTAGGGAAGGATTTAAATCCGAAGAGTTGTATTGGTATTTGGGAATAGTCGCTATCGCTACAGGTTTGATATTTTATAATATAAGAGATGTATATGATAACTTGGCTTATACCGGTATACAATCGCTATTTACTGTATCATCAATTATGACAACGACCGGATATGTATCAGCTGACTATGGAGCCTGGCCGATGTTTTCACGAAATATATTGATTTTACTTATGTTTATTGGTGGATCTGCAGGATCAACTGCGGGAGGATTTAAAGTTTCAAGATTTTTGATTCTTTTTAAAAGTACAATAAATCATGTAAAAAAGGTAATAAATCCAAGAAGAGTAACCATAACAAAAATTGACGGAAAGAGAATGGATGATGAACTAGAAGAAGCAGTTAATAAGTATCTGGTTCTATATATTTTGTTATTTATAATATTTATGGTAATTGTAAGTAGAGATGTAGAAAACTTCGAATCTGCTTTTGCAGCAGTTGCCACAACCTTTAATAACGTAGGACCTGGACTTGTTGATTTTGGACCAGTAAACTCCTTTGCATCAATGGAACCAACATCCAAATTTACCCTTACACTAGCCATGTTATTTGGAAGGTTAGAACTATATCCAATGCTCTTATTATTTTCTCCTTATAGTTATAAAAAATTATCAAGAAGAAAAGAGAAAAACCTTGACAAATAGGATACAAGCAAGTATTATATATCAGTCGACTCAGACCTTCATAAGGAATCGAGACGATCGCTTATCCTGGAAGCGATAGATAAATGCCAGGACGAGTACAGCCGCAAGCTACTAATGCGGTGTCTAAATATAGTAGCCGAATAAATTATAGGAGGATGAGATGAAACATCAAAAGACATGGACTGCGACTCCATCAAACATCGAAAGAAAATGGTATGTTGTTGATGCAGAAGGCTTGGTTCTAGGTAGACTAGCTAGCCAAGTTGCAGCAATACTAAGAGGAAAGAACAAACCAACCTTTACTCCACACTTTGATACAGGTGACTATGTTATAGTAGTAAACGCTGACAAAGTAGTGCTTACAGGAAACAAAGAAGATCAAAAAGAATACAAAAGATATTCTGGATACACAGGTGGTCAAAAAATCACTAAGTTCAAAGATATGAAAGCTAAATATCCAGAAAGAATTGTAGAACATGCAATCGTAGGAATGCTTCCACACAACAAGCTAGGTCGTCAAATGGCAAAGAAACTAAGAGTTTATGCAGGTAGCGACCACGGTCACGAAGCACAATTCCCAGAAGCTTTGGATCTTAAGTAAGGAGTAAAATATGGCAGATAACATTATTCAATCAACTGGTAGAAGAAAAACCTCTGTTGCAAGAGTAACAATGGTACCAGGATCTGGAAATATAATTGTAAACGGAAAAGATTTAGATCAATATTTTGATTTTGAAACTCTTAAAATTGTAGCAAGAAGCCCACTAACACTAACAGAAAATCTAACAAGCTATGATATTAAAGTAAATGTTAATGGTGGTGGATACAATGGTCAAGCAGGAGCTATTAGACATGCTATCGCAAGAGCATTGATTATAGCAAACCCTGACTATAGAATTGCCCTAAAGAGAGCAGGTTACTTAACACGTGATTCACGTAAAAAGGAAAGAAAAAAAGCTGGTCTCAAAAAAGCAAGAAAATCTTCACAATTTTCAAAGAGATAATTATACGATATTCAACAAACTGCAGGAATGTGCTATTCTTGCAGTTTTTTACATTTAAAGGCAGATTATGAATAAGATTAATTACAACAAAGTTATGGAAGATACCATAGAAAAAATAAGTCATGAAGGAAAAAAGCCTAGGCTCTTGCTCCAAGTTTGCTGCGGACCTTGTTCAACTCAGGTTATAGAGAGATTAAGAGACTATTTTGATATGGATTTATATTTTTATAATCCAATGATTTATCCAAGAGAAGAACTTGATAAAAGAGCAGAAAACCTAAAGATTGTATCAGAAAAATCAGATTTTGCTGGGAAAGTTATAATCCCACCTAACGATATTAAAGATTTTGAAAAAGTTGCCCTAAAGAGAAAAGATGATAAGGAATTTGGTAGGGCTTGCCATGATTGTTATAAGCTAAGACTTGAGGAAACGGCACGTCTTGCAAGAGATGAAAATTACGAATATTTTACTACAAGTCTTTCTATTTCTCCTTATAAAAATAGTGAATGGCTAAACGAAATTGGAGAAGAACTAGAAAAAGAATTTGGCGTTAAATATCTCTATGCAGATTTTAAAAAAAGAGATGGTTACAAGAAATCAATTGAACTTTCTAAAAAATATGGGATTTACAGACAAGAATATTGTGGGTGTATTTTTTCAAAAAAAGAAGCGGAAGAAAAAAATTGTTAAGTTTTTTTAAATTTGGGTATCTTAATAAATAGGAGATGGCTATGAAAGACTTACTTTTAATAAAAAAAATAAATCCTCTAAAAGAATCTGTAAAAGTTTTTCCATTTACCTTCCAGTTAGATGATAAGTTAACTAAGAAGGTTGCGATGGAGATTTTTTGTGCACTCAAAGATAAGGGTATAATAATTGAGGATGAATTTTTACTTAAGGATAAGAGTTTCACAGTCAAAATAAGCTCCGAGAATACAACACAAGTAATAAAGGAGATTTTAGCTAGAAACTTGGATATATATGGTTTATATATCCCTTATAGTGAGATGCTAGAAAAAGGAGAAATAAATGAGTAAAGTATTAGATTTATTAAATGACCAAATGAACTTTGAATATGAATCAGCATATGTATATAAAGCAATGGCTGCTTATACAGATAGACTTGAGCTTGATGGATTTACCCATTGGTTTGATAGCCAAGTTCGTGAAGAAATCGGACATGGTGAAGCTATGAAACATTTTCTACAAGAAGTAGGATACGATGTAAGATATAAGGCAATTGCTGAACCAAAATATGACTATGAAAGCCTAGTAGATGTATTTAAGGTAGCCCTAGATCATGAAAAAGAAGTTACCAGAAGAATTACAGAAATTGCTGAAATTTCTAAAGACGAAGATTTAAGAGTATTTTCATTTATCAAAGGCTTTATAGATGAACAAGTAGAAGAAGAAGATTCAGTAGCTAAGATTATCACAAGACTAGAAAGAATCAATGGCAACTGGGGTGGTATTTACATCCTTGATGGCCAACTTGGTGCTAGATAAGTTTATAA
This sequence comes from uncultured Anaerococcus sp., assembly GCA_900551095.1. GTDB lineage: Bacteria > Bacillota > Clostridia > Tissierellales > Peptoniphilaceae > Anaerococcus. Next base: position 89,369 of record URUJ01000001.1, on the reverse strand, counting down.
AAATTATTAGGGAGCTTGCCTCCCTTTTTTTATTTATAAAAATATAATAACAGGAGAATCAATAAAAATAAGCGAAATATTAAAATATTTGACATTTGGTTTTAATATATGTATAATACTGTTAAAAGGAGTTAGATATGTTAAATTTACTTTTAATTGTAGGAGCACTATTTATTGGTCTGCCACTCATATTTTTTGTTTTTAAGTTAATCTTAGGTATATTAGGCATTACCCTAGGCCTTGTTAGCTTGCCAATTTTATTGGTTGGGTTAGTTGTTTTCCTACCAATTGTAATTATATTTGGCTTGTTAACTAAACTATTACCTCTGATTGTAGTTGGAGGATTGGGATTTTTAGCTTATAGATATTTAAGAAATAGAGAATATTATTAAGAATTATAAAAGACTAAGCTTGGAGATTTTCCGCTTAGTCTTTTTCTTATAAGTTTAATACAAATTTTTCGATTGCTTCTCCTACGGCACCCTTGTTGTTATCGTGGCTAGCTACGTAGTCGGCGCTTTCTTTTACTTGAAGTCTTGCGTTTTTTACAGCGACAGATGTGCCTGCGGCTTCTAGCATGGCTACGTCGTTGTAGTTATCTCCTATTGCTAGTACATCTTTCATTTCTATACCGTAGTGGTCGCAAACTTTCTTTAAAGCTACGGCTTTATTTACGCCTTTGGCATTTATTTCCATGTACATATTTGATGAATATGAGATTTCTAGTGCATAATTTGTTATTTTTGCTATATCCACTTCTTGGGCTTGAAGCTTGTTCATATCTTTATTTTTTATAATTACTTTTAGAATAGTTTCATCTTTCAAGAAGTCAATATTATCTGTTTCTAGGATATTTATGTGCTTTTCTGCAATTATAGTATTGTCAGATAAGTTTATACCGTATTTTTTATCTATGGTGTAGAGGTAAAAGGTGAGTTTATTTTTGTAGGCATAGTTAAAAATGGCTTTCGCATAAGAAAAATCTAAATCTACTACGTCTACTATTTCCTTACTTTTTACATTCATTATTACAGCGCCATTACAACAGATTAAATACCTGTCATCAGCAATAACTCCAGCTTTTTCTGGTATATCAAAAACTTCATAGGGACCTCTGCCTGTTGCCAGCATTACTATGATCCCCTTGTCTATAGCTTTTTTGATGGCTTCTTGATTTCTTTTTGGGACTGTCTGATCTTTTGCTATTAATGTTTCATCTATATCAGATGCAATTAATTTTATCATATTAATCCTTATTTGTAATTTTCTTTAAGAAATGCGATTATATCATCAGATTCATATAAATATTCACCGTCGTGGTAGAGGCAAGGAACTTGTCTTTTGCCGCCTTTTTCCATTAATTCTAGCATAGCCTGTCTGTCTTCATTTATATTTACTAAGGGAATATCTATATTGTTTTCTTCCATGAAATTTTCTACTTTTTTACAAAATCTACATACTGTTCCAACATATAACTTGTAATCTTTCATAGTTTCTCCTTTTTTTATAAAATACTTTTTATTTACTCTCTGTTATGGTATATTATACTAATGAAAAGATACTTTTTAAAGGTGGTAAAATGAAATCAAAAATAATTACTTTTATTAGATTTGTCCTAATTTTGATTATTTTAGCTTGTATTGCTATTTTAGGTAAGAGAGGCCTTGATTACTGGACAAATATGAAAAATAATAGATATATCGAAGATTTATCCAAGGAAGCGGAAGCGGATGTAGATAAGGATAACAGTGGTGAGATATCTACAGAAGAAGAAAAAAATCCACTAGATAGGCTTGAAAAAGTTCACTTAAGTCTTTTGGGTAAATTAAAAGAACAAAATCCTGACGTTGTCGCAGTAATAGAAATTCCTGGAACTGGAATAAAATATCCTATTCTCCAAGGTCCTGATAATGAGTTTTATTTAAGAAAAGGACTTAACAAGGAATATGATATAGCAGGATCAATCTTTATGGATGTTTATAATTCACCAGATATGAGCGATGATAACTCTGTAATATATGGTCACCATCTAGAGATTGACTCAATGTTCACACCACTTGACCAATATAGAAAACAAGAATTCGCAGAAAAAAATAGGACTGTCTATTTAACTACAGATGAAGGTTTGAGAGAATATGAAATTTTCTCCGCCTACGGAATTCCATCAGACTATGATTATAGAACTTTAGACTTCACCTATGAGGGTGATAAGGTTCCTTATTATAATAAATTAAGGTCAAATTCTGAAGTTGACCTAGATACCAGACCTTTTACTGAGAAGGATACTATCATTACTCTATCAACTTGCCAATACGATTATGATGATCAAAGGCTAGCAATTCACGCAGTTAGGATTAGGTAATGAGATATCAAACAACAAATAAGAGGAAATTAAATATAGAAGAATCCTCTGAGGGCCTTATCCTCAGGGAGGATTCTTTCAAGGTTGACCATATTTTCGAATGTGGTCAATGTTTTAATTTTAGAAAAAATGATGATGGATCATATACAGCAGTATTTTTGGATAAAATAATAAATTTACTTGAATGTGATGGTTATACCTTAGTTCGTAATGTGAGTCTTGATGACTTTTATGAGATTTTTTATGATTATTTTGATCTAGGTACGGATTATGAATCTATAAAAAATGAATTATCCAAGTCAGAAATTTTAAAAAAAGCTAGTGATTATGGTTATGGAATAAGGATTTTAAACCAAGAGCTATTTGAAACTACAATATCCTTTATAATTTCCGCCAACAACCAAATTCCTAGGATAAAAAAAGCTGTAAGGATAATTTCAGAAAGATATGGAAATTTCCTTGGAGAATATATGGGGGAAAAGTATTATTCTTTCCCAAGACCAGAAGTTCTTGCAAAGGCCGATCCCCTTGATCTTAGAGAATACGCAAGAGTTGGTTTTCGTGATGTAAGAATAGTTGAAACAGCAAAAGCTTTTGTAGATGGATTTTTAAACTTTGAAAGAGAGATTAATCTCACAGACAAAGAACTCCACAATAAACTAAAAGAACTTCCTGGGATTGGACCAAAAGTTGCAGATTGTATAATGCTTTTTGCCTACCATAGGAGGGAAACTTTCCCTGTTGATGTGTGGATAAAAAGAGTTATGGAAACTTTATTTATTGGCAAGGAAGTTCCTAAAAAACAAGTAGATGACTATGCCAGGGAAATTTTTGGAGATCTTGCTGGCTATGCCCAGCAGTACTTATTTTATTATGGTCGTGAAAATGCTATAGGAAAATGAATTTATGCTTATGAAAGAAAATAAATTCAATCAGGCACAAATATTTATATTTGGACTAGGAATAATTCTGTACTTAATAAATAATAATTATTTATATTTAGATGATGCTTTCCTAGGAATAGGTCTTGAGATATTTAAAAATAAAGAAAAAAAGAGTTGAACTTAGCTTAGAGGAGAGTTCAACTCTTTTTTTATCTTTAAATTTATAAGGCTTTTATAATCTCAAAAAGCTCTTTGGCTGATTTTAGTGGTCCATCTGTTTCCATACCAGAAACACCGAGTTGAGTCTTTATTTGACCTACTTTTTTCTTGTTTTCATAAAGTTTTGCAAAATAGGTTTCTATTAGCTTATCACAAGTTTCTTGTTTTTGGTAAGGACCGAAAGGATTTGCAAAATATGATTCTACGAGACCTTTTTCTGTGGTTGTGCCCTTGGCAAATCTTGCTCCTCTTTTGAAGACTTTGATGGCTTCTTCTTTATAATCAAGGATAGAAATTGAATTTTCGCCCTTTTCTAATTTGTCATAGTTATTTGCATAGAGGAAGAAGTCAACCTCGTATCCTGCCATAATCTGGCTAAAATCAGCTACTGGCATGATCAACCTAGCATTAACCTTGTCAGGGTTCATGAAAATTGACCTATCTATTTGTTTGAAGGCATATCCAGCATCTAGGTCGTCTAGCCTTACAAAAGCACCGATTTCTGTACCGTAAGCCAAAACCTTATCGTCTTTTATCCTAAATGTGCCCATATCGTCAAAGATTACTGTCATATCCTTGATATAGTCTTTGGCAAGAGTCCTAAAGGCTTCTATTGACTCGCTTTTTCCAGCGCCAGAGTCACCTAAGATTACAACATTTGCTGTTTTGCCATTTTGTAAAACTACATTTACTCCAGCTCCGTGGATAGGAAGGTAGGATTTTTTCATGGATATGATATTAGAAAGTGTTAGGCACATCTTCTTTAAATATCCAAAATAGTCTTTTTGGTCTGTATAATTTACGTAGCCTATTAATAAACCGTTCTTGTTTTCATAGAAGACATTTTGATCCTTAGTATTTTCTCCACCAAACAAATAAATAGCGTCTGGTCGTTTGGTTAAAATCTCTTCTTCATCCGCAAGGTCAAATAGGTTTGATGCAGAAATGCCATGGGTTATTAGGTTTTGGTGGAAATAAATATAAATAAGGTTATCCCCTACCTTGGCAGGATAGCATAGAAATTCGTCTGTGTCTATATCTATATTTTGGATTGGGTTATCGTATACTTCTTTGAAAAAACCATCTCTTTTATTTGATTTGGTGTAGGTTATGTAAGGGGTTTCTATCATAACCTTGGTTATAAAAGGTATATCATTTAAATATTGTAATTCATCTGGATAAGATATTTCGAAATTTTTTACAATCACAGAAGCATTAGCGCCCGCAGGAACTTGTCTAAATACCCTTGGACTTTTGCCTGTAACAGATACTTCTGCCTTTCTATAAATATCTAAAATTAAATCTTTAAATTTAATATTTGAAGTGAGGAAATTTTCTACTTCTAGTCCTTTGTCATAGTCGGATTGCTCAATAATTGAGTATCTTTCTAGTTTTCTCCAGTAGTCGTAAATATCTTCGACTATTCTAATCAAGGCATCTCTTTCCTTGTTTAAATCGTGATATTTATTGATTTTTTCTGAGATTTCATCAAGACTCATCACAGTGAGAATCTTTGTAATATCTCTAATTTCACCAGCAAGGATTTCAATATCGCTTGCTCTAAAAAATTTTTCTAGGTAAGTATATATCCTTGTTTGATTTTCCTTGTGAAATCTCACGAAAGAGCAAATTACTTCAAAAAATCCTTTACTCTTTAGTAGGTCATCTGTGTCATTAAAAAAGGCCTTTGAAAAGTTAATCACGGCCTTATTGTTTGAAATGTTTATTGCTTTTTTCATACTAACCCCATTTCTTATTCTTTTCTTATTTAGTATTCTACTACTATTTTAGACAAAAACTAATTGAATGAGGAGCATATATATAAAAGTACCAACAGAAATTGATAAAAACAATTTCTTAAATTTTGCATGGAGGATTATAACAGTAGCACTTGCGATTATCTCAGGTAATCCATATGGATAAGCTAAGAGATTTATATTTCTTAAGGCAAAGACTACTAAAAGTGGCATTAGGGCAAAAGGTAAATATTTGCCAAAATATTTAATGAGGTCAGGAAGTTCTTTTCTTGAGAAAAAGAAAAATGGAGTTGACCTAATCAAAAAAGTTGTTAGGGTAGATGCTAATACCAAGAGTAAAATTCTAGTCATTTTTAACCTCGATTCTATCTTTTAGTCCGTAAAGACTTAAGACTATCAAAAGTAGGGCAGGTATCATAAATTTATCCGGCTTAAAAAGTAGTAGCGAGATAATTGATAGGGCAAGACCGACTTTTAGCGGTTTATGGTTTGGTGTTGAGAAATATTGTTCAACTAATAGCACCAAAAATAAAGCTGTTAGAACAAAATCCATTCCCATGGTATTAAAACTAATTAGTCCACCTAGAAGAGCACCAATATATGATGCAAGAGCCCAAACTATGTAGTTAATTATTCCTATAGCTAGGAAAAAATCCGATTTATTTATATCATTTGGAGCTTTGATTGATGTATCAAGAGCAAAGGTCTCGTCTGAAAGTGTCAGGATAAAAAGAAATTTACTTCTAGAATTTTTGTATTCATTAAGTAGGCTTACTCCATAAAACATCATCCTGATATTTACCGATAGGGTAAGGATAATAATTGCAATAATAGAAATATCAGTTTTTAGAAGAGGTAAGATTACAAATTGCATGCTACCAGCATACATGGTTAGCGACATAAGGGGAGCAAAAATAGGATTTAGACCTGTTTGGCTTACCATTATGCCGTAGGTGATTCCCAAAAACACATAGCCGATTATAACGGGTATAGTATAAGGGAAAGCTTTTTTAAATGCTTTTTTCATTAGAGTTCCTTTCTTTTGTTAGGATTTTGAATATACTTGTATGTAAATCTTTACTTATATTTTACTTAGCGCGTACAAGTGATTCAATAAATTACCTATATTTTAACATATATTTTCAAAAAGTAAAGGATAGTTTGAAATTAAGCATTTAACTTGTATAATATAGCAGGTTAAATTAGAAAAATGTTTCTGATTGTAATAAATTGGATAGGAGAAATCATGAAAGACTATGATATTATAGTAGTTGGAGCAGGAGCTTCTGGGGCTTTCCTTGCTTATGAGCTAACAAAACTTAATACAAATAAAAAAGTACTCGTAATAGACGGTGGACGTAGGGTAGAAAACAGAACTTGTCCTATAACAGAAGGTAAGGTTGACCATTGCATAGGATGCAAACCATGCAATATTATGTACGGCTTTGGCGGTGCAGGAACTTTGTCTGATGGTAAATACAATATCACTACTAATTTTGGTGGAGACCTTCATCGTTATATCGGTGAGAAAAAAGCCATGGAATTAATGGAATATGTAGATAGTGTCTTGATGAAATTTGATGGGGGAGATGATCTAGCACTTTATAGTACTGATAAAAATGACTTAAAGACCAAGTGTCTTCGCTATGATTTGCACTTATTAGATGCTAAGGTACGTCATTTTGGTACAGATAGAAATAAATTAATCCTTCAAAAAATGTACGATTATGTAAAAGATACTGTTGATTTTGAATTTTCTACTATGGTAGAAGATGTAGATTATGAAAATGGTAAATACATAATTAAGACCGACAAGGGGGAAGAATATCTTTGTGATGACCTTGTTCTTGCGGCAGGAAGGTCTGGATCTAAGTGGATTGGAGATGTATGCGATAAATTTGGCATAAAATCAAAAAGAAACAGGGTAGATATCGGACTTAGAGTTGAAGTGCCAGCTGAAGTTTTTAAACATATAACAGATGATGTTTACGAAGCTAAAATCATGTATCAAACCAAGCAATACAACGATATAGTAAGGACATTTTGTATGAATCCTTATGGTCATGTAGTAACAGAAAATACAAATGGGATTTTAACTGTAAATGGCCATTCTTTTACTGATCCAAAGCTACAATCAGAAAATACAAACTTTGCTCTCTTGGTTACAAATAGGTTTACAGAACCTTTTGAAGATTCGAATGAATATGGCGAATCAATTGCAAAATTATCTAATATGCTAGGTGGCGGGGTCCTTATGCAAAGATTTGGTGATCTAGTTAAGGGTCGTCGTTCTTCAGAAAGAAGGATGGCAAAATCATTTACCAAACCAACTATGAACGCAACTGCTGGAGATCTTTCACTTGTCATGCCAAAAAGACAACTAGATGATATAATCGAAATGATTTACCAACTAGACAAGATAGCTCCAGGTATGGCAAATGATGATACACTTTTATATGGAATCGAAGTTAAATTCTATAATTCAGAAATAGAAGTAAATGAAAATTTCGAGTCAAACCATAAAGGACTTTATTGTATAGGAGATGGTTCTGGCGCGACACACTCCTTATCCCAAGCATCTGCCTGTGGAATTGAAGTAGCGAGGGTATTAGCTTAATGAAATATTTTTATGAACAAATAAGAAAAGAAGACGGCATAATCATGAGAGGTGTAGTAAATACACCAGATGATTTTGATAAAAATACAAAATATCCGACTGTAATAATCATCCACGGTTTTGGTGGTGATAGGAATGGTAGTGTTAATTTTAGACTAAATCATGCAAAATATCTTACAGAAAGGGGTTATGTTGTAATTCGTTTTGATTTTTCTGGTTCAGGAGAATCTGATGGAAAGTTTTATGATATGACCGTAAGTCGAGAAGAAAAAGAACTTGAGATGATAAACGACTTTGCCAAGATGAAATGCTATGTCGATAATAATAGACTTTATTGGATAGGCCATTCCCTAGGCGGAGTATTGGCGAGCCTAATAGCCTATAAACTTAAACCAAAAGCAATGGTCTTACTTGCGCCTGCAAGTGATATGAACAACAAGGACTACCTCAAAGTCATGGCAAAAACAGTCTTTGAAGGGGAAATTACTGGACAAACTAAGATAGAAAATAATATGTCTTACGAAAGCTTGATTTCAAAGATTCAAGATGCAGATATTGGTGGGGTAAAAATTCATATAAATTTCCTAATAGATTTTATTGTTAAAGATATTTATGGCTCAGCAAGCAAATACGAAGGTGATGTTTTAATCATAAGAGGAACTGAGGATAGCCTAGTTTTTAAAGATTCTAATGAGAAATTAAAAAATGCCTTCAAAAATGCTAGTTATTTTGAAATTGAAGGAGCAGATCATTCTTTTACGAATGAAGATCAGAGGAATATTCTATACGAAAAGTCCTATAATTTTTTAAATGAAATTTAATTGCCACGAAAGTGGCTTTTCATTTGCAAAAAAAGATGAAAAGAGTTAAAAATCGGTTATAGTTAAAGTATGGAAAAAATACTAATAACCACAAGTTTCGGTCTTGAAAGCCTAGTTAAATTTCAATTAAGAGATTTAGGCTACAAAGACTACGAAGTAACTGATGGATTGATTTGCCTAATGGGTAACCTATCCGACATAGCAAAACTTAATATCAATCTTAAACACGCTGATAGGGTTTATCTCGAACTTTCAAGTTTCCAAGCAATGGATTTTGAAGAACTTTTTGATAATGTAAAGAAAATTTCTTGGCAAGATATTTTAAATGAAGATAGTAATTTTATTGTAAATGCTAGAAGTTATAAGTCAAAACTATTTTCTTTAAGATCAATTCAATCTATAAGCGAAAAGGCAATCATTGATAAGCTAAAAACCTATTATCACAAATCTTTTTTTGAAAAGACTGGTGAGAGGGTAAATATAGAAATAATGATTGAAAAAAATGTTGCAAAAGTTTGTATAGATACATCTGGCGACGGTCTTCACAAAAGAGGCTACAGAGAGGGAACTGTCAAGGCACCTCTTAGAGAAAATCTCGCAGCAGCCCTAGTTGACCTTTCTTTTTATAATCCAGACAGGTTTTTATTTGATGGATTTTGTGGGTCAGGGACAATCTTAATAGAGGCTGCAAGAAACGCTCGAAATATTGCACCAGGTATTGATAGGGACTTTGATTTTACAAATTTTAAGTTCATGAATCCTAAAATTTTTAAGGATAATAAGAAAGAAGCAATGGAAAAAATAGATTATTCTAAAAAGCTTAATATCCTAGGATCTGATATATCAGGTAGAGCTATAACTCTTGCCAAGCAAAACGCTATTAATGCGGGAGTCGGGGAAGATATTTCATTTATAACTAGAGATTTTTCATCAGTGGCAATAAAAAATGATTATGGTGTTTTTATTTCAAATCCGCCGTATGGAATTAGGTTATCAGATATAGATTTATCAGATATTTATAAAAAAATTAATCACAAGTTAGCCGGGCTTGAAACATGGTCATTATATTTCATAACAGCAGATGAGAAATTTGATAGACAGTTTAATAGAAAATTATCCAAAAAAAGGAAATTATATAATGGTGGTCAAAAGGTAGATTTTTACCAATATTTTGGCAAGAAACCAGAGTGAGGAGGACGTCATAACAGAAGATAATAACAAAAAGAAATCAAGGACTCTAACCCTTGTAATTCTTGTAATAGTTGCACTTTATTTAATAGTTACAGTAATATTTAGCTTTATTGCCCTACCAAATACTTTTGTAAACGGCAGGGATATTTCTTATGCATCAAAGGATGAAGCTCTTAGAAAACCTTCTGAGCCTTTTACAATCGAAATAGTTGGTAGAGATGGAAGAAAAGCAGAGCTTGACTTAAAGGATATAGATTATAGTGCAAGCATTCCAAAAACAGCATCTATAGATCAAAATCCATTTAAATGGCCATTAGCCTTTGCAAATATTGCAAATGATGACTTTACCTTTGATTATAATGTTAAATATGATGAAGATAAACTTGATAAAAACCTTAAAAGCCAAGCCTTGTTGGCTCAAGTAAAAGAACCAGTAAATGCAAATCTTAAGTATGATAATGGAGAGTTTAAAATAATCCCAGAAGAAATGGGAAATAAGATTGATTATGCTAAACTTTCTCAAAAAATTAAGGATTCTATATACAACCACAAGGAAGAAATAATCCTTAAAGACGATGATTATATCAATCCTACAGTTAAAAATAATTCTAAAGAACTTGCAAAACTCTTAGAAGATGCAAAAACTATAGAAAATATGAAAATTGGTTTTAATTTTAATGGTTTTGACTTTAAGCTTGAAGGTGAAAATTTAATAAATATGTTCGATACAGATATGGGTAGTTTTGAGCTTAATTATGATAAGTTAACAGCTTATGTAGATGAGATAGCTGACGAGACTAACACCTACGGAAAAAATAGAACTTTTAATGCTACTGGTATTGGAAAAATAACTGTAAATCCAGGTGTTTATGGCTTTATTTTGGATGTGCCAGCGACAGTTGATAAGGTATATGAACTTGTAAATACCAGAAAATCTGGCGATGTAGAGCCAGTCTACGAAAGAGTTGGATTTAGAAGAGAAGATGACGGAACTGACCTTGGTTCTACCTATGTTGAAGTGGACCTTTCTCGTCAATATTTATGGCTATATATAGATGGACAAGTTGTAATGGAAACATCAATTGTTTCAGGTCTACCAGGTACTCCAAAGTGGGCAACCAATGTTGGCGTGGGATCTATTCTCTCCAAAGCTACAGGACAAACGCTTAAGGGAGATAACTTTGATGGTTCAAGATATGAGACACCAGTAAAATACTGGATGCCTATCGGTTGGGACGGCGAAGGCTTCCATGATGCACCTTGGAGAGGTGGCTTTGGCGGAAATATATATTATTCAAATGGAAGTCACGGATGTCTAAATCTGCCACCAGCTATGGCAGGAAGGCTTTTTGAGCTAGCTCCTCATGGCACACCTGTAGTTGTGTATGAATCTAGCACAAACAACAGCCCAGCTATGAGTTATTAGGATGAAAAATGATTAAGATAAAAAATGTGAGTTATACCTATCCGGGAGTTGATGAGGATAGCGAAGGAAAAACAGCCCTTGATGATATATCAATAGATATAAACAAGGGCGACTTCGTTGCTATTTTGGGACATAATGGTTCTGGAAAATCGACTTTGGGCAAACTTTTAAATGCTCAAATCAAACCAACAAAAGGTGAAATTCTTGTTGATGATATTTCTAGTTCTAGTGAAGGAAGTGAGTGGGACATTAGGAAAAAATGTTCTATGGTCTTTCAAAATCCAGACAATCAAATGGTAGCAACTACAGTTGAAGAAGAAGTAGCCTTTGGTCCAGAAAACCTAAGAGTAGAGCATCCTGAGTTAAGGCAAAGGGTAGATAGGGCAATCGAGCAAGTCGGAATGACAGCTTATAAGCATAGAAATCCCTCGAATCTATCAGGTGGTCAAAAACAAAGGGTCTCAATTGCTGGTGTAATTGCTATGCTATCAGACTACATTATCTTTGATGAGCCAACAGCTATGCTAGATCCTCAAGGAAGGAAAGATGTAATCGGTCTTATAAAAAGCTTAAATAAAGATTATAATAAGACTATAATTTATATCACCCATTATATGGAAGAGGCGGTTCTTGCTGATAAAATTGTAGTCTTGGATAAGGGAAAGAAGGCTCTTGAGGGAGATAGCAGGGAAGTTTTTTCTCAAGTAGAAAAGATGAAGAGCTTGGGACTTACTGTTCCGCAAGTTACTGAAGTAGCCTACGGACTAAGCCAAAAAGGCATAAAATTTGACAGGCTACCTTTAACTGTTGAGGAGTTTTTAGAAAGCTTATGAAAATAGAAATTAAAGACGTTGATTATATCTATAATGAGGGCATGCCAAATGAAGTGTATGCCCTTAAAGATATAAATTTAGAAATAAATAGTAAGGAAATTATTGGACTTATTGGTCAAACAGGATCTGGTAAATCAACCCTTGTTCAACTCTTAAATGGACTTTTAATACCTACAAATGGTGATGTTATTATTGATGGTATAAATTCTAAGGAAAAGAGTAAGAGAAAAGCCGCAAGGTTTAAGGTCGGTCTAGTTTTTCAATATCCAGAGAATCAATTATTTGAAGAGACAATAGCTAAAGATATAGCTTTTGGCCCAAAAAATATGGGACTTAAAGAAGATGAAATCGACAAAAGGGTAAAGTCGGCCATGGAAAAGGTTGGACTTAATTACGAGACATATAAGGATGTATCACCCTTTGAAATATCTGGTGGACAACAAAGAAGAGTGGCAGTTGCTGGGATTTTATCTATGAATCCAAAGGTCCTAGTCCTTGATGAATTAACTGCAGGCCTTGACCCGATAGGACGAGAAGAAATCTTTAGAGAACTGATGAAAATCTATGAAGCTGATGATGAACTGACCATAGTCCTTGTTAGTCATTCTATGGAAGATGTGGCTGAATATGTAGATAGGGTCATAGTAATGAATGAGGGAAAAGTTTATTCAGATAAGTCTACCTTTGAGACTTTTACATCTGTAGACCTTGATACTATAGGGCTTGATGTGCCACAGATTACTAAATTTATGAGAGCATACAAGAAGAAAAACCCTGAAATAGATGAAAAAATCTACACGGTTGATGCAGCTATAGAAGAACTTTACAAACACCTAGGAGGCGAAAATGGCTAATATTACAATCGGTCAATACCTACCTTTTGATAGTTTTATCCATAAGCTAGATCCAAGGGTTAAAATTGTTGGAGTATTTTTATATATTGTTACCATATTTTTTGTAAAAGATTTTCTAACCTACATTCCTTTTATAGTGCTATTGATAGTGGTTTTATCAGTAGCAAAAATTCCACTAAAGGCGATATTAAGATCACTTAAGCCGTTGATTTTTATTATTGTTATAACGGGAGTAATAAACTTATTTACAACACCAGGTAAAGAAGTTTTTACAATTTGGAAATTTTCTGTTACAGAAGAAGGGCTTTATAGAACTGCCTTTACCATACTTAGACTAGTTTTGATTATCCTATCAACATCTGTTCTAACCTATACCACAAGCCCGATGGAATTAACCTACGGTCTTGAAAAACTTTTTTCACCCCTTAAAAAATTTGGTTTTCCAGCAGGGGAGCTAGCTATGATGATTTCTATTTCTCTAAGGTTTATACCAACACTTTTTGATGAGGCAAATAAAATTAAAATGGCACAAATGGCAAGGGGAGCGGATTTTGAATCAGGTAATATTTTTGACAGGGCAGTAGCAATGATACCTCTTTTGGTGCCACTTTTTATAAATGCTCTAAAAAGGTCAGGAGATTTAGCTACTGCAATGGAAGCAAGACTATATAGAATCGGCGAAGAAAGAACAAAATTAAACGAAATTTATATGGACAAAAAAGATTGGATATCTATTATAGCCTTTACAATTTTTTGTGCCATTATAATTATTTTATACTTTGTATGATAAAAAATGTATTAATAAATCTGGCATTTGATGGTAGGGATTTTAAAGGATACCAGTACCAGATTGACCAAAGAACAGTTGAAGAAGAGATAAAAAAAGCCATCCATGAAGTAACGGGTGAAGATAATAGGATCATAGCCTGTGGAAGGACAGATGCAGGAGTTCATGCTAAAAGTTTTTATATAAATTTTTTAACAGCTTGTAGTGTTAATCCAAAAGGTTTTGCCTACCATATTCAACCATATTTACCAGACGATATTTTGGCATTATCTTCAAAAGAAGTAGGCTTAGACTTCCATGCAAGGTTTTCTTGTAAGTCAAAAACTTATAAATATATAATAAACCAAGAAAAAAATCCTCACCCAATTTATAGGTCTTATATGGAAAATATTACTTATAAGCTTGACTATGATAAGCTAGAAAGGGGTCTTGACATCCTAAAAGGAAGCCATGATTTTAGGCTTTTTATGAAAGAAGATAAAAATCTTGATATAAATACCAAAAGAAGAATAGATGATTGTTACTTCAAGAAAGAAGAAAATAGCTTGGTACTTTTTTTTAAGGCAGAATCATTTCTTCACAACCAAGTAAGGATTATGACAGGAAGCCTAATAGAGCTTGCTCGAGGAAAAATTAGTATAGAAGATTACAAAAAATTTTTTGATCCTAAATCAAATGTTAGAGCAAATCCTGCCTTAAGTCCTGCGGGTTTGTACTTATGGGAGGTGGAATATTGATATTTATAGATATATTTAAAGAGCTTAAGGCTATTATAATTTTATTATTTTGTGTATTAGCACCTATATTTGTCAAAGATTACTATATGACAATACTATTTGTAATAATATCAATATTTCTAATAGGACTTAGTTTTTATATAAAAACCAATAATCTCATCATAAGTAAAAATATTTTCTACTTAATAATTGCAAGTCTTAATGTATTTACTTTGCTTTTTGTGATACAATATTTAGTAGGAGGAGATGTATCTTCTATCCTATTAAAAAAAGTCTTGGGAGTTTTTATTGACATGGGAAATAGCCTTTTTTATGTGGGATGGTTGTTGTTACTTACATCAGGACTTATAATTTTAGAAAAACTAGGCGGTGGCAAGAGTGGACGAGAAAAAAATTAAAATTGACGAAAATTTAATTGATAATAAAAAAGAAAATGATAAACAAAAGACAAGTAAAAAGGAAAAGACAAATTCCTTTAAAATACTAGAAGAAGTAAATAAGAGAAATTTAATATTTGGAATAATTGGTGTTATTTTAATAGCCTTGGTGATTTTTATGATAGCATCTAAGAAAAATGCATCAATTCAAAATGCAGCTACAACCAGCCAAATAGATGAAAATTCTTATAACCAATCTCGTATAATGAGGGTTGATTTAAACAAAATAAAATCAATTGATTTTGATTTGGGTTCATCTGATGTTAGAATTCAAAGATCAAATACTAATCCTTATATCGAATATACTGAATTATTTAGAGGAGAAGAAAACGCCTACAAACTTGATGTTAGTTTTGAGGAAGGAGTCCTTAAACTAAAGAACAAGGTAGAAGGTAAGGAACTTTACATGAAGGATAAAATTCCTATAGTAAGGATATTTCTCCCATCAGAAGGCGGTATTGAGGAAATTAAAGGAACAATAGGGGCTGGAGATGTAAAAATAGATGACCTTGAGGTAAAGAATTTTGACCTTAAGATAAAAAGTGGAAATATAACTTTAAATAATGGCTTCTTCCAAGGCTCTATCACAAACGAATCTGGTTCTATAAATCTAGATAAAAGTGAAATTTCAAATACAAAATTATCCACAGTTACAGGTGACATTATTATCAAAGAATCAAAACTTGGTAATAGGCTTGATTTTGCAACTTCTACAGGTGATATCTTGGTAGAGTCAAAGAATACTATTGATAATTATAATATAAATGCAATTCTTGAAGTAGGTAATTTTGTTTTGGGAAATATTTCCTATAGAAATATCAAAGACGGTTATCAATCAGATAACAAGGCAAAAAATAATATTGATATGAGAACAAAAATTGGAGATATTGTCTTTAATAGAGGTGAGGGAGCGACTTTAGAAAATGAAGAATACATCACAAACGATACTAAAATTAAAGATAGTGAAGACAATGCCTTAGAGAAAAATGTCAATAAGACAGAAAAAGAAAATAAAAAGCGTAAAGAAGATATGGAAAAAGATAATCTTGATGAAAACGCAGAAGAAGATGACGAAAATATAGAGGAAGAAGAAAATAATTAGGTCCAAGGACTTAATTATTTTTTTTAAGATAATATGACAGATAAAATCACAGAAAATTTAAAAAAATATTTTGGCTTTGATACTTTCAGACAAGGGCAGAGAGAAATTATAGAAAAAATCTTAGATGGAAAAGACGTATTGGGAGTCCTTCCAACAGGTGGAGGTAAGTCTATTTGCTATCAACTTCCTGCCCTTATGACAGAGGGAGTAACTCTTGTAATTTCACCATTAATCAGCCTTATGAAAGACCAAGTAGATGCCCTAAGAGAAGATGGTATTAAGGCAAGTTTTATAAATTCCAGTCTTGATTTTGATACTTATATAGACACCTTAAACGATGTTAAAAAGGGTCGTATTAAGCTTCTCTACATATCTCCAGAAAGGCTTGAAAATGAGTTTTTCAGAGGATTTTTACAAGATATTAAAATAAGTTTTGTGGCTGTTGACGAAGCTCATTGTATTTCCCAGTGGGGACACGATTTTAGACCATCTTATAAACTTATAGTTGATTTATACGATATTTTAGGTAAAGACATAAAGCTTGCAGCCTTTACTGCTACAGCAACCAAAGAAGTGAGGGAAGATATAATAAATAATTTATCATTAAAAAATCCCTTCGTGAAAGTAACTGGTTTTGATAGAGAAAATTTAAAATTCATTGTAAGAAAACCTAAGGATAAGCTTAAATTTTTAAAAAATTACCTAGAAGAAAACAAAGGCAAATCAGGGATTATATACGCTTCTACTAGAAATAGAGTAGATAAGATAGAAAGAAACATTAAAGCCTTGGGTCTAAAAATTACGAAATACCATGCCGGACTTTCTGAAGAAGAAAGAAAAAGAGCTCAAGAAGATTTTATTTATGATAAGAAAGATTTAGTTGTAGCTACAAATGCCTTTGGTATGGGAATAGACAAATCAAATGTAAACTTTGTCATCCATTATAATATGCCAAAAGACATGGAATCATATTACCAAGAAGCAGGACGAGCTGGCCGTGATGGTGAAGATGCTGAGTGCATCTTACTTTATTCAGCCCAGGATATAATTATAAATAGACACCTTATTAATCAAAGTCAGAATCTAGCTTACAAAAAAGTTCAACTTGAAAAACTACAAACTATAATAAATTATGTTAATACTACGAAGTGTTTGAGAAGGTTTATTCTTGAATATTTCGGTCAAGATTACGATGGAGATTGTAATTTTTGTTCGAATTGTTTAAATGAAACAAAAAAAGTAGATAGGACAATTGAGGCACAAAAAATTTTATCGTGCATATTTAGACTGGATCAAAGATATGGGATAAGTACTATTGTAGACTGTCTTAAAGGTTCAAAAAATAAGAACTCTAGAGAAAAGCATTTGGATAAAATATCTACTTATGGAATCATGAAAGAAGAAAGCGTCCAAGAAATTAAGGATTTAATAGGGGTATTAATAGCAGATGGCTATATTAAAGTACTTGGTTTAGACTACCCAATCCTTGCTCTTACAGAAAAATCAAAGGAAATATTATTTTCAGAGGTTAAATTTTTTGCAAGAGAGACCCAAGTTAAGAAGGCTGTTAAAAATAAATCTAGAGAACTTGTAAATGATGATGAAGAAATCCTTTTTGAAAGGCTTAAAAAAGTAAGACTTGACCTATCAAAACTCAGAAAAGTCCCACCTTTTATAATATTTTCCGACCAGTCCTTAAAGGATATGGCAGTAAATAAACCAAAAACCGACGAAGAATTCCTAAAAATTAAGGGTGTAGGAGAGAAAAAGCTAATCCAGTATGGAGATATCTTTATAGCGGAAATTAGGGAATATTTAAGTGAAGGTTTAAAATAAACTTTATAGGATTAAACTTGCACAGTCTGATCTATTGTATTAGTCCTAGATAAAAAATAAAAAGAGGCTAAATAACCCTGTCTTTTTCGAGTATGTAAATAATTTTTTGTATCAACCCAAGTCTTGATAAAGGATAAGGGTTGATACATTTTTCATGTATAATTACTTGTTCATTCCTATTTAGATGGAGTTTGTTTTAAATTTTCACACCTTTAATAATAGTCAAATTTTTATAAAAATTTGCAGCAGGTTACATACTAAATTTTAAGGTATTTATAACTCCCTTCAAAAACTACATTCTATTTTTAAGAATATTACTAATTCAATATAAAGATAGGACAATTTAAATTTTTATCCCAGCCCAGATTCAATGAGCTAAAAATAATTAATTGAATAGGTTATAGTAAATAAGACAAATACTTTGTATTTATTAAATTATGCTAGTAATTACCTAGGCTTAAATTTTTTACAATCTAAGATATTATCAAATCTTTTTTTCATTTCATTATCTGTATTATGGCTGACATATATTAGACCTATATTATCAAAATCGAGTATTGTTTCTTCTATTGCTCTTCTAGTATCTTTATCAAGATTAGATGTAGATTCATCAATTAAAATAAAATCAACGTTCTTAACTAAAGCACGTGCTAATGCGATTCTTTGCTTTTCACCACCTGAAATATTTTGCCCATTTGATGTTATTGTTGTATTCAGTCCTTGGGGATGTTTTTTTATAAAGTCACATAATTGAGATTTATTAATAATTTTATTTAGATTATCAAAGGAAAGATTTTCTCCCAATAAAATATTTTCTCTAATTGTACCATTTATTAGGTAAGTAGCTTGGTCAATATAAGCTATATGATCATAGTAATCTTTTAAATTAATATTTCTTATTTCTTTATTATTTGCAAATATTTTACCATCCTTAGCTTTTTCAAAGCCCATAATAAGTTTTAATAGAGTTGATTTTCCACTTCCTGATTCACCTGTGATAATGTATTTCCTTCCTTTAATAAACTTATAATTAAAATTTTCGAATAAAAGATTGTTATCATAAGAAAAATTTATTTTATCAAAAATAATTTCATTAAGGCTTTCATTAAAAGTTATTGTTTCCTTTTTAACAGAATTAAACTTATTGAATAAGGCCTTGGCTCCACTATACAGAGCAATGATTCCCATAAGTCCCTGTACACCATTAAAAAAGTTTCCAGATAAAGAAGCAATGCCAATAACACTTCCTCCTTTAGTATAACCCAGACTGGTTATAAAAATAGCAAATATAATCAAGCCAATCTGAGATAATAAAGATGTGAAAAGCATTATACTAGATACTTTTGCTTGGGTCATTGAAAAGCAAAAATAACTTTCTTCTTTTGAATTTATTGTTGCGACCATCTTTTTTTGGAACTGTGATAGAGAATTTCCAGTAAAAAATACATTTAATGCTTCTAAATTATCTCTAATGGACTCAGTATAAATTTCATTAGCTCTAGAATAATTATTTTCCGCATTAACTAAATATTTTTGTGTGATTTTAGGAATTGCTAACGATATTATTAGTAAAAATATTGCTAAAATAGCTATTGACCAATGTATGAAAATCATAGATATAAACGAGCTTGTTACAAGAGCTATCATATATATAAAATTAATTAAATTTTCAAATGCTTTGGTCTGAATCTGATTTGCATCATTTAAAAACCATGAAATCGTCTTACCTGTGTCCTTTTCTTTTATTAGATCAAATGATACATCAATAGCAAATTCACTCATCTTATTTTTCAAAGATTTATTAGTATCTTTTATGTATAATGCTTTAAAAAAATCCGATATGAATGAAAGGATTACTATGGATAATAAAATTAGGCATGCGTAAATTATTGATCTATGAAATTCACTTTTCCCTTTATCAAAAACGTCAAATAAATATGTTAAATAATAAGAAAGAAAAGTAACCGATACGGCAAACAGAACTTTAAAAAGAGCTGCTAAAACAAAGCATATTTTATTTTCTTTAATTATATCAAGAAATAGTTTATTTTTCATTTGCATCTTCTCCAATTTGATTTAAGAATATGGCCATCTTATTTAATTCTTTCTTATTAAGTCTATAATAAATTTTCTTACCTTCAATTTTAGTTACAACTAAGCCCTCTTTTATTAGAGATGATAAATGGTAAGAAATTGTACCGGTTGATAAATCAAGCTTATCTGCAAGCTCTTTACCATACATTCTTTTGTTAGCTAATAAAATAATTATGCTAAATCTTGTATAATCAGAAATAAGACTGAATTTATTAAACATATCATCCTTTCTATCTTTAATAGAAATAGGTTCATCTCTTAATAACATAGGCAACAAGCCAAAGAATATATATCCAACAAGTTTTTCTTTGTGCTGGGATGCGCTAAAACAATACTTGTTAGGCAAATGGATAAAAATGCTGTACTCTATATAATTAATGTCATTATTTTTAATAACTGATTTTAAAGATGTGTCATAATAATCTTCAATATTATTTTTTAAAAACTCCTTATAGCAGGCATCTAATTTATTTATAATTAAATGTTCATATTTTCTTATTATTTCTTCTAAGTCAAAAATAAAATTATATAATAAATTAGTCATTGATCCAATATTATTTAACAATTTAAAAATCATATATCTTTGTGCTTCGCTAAAAATTACCAACTTATCAATTTCTTCAAAAGTAAAAATATTTTTAATATCAAATCCCAAAGAAATCATATTTTCTAAAAATTCGCTTATTATTATTTCCAAAAATTCATTTACAGTATAATCTTTTATACTCTGATTCAAAGCCTGGTAAATTAGAAAATAAAGTGGTTCTGGAATATCACTGCCATTAAAATTTGTAAAAAGAATTTTTATGCCTGTCTTATCATAATCACTTATTTTATTCCTTGCTTCTGTTCTTATATTCTTAAAAAAAGATATTAGTTCTTTATTTTTCGAGTCTAATTCATTTTTAGAAATATACAATTTTTCATAATTAATAGGTAGATTGGAATCATTAGTAATACCGAAATTACATATATAAGAAGCCAACAATAATGCCTCATTTAAATAATTGATCTTTCTTAACAATTTAATTTCCATTTATATAATAAAAGGGAAAATATTTTTACTATCATCATTTCTATTGACCATATCAAGAATAGTAAAAATCCCCTCTTTACCTCCTAGAAAATTTTTTTTATTACCTTGAAAACTAATGTCATATACTTCGTCGTTAATTATAGTATTAGTAATATCTAAATAAAAGTTATTAATTTGATTAAGGATATTTTTTTCTAGATAATTCGATATATTTATGTTTTTTATAATCCTGAAAAATGTATATAAAAATCCTGCATTACCATGAAAATAACTTGATGAAATACTATATATCCCAAAACATAGCTTAGTAAACTCAATAATATTATCAGTATATTTCTTTTGCTTGGTTTTGACAGTAAATTCTACAAGTACAGATAGAAGACCACATATACCATTTGATAAATAATATTCATAATGATTGTCTCCCAAATGATTAGATATAATCTTTTTGTATCCATTTTCGTTATAATCTAATATGACCTGATTTATGATCTTTTCCGCCATTGATAAAGCTTCAGAATCTTTAAATATATAATAGTAATAAATATAAAAAAGGCTCACTCCTAGTCTTCCAGTTTCAAGAGAATTATCTAACTCTTCATTTTCTTTTAAAGCCAATGATATTTTTCTTAATACTTCTAGAGTATTTATATTCTTATTCACCAAATAATTATATAACAAAGATATCCCTATTCCAGAAATACCAGTATCAAGACTTTTATCGGTATAATCGATATTATCTATTATTTTTTCAACTATATCATTAGATCTAATCGCATTTATATCTAAAATATATAATAATCCAGAATAACCATAAAAAAAAGAATTTGACCTATAATCTTTAATATAGTCTAAAAATATTTCTCTACTGTATTTGTAATCAAAAATGTAATTTAAAGCCAGAAATTGTCCCAGAGTTCCATATGCTAGTGAATTTTTATTTTCAAGAATATTATATTCATATCCTAAACTACTAATCATAGAACTTTTAACTTGAAAAATTTCTTTTTCTGTAGGTTCTAAATTAGTTTCATTACATACGCCTGATGATATAGCAGAAAACATCATTTTTGAGTAATCTTCAAGCAATAACTTAATTCTAAAAATTGATGTTTCACTATCATTAATCTCATTTATTAAATCCAAAATATTATTAACCTGATAACATCTCCTAATGATCGGATTTAGTATTTGACGAGGAGTAAATCTATCGTAAACTTTAGATTTTTTATTGAAACAATATAATAGCAAATTTGTTATTACTAATTTTATATTTTCTTCATTAGAATTTGAATAATTAAAAAAATTAATCGTATAATTTAAAGCTTCTTTGTTATCATTTAGCATAAAAACACTTTCTAAATCGACAAAATGTACGCTGTTTTTATTAATTATAATATTATCAGGAGCTAAATCTGTAAATATATATCCCTTTTCATATAAAGATACGATGTTTTCAGTAACTTTAATCAAAATATTAACTACATCATAAATATATTTAATTGATTTTTTATAGTCTGATTCTAAAATAATAGAATTGTTCTTAGATACGTAATTTTCTAAACTTTCTCCAGATATGTATTCTTCGACTATATAATAATTTTGCCAATCTTTAAAATGTTCAATAACATTTGGAATGAATTTAAACTCTTTTAATTTTTTTAAATTACTAACTTCTTTAGAATATAAGTATAAAGAATCTATTTTTTCATTAACAATAGCTGTGTGTGGGTAAAACTCTTTAATTGCACACTTTAAATTTGTATCCTTTTGAATGCCCTTATAAACTCCGCCTATAGGAGAAAATTTCAATACTTCATCAATTTTATATTTAAGTAAAAGATTGTTACTTTTACTAATATTTTCATTCTGTTCTATGGGATTGTTAATGAAGTCAGGTAAATAGAAATATGGTCTAGGTTTATCTATATAACTAATTCCATTATACTCAATCAACCTATATATATTTCCTTTTCTATCATAAGTTCTATTTATAATATTACTTCCATATCTATAATATAAACATTTACAATCTTTATATCTTAAATCAGATAGAATAAATGGACCATCATAATTATATAAATCAAGATATAAATTCTCTATATGTTTAACAAATTCGTCTTCATTCTTAGGATATATGGTAATAAATTTACCATAGCTCGATCTATCTCCATTTTTATGTCCATTAGCAAAATAATAGTACTATTTAATACAATTAAACAGTACTATTATTTTGCTACACCTAATTATGACGGTCTAACAGTGCTGCATGCAATGCTAATTAAGCTAGCAAATCCACTAGGTTGTAAATCAGCTGATATTCTTTGAAGATCTAATAAATTCATACAATACTCCTTTCAATTTTATTTTAATTTTATTTTAACACTATATTTCATAATTGTCAAATATTATGTTAGATAAATATAAAACAATATTCTATCTAGATAAATTTAACTATTGAAAATACATAATAATAGCACAACTCAGCCACTATCTTTTATAAAATTTTACTAAAACTATTTCATAGTTATGTTACGTATTTTTCAATATAATTTTATCTTAATATCCCATTTTTAGGACGCTCTTTCCATAGGGGACAGCAATAAAGAATTGCACTTGCAAGAACTATTGTATAATAAATTAAAGTAGTATTTAATCAAGTAAGTAAATAGTGTGTTAAAAAAAGATAAACTTTTTAGAAGGTCAAGTAAGAATAAAACACCAAATTCAATGGGACTATAAAAATTAAAAGATTTGGAATTAGGTAAGGATTTAGATATCATAAAATACAAAGATGCATAAGAAAAAAATATTAAAAATATCAAGCTTTATTAAGTAATACAATTTTTATGAACAATATGGATAAAATAAAATTCCTAAGAAAAATACTATGGATTGTGTAGGCTAAATCTAAATATATAAGAAAAAAAGTGATGATCAGAATAGATTTACCTATTCTTCAACATCACCTCTTTTTTATAGGAGTTGTATGCCCTTGTTGGCAAGGGTTCTCCTTTGGTCGTCTGGCCAGTAGGATACTTGGACTTCGCCGATGTGGGCTTTTTGTAAAAAGAACATACAAAGCCTTGATTGGCCGATACCTCCACCAATAGTTTGAGGGAGCTTATCGTCAAGGAGCATTCTGTGGTAGTCGTATTTTAGTCTATCAAGGTTGCCTGATTGTTTTAGCTGTTCGTTTAGTCTGTTGCTATCTACTCTAATTCCCATTGAAGAAAGTTCCAAGGCATCGTCTAGAACTGGATTATAGACAATTATGTCTCCATTTAATAACCAATCGTCATAGTCTGGTGCACGGTTGTCGTGCTTATCACCATTTGAAAGGATTGTGCCTATTTGAGATAAGAATATTGCACCATATTCCTTGGCTGCAAGTCTTTCTCTTTCTTTGGCAGTTTTATTTGGATATTTTTGCAAGAGTTCTTCGCTTGACATAAATCTGATTTGGTCTTTCAATAGTTTTTTTCTTGTAGGGATAAGTCCACATAGATATTCGTCAAGGCTCTTCATAGTCCTGTAGATTGTTTCAACTACTTGCTTTAGGTAGGTTTCATTTCTGTCAGCTTTATCTATAATAAGTTCCCAGTCCCATTGGTCAACGTAAAAGGAATGGGTGTTATCAGGCTCTTCACTGGCTCTGATTGCGTTCATATCAGTATAAAGTCCTTCATGGTCTTTAAATTTATATTCCATAAGGGCGTATCTTTTCCATTTAGCAAGTGAATGAACTATCTCCATCTTTTCGTTATCAGCTTCAGGAAGGTTGAAACTTACAGGTTTTTCTACTCCATTTAGGTTATCATTTAAACCTGACTTTGTTGATACAAATAGTGGGGCAGATACCCTTTTTAAGTTTAGATTATTAGCTAGGTTGATTTGGAAATAATCTTTTATTTCTTTTATTAAAACTTGAGTTCTATATAGATCCTCATTTGATTTATAATCTTCTGGTATTACTAATTTCATTAATCGATTCTCCATCTTTTAAGTTTCGCTACTATTCTTTTATTTTACTTCATTTAGTAAAAAATAAAAACTGGGAAAGTTCAAAGTTTAACTCGTAATTTCAGAGAAAACAAAGGGATAAAATAACTTGACTAAAAAATATTTAAATGTATAACTTATTTTGAAATGGCCGATATTAAACTAATTTATATTTACTAATTTTAGCCGTTTTGAAGTAAGAACCAGGATAAATGAATAATTTTCGTCACCATTGGTGGCTTTTTCTTTGTCCAAATAAAAATAGGAGAGATAATGGAAAGTAAATTTAAAGAATTGTTTCAGTTTGAAGGAAAAGTTCCTTTCAGAGAATCCTTCCCTCTTGCCTTACAGCACGTAATTGCTATGATTGCAGGATGTGTTGCACCAGCTCTAATTTTTGCAGATGCGGCAGGCTTAAGCCATGCAGATAGCATCATAATTGTGCAAATGGCTCTAATAGGATCAGCGCTAACTTCATTTTTGATGCTTTATCCTATAGGTATTTTGGGTAGCAGATTACCTATGATTTATGGTGTATCCTTCGCTTATGTACCTACAATGATTGCCCTATGTGGCCAATTTGAATCTTTAGGACCTGCAGGGATTGTTGCAGTAGTTTTAGGTAGTCAACTTATAGGAGCGATAGTATCTGTAATTTTTGGTCTTGCGCTTAAGTACATAACACCGTTTTTTCCACCGCTTGTATCAGGAACTGTTGTTTTGGCTATAGGTCTAACACTCTATCCAGTTGCTCTTACAAATATGGGTGGAGCAGGATCAGTGACTGCGCCTGGTTGGGGAGCGTGGCAATACTGGCTTGTTGGTATTATTACCCTTGTGGTAAACGTAGGCCTTAACCACTTTGGAAAGGGAATCACCAAGCTTGCTTCAGTTTTATTTGCTATGGTTGTTGGCTATATCATTGCACTATTCTTTGATATGGTTGACCTATCACCTGTCAGAGAAGCTGGCTGGTTTTCTGTAGCAGCTCCACTTCATTTTGGGCTAAAGTTTGATATATCAGCTATAATATCCTTTGTAATTATTTTTATGGTTACCTGTATTGAAGGAATTGGAGATATGTCATCAACTACAATTGGTGGTATGGATAGGACTCCAACATCTGATGAGCTTAGAGGCGGTATAGTTGGTTTTGGTGTGGCAAATATAGTAGGATCTTTAATTGGATGTTTGCCAACAGCTACATTTTCACAAAATGCTGGTATTGTATCTGTAAACAAGGTTATAAATAGAAAGGTATTTTTTCAAGCAGGATTAATTATTTTAATTGCAGGCTTCATGCCAAAAATATCTTCGCTACTTACAACTATCCCAGCTCCAGTAGTAGGAGGAGCAACTCTTTCTGTTTTTGCTGCAATTACTATGAACGGAATTAGGATGATTACTGAACAACCACTCACAGTTAGAAACACATCCATAGTAGGAATATCTATTGCTATCGGTTTTGGTTTTACAACTATAGTTTCTACTGCTGATGCTGCAGGAATTACCTTTATGCCAGAAGCTTTAAAAAATGCTATTGGTGTTTCTCCGGTTGTCTTAGCTGCAATTTCTTCGATTATAATGAATTTAGTTATTCCAGAAACCGATGCTGATAAAAAACAAGAAACATTATTAGATGAAGTTTTAGAAAAATAATATTAGTAAAAATTATATTTTGTTAGACAAAAAGAGACTTTTGCCCAAATTTTAGGCAAAGGTCTCTTTTTTGACTATTTCATGCTAAAGTATTTTATTATATAATATAAATATGTTAAATAATTCGCAGTTAATAATAATGTAGGAATAATTATTGAAGTAAGGTTGTGATAAATTAGTAGTAGTTTTAACTAAACCAAAAAATTTCTTTAGACATCCAAAGGATGATAGAAAATTATATCATTTTTTGAAAAAAACTCATCCAAAGATAGGCGACTTATTAAAAAACAGAGCAAGTACATATAATAAATCGTTAAAAGAAATATTACAGTTAGAAAAAGCAAATAAACTGATAATAATAGCTCCAAAGTCAATTGGTAATCTTAAAACTCTGAGTCAGGATAAAAAAGAGCTTAAAAAGCTTTACTTTATGGGCAAAGAGGATGCTAATATATTAAATAATGACAAATCTTTTTAAAAATAAGATTTTTTAGATATTATCTAAGAGAAAATAATAGAAAGGAAAAGTAATGAATAAGTTAACTCATATGTCAGCCAGAAAAGCAGCAAGTTTAGGCGTAGATGTGCTATTAAATAAAGTTGATAATAACAGAGAAGATGGGATGTTAAAATTAATCGATATTAGTGAAAAATATATGTCTGGCGAAGATTTTATTGACTTTACTTATGCTAGAGAACTTGTGTCAAATAAAAATTCAGCTACTAATAAATACCTTAATAAAGCACTTTATGAAATAGATCCTTTTGTAGCTAAAACAACTATATTGAATCTAGGTTTTGAAGCTATGGTTCATGGCACAAAAACTATGCACAAAATGAAAGAAGTGCACAAATGCAATATTCCTTGGCTAATCCTTATGGATCCTACAAGTGCTTGCAATTTGAAATGTACAGGTTGTTGGGCTGCAGAGTATGGTAATAGATTAAATCTTACCTACGATGAAATGAATAGAGTAATTAGAGAAGGAAAAGAACTAGGTATCCATTTCTATATGTTTACAGGCGGAGAACCTTTAGTTCGCAAAGACGATATAATTAAACTTTGTAAAGAAAATAGAGATTGTGAGTTTTTAGCTTTCACCAATGCTACCTTAGTAGATGAAGAATTTTGTAAGCAAATGAAAGAAGTTGGAAATTTAGCTTTAGCTATAAGTCTTGAAGGATCAGCAGAGGTAAACGACCTTCGCCGTGGAGATGGAGTCTACGATAAAGTTATGAAGGCGATGGATTTATTAAAAGAATACGGATTGATATTTGGATCATCAATTTGCTATACATCTAAAAACTACAAAGCTGTTACAGACCCTGAATATGTCAAACTTATGGTAGAAAAAGGTTGTAGATATGCTCTGTATTTCCATTATATGCCAGTAGGTAATGAGGCAAGTGTTGATTTATTACCAAGCCCAGAAGAAAGGGAATATGTAAAAAATAGAACTAGACAAATTAGAAATCTTGAAAATGGCGAAGGCTTATTTACTATGGACTTCCAAAATGATGGAGAATATATTAATGGCTGTGTAGCTGGAGGAAAGAATTACTTCCATATAAATGCTAACGGTGATGCTGAACCATGTGTATTTATCCATTATTCAGATTCAAATATTAGAGATTATTCAATCTTAGAAATATTGAAGCGACCATTATTTATGGCCTACCACGACAATCAACCATTTAATGAAAACCACTTGAGACCATGTCCAATGCTTGAAAATCCAGAAATTTTACAAAGAATTGTTCATGAAACTCATGTAAAATCAACAGACTTACAGTCACCAGAAAGCGTAGAGCATTTATGCGGTAAATGTATAGACTATGCTGATAACTGGAAAGAAAAAGCTGACGAAATTTGGTATGAAAAAGAACCAGCAAATAAATAATTAAATCAAAGATTAAACCTTCATTTATAATTCTCGGTAAAACAGACTTAAAGTATTTTGCTTTAGGTCTGTTTTTACGTTTTACTTTTTATTTTACAAATCTTTTACAAATCCTTAAAACCTATCAAATAATCACTTAGTATCATATACTTAAAGTTAAAAACTTAAGGAGATAATAATGAAAATAAAAATTAACAAAATTTTAGCAGCAACTCTTTCCCTAGGACTAATCCTAGCTGGATGTGGAAAAGATGAAAAGGCAGAAGAAAAATCAGCAGAGACAACAACTACTGAAACATCTGAAACACAAGAAGCACCTAAAGAAGAAAAGGAAGAAACAACTGAAACTGCAAACGCAGAAGACTATGATTTCACAGTAGTATCTCGCGAAGACGGCTCAGGCACAAGAGGAGCTTTTATCGAACTTGTTGGTCTTGAAGAAGAAGTTGACGGCGAAAAAGAAGATATGACAACACAAGATGCTATCGTTCAAAATTCAACCAACGGAGTAATGCAAACAGTAAGCCAGGATGCTCAAGCAATCGGCTACATTTCACTAGGTTCACTAAACGATACTGTAAAAGCAGTCAAAATCGAAGGCGTAGAAGCTACAGAAGAAAACATAGTAAATGGTTCATATAAAATTTCTAGACCATTTAACCTAGCATACAAAGAAGCTGAGTTAAATGATTTAGCTAAAGACTTTTTAAAATTCTGTCTATCAGAAGATGCTCAAAAGCTTACCCTAGATGAAGGCTATGTTCCAATTCAAGATAAAGAAACATATGAAGCTGGGAAAGTTTCTGGCAAACTTACAGTAGCAGGTTCAACATCTGTAACACCACTTATGGAAAAAATGGCAGAAAAATACCAAGAGCTAAACCCAGATGCTACAATAGAAATCCAATCAACAGGTTCATCTGCAGGTATAGAGGCAGTAATAGATGGAGCAGCTGATATAGCAATGGCTTCAAGAGAACTAAAAGATGAAGAAAAAGAAAAACTTGCTGTAGAAGTAATTGCAACAGATGGTATTGCAGTAGTAGTAAACCCAGAAAGTAAGGTAGAAGATTTAACTATCGACGAACTTAAACAAATCTTTAAGGGTGAGATAACAAATACAAGTGAACTAGGAAAATAATATGACAAAGATAAGAGAAAAAATCGGTGAGATAATTTTCCTCTTGTCTGCAGTATTGTCCGTATTTCTGATACTTCTTATAATTTACTTCATATTTTCTGAAGGAATTAAGTTTGTAAATGAATACGGACTTTTAAAATTCATAACCGGCAAGGTTTGGAAACCAACTGCAGGCAACCCTAAATTTGGTATCAAGCCAATGATAGTAGGATCAGTTATCGTAACCTTTTTATCAACCCTAATAGCCCTCCCATTTGGGCTCGCTATTTCAATATTTATGGCTTATTATGCAAAAAAATCTTACGGATTTTTAAAGTCTATCATAAACCTTATGGCAGCAGTCCCATCAGTAGTATATGGTTTCTTTGCCATGATGGTTCTAGTTCCTCTTATCAAGGACTTATTTGATATAAAAAGCGGAATGAACATGCTAACAGCATCGATTCTTCTTGCTGTAATGATTCTTCCTACCATGGTAAATATTTCTGAAAACTCTCTAAGGCAAGTGCCAGAGACCTTCATGACAGGATCTCTTGCCCTAGGGGCAACAAAAGAAGAAACAATATATAAGGTAATGGTCCCTTATGCCAAATCTGGTATCTTTTCTTCAATTATCCTTGCTATAGGTAGGGCAATCGGTGAAACCATGGCAGTTTATCTTGTAATAGGCAATCAACCAATGATGCCATCTTCTATTTTTAAGGGCGTAAGGACACTTACAACCAATATCGTTCTTGAAATGGGTTATGCAGCTGGTATGCACAGGCAGGCCCTTATTGCAACAGGTATGGTTTTATTCGTTTTTATCCTGATAATTAATATTATCTTTAATATTATCAGAAGTAAAACCGAAGAAAGGTTATAGAAAGATATGAGTAAATTATATAAAGGCTTAATAATGTTTTTCACGATTCTTGGATATGCTGTGTCTGGGATAATTATTGCCTATATTTTAATAAAGGGAATTCCAAATATTAGTCCAGGCTTGTTTGCGCTTTCCTATTCATCAGAGAATGTTTCTCTAATGCCTGCCCTAATTACAACCCTTATGACAATTGTACTAACCTTGTTATTTGCACTTCCAATAGGGATTTTTACGGCAATCTACCTATCAAACTATGCGAAAAATAAGTTTTTAATCAAGTCTGTTAGGTTTTCGACAGAAATCCTATCTTCAATACCATCTATTGTATTTGGTTTGTTTGGGTACTTGTTTTTTGTATCATCAAGTGGTAAAGGTCTTGGCATGCAATATTCTCTCCTTGCAGGATGTCTTACCGTAGCAATTATGGTTTTGCCTACTATTATAAGGACAACAGAAGAAGCAATCCTTACAGTAAATCCGCTCCAGGCCCACGCATCACTTGCACTTGGAGCAACAAAAATCCAAACAATCTTTAAGGTAGTATTACCAGATGCAATGGATGGAATTCTTGGCGGAATTTTCCTATCAACAGGTAGGATTGTAGGCGAATCAGCTGCCCTAATATTTACTATGGGCTCTGTACCAAATATTCCAAATGGATTATTTAAATCAGCGAGAACAATGGCTGTCCACATGTACGTCTTATCAAGTGAAGGATTTCATGTCAATGAAGCCTATGCTACAGCTGTCTTACTATTAATTTTTGTAATCTTAATCAACTTTATATCTACAAAGATTAGTAAAAAAATTGTAAAATCTTAGGAGCAATAATGGAAAAAATAAAAGAAAAAAGCCAATTTGAAGATGAAATCTTCGAAAAGGTTCAAAAAATAAATAAAAAAAATAAATCTATACTATCACAAAGAAAAGTAGAAGATAAGGGCACTGCAATTTTGGTAAAGGACCTTGATCTTTGGTATGGAGATTTCAAGGCTCTCAAAAAAATAAATATGGATATAAAAAAGGGAAAGGTTACAGCCTTCATAGGTCCTTCTGGTTGTGGCAAGTCAACCACTTTAAAGTGCTTTAACAGGATGAATGACCTTGTTGATTCGTGCAGGATAGAAGGTTTAATAGAAATAGAAGGAGCTGACATTTACAAAAAAGACGTGGATGTTGTAAGTCTTCGTCGAAATGTTGGCATGGTATTTCAAGCACCAAACCCCTTTTCTAAATCAGTCTATGATAACATAAGCTATGGTCCAAGGCTATCTGGGATTAGGGATAAGGACACTTTAGACGAAATTGTAGAAAATTCCTTAAAGTCTGCAGCAATTTGGGATGAAGTTAAGGATAAACTTGACCAAAACGCCCTATCATTTTCCGGAGGTCAACAACAAAGGATTTGTATAGCCCGTACACTTTCGGTAAATCCTGAAATCATTCTTATGGACGAGCCTACAAGTGCCCTTGACCCCATTTCTACATCTGCAATTGAGGATTTGATGGATGAGCTAAAGGATAAATATACTATTGTAATTGTAACCCATAATATGCAACAAGCAGCTAGGATATCAGACGAAACAGCCTTTTTCCTAACAGGCGAAGTCATAGAAATGGATGATACAAAAAAGATATTCGAAAACCCATCTGATAAGAGGACTGAAGATTATATTACAGGAAGGTTTGGATAATGAGAACTAGGTTTAATAGTGATTTAGGGTCAATAAAGGAAATGAGTAAGGAAGTATGTCAACTAATCTTAATTTCATATGATAGGATTGATTTATACCTTGATAATAAAAATAGCGAAAATTTAGACCATGTTATAGAACTTTATGAAGACATAAGAAGAGGGGCAGCTAGTATAGAAAGGCTTTGCTTTGAGCTTTTGGCCCTTCAACAACCAGTAGCGAGAGATTTAAGACTTTTGCAAATGGAGATAAAGCTTGCTTCAACATTTAAAAGAATAGCAAGTCATTTAAATTCTGTAGCCTATATCCTTAAAGCATATGAAGTAAGTGATAGAGAAGTATATTTCCTTAAGAAATTTATAGAAAACGAAAAGAAGATGGTTGAAGATGGGATAGAAGCCTTTGTGAAAAATAACAAGGATCTAGCCCATAGCACTATAGAAAAAGATGAAATAAATAATAAATTATTTGTAGATGCAATAACTTATGCAGCAGATGAAAATAAAAACGACAGGATAGATGCAGTAGAATTATCAAATAAAATATTATTATTTAAATACTTTGAAAGGCTTGGCGATAGACTCGCAAGAATGGCAGATTTAGCAACGAGGTTATAATGATATATGTAGTTGAAGATGATAAGTCAATAAGAAATTTGGTTTCCTATGCTCTTACAGAAAAAGGATACCTTGTAAAAACTTTTGAAGATGGTAGGAAAATAGTTGAGGAAATTAGAGAAAATCCCTGCGAACTCTTGCTCCTAGACCTTATGCTTCCGGGTAAGGATGGGGTTAGTATTCTAAAAGAACTTAGGGAGTTTTCTGATATTCCTGTAATAATTCTTACAGCGAAAACCGACGAATTTGACAAGGTAATGGGTCTTGAAAGTGGGGCTGATGATTATATAACAAAACCATTTTCTATTCTAGAACTCTTATCTAGGGTAAAGGCTATCTTACGCCGAGTAAAAAAGGCGGATAAAGATCATCTCACCTACAAAAATATTTGTATCAATACCAAAAAAAGAAGTGTTAAAGTTAATGGAGAAAAAATAGATTTAACCTACAAGGAATTTGAAATGCTAAATCTATTTATGAACAACCTAGGAAATGTAATCACCAGAGATGATTTTCTCCTAAAAATCTGGGGCTATGATTATCAAGGCGAGACAAGGACTGTTGATGTTCATATAGCAAGCTTAAGAAGCAAGCTAAAGGGGGCAGGTAAGTACATTTCGACTGTGAGAAACCTAGGGTATAAATTTGGAGAGATATGAAAAGATTAACAAAAAAATCATTAATTACTACAACAACCATAGCAACTATTTTTGCTGTGGTTGTTAGTTTATACACAAAAGAATATTTAATTTGCCTAATATTGTTAGCTTGTTTGCTGGTTTTATTATTAGCTTCTCATTTATATATTGACAAAAGACTTGATGCCTATGCCAAAGAAATATCAAAATTTGATAAATATTATGATTTCAAGCATATAGGGGAAGATTTTGAGGATGTAGGAAAGATATACAGAAATTTATTAAATAAAAACGTAAAGCTTGAAAAAGATATTTCTATTTTAAAAAGACAGTTGAAAGAGCTAAAAAATATTACCACTAATATGGAAGAAGGATTTATTGTTTTTGATCCCAAGGGAGAAATCGAACATATAAATGACTCTGCAAAAAATTTTTTAAATATAGATGAGAAGGTAAGGATAGATAGATTAGTAGATGATAAGGAATATAGACTTGCCTTAAAGGAAGCAAGTGTTTTATCTAGGTCAAAGAGTTTGTCGCTTGATGTAAATTCTTATCATCTGAAGATATTTATTGATCCGATTTATGATGGTGATAATATGGGTTTTGTAATAATTATCATAGATAATTCGGAAACTAGGAAATTAGAGCTAATGAGAAGGGAGTTTTCTGCTAATGTAACCCACGAACTAAAAAGTCCACTTACTTCTATAAACGGGTATGCAGAGCTAATTGCGACAGGAATTGCTAAAAAAGAAGATGTTAAAAAATTTGCCCAGATAATTTTTGATGAAGGAAATAGACTCCTTGAGATAATAGACGATATTTTAAGACTTTCAAAACTTGATGAGAAGGAAATAGATATGGCAAAGTCTTATGTGGATGTTAAAGAAGAAATGGATGTGATAATTAATAAGTTTAAACAAAATTCCGATAGCAAAAATATCCACGTAGAAAATAAACTATCATCTTTTAGAGTTTATACTGTGAAATCTCTTTTTGTTGACCTTCTTTCTAATATTTATGAAAATGCAATAAAATATAATAAAGAATGCGGATCTATCGAAATTTCTTCGATTCTTATAGATAGATCTCTAAGGATTTTTATAAAAGATACTGGAATTGGAATAGCAAGTTCTGATATAAAAAGAGTTTTTGAAAGATTTTTTGTAGCAGATAAGTCAAGAGACAGAAAGGTAAAATCAACAGGCCTTGGCTTGTCTATAGTAAAACATATAGCTGATACACTAGGCTTTAAGCTTGATCTTGAAAGTAAATTAGGAGAAGGATCTACCTTTATTATAGAAATACCTATAAATGATAGAGTGTAATCTGTATTGAAATAATTCGTTATATTTGATACAATCATAGTGAGAATATAAAAAGGAGACTGGTATGAAAGTAACTATTTGTTCATGTGCAAGATGTACAGCTCACGGAAATGAGTATTTACATGACTCTGCTGAGATTGTAAAAAAAGATATTGAGATAGTTTATGAAGTGGATAATTTAGGAAAAGCTCCAGAAATAGAAGTTGTATACGACAACATTATGGATGAAGTGGAAGATGCCAAAAGAAACTCGCCTATAATAAAAATAGATGACGAGTACATAACTAAGGCAAAACCTGAAGTTTTGATGGAAAAAATGTATGCAAAAATCAAACCAGAAAGGGATAGATTAAAAAAATCTAAATAAATAGAAAAGAAAAGTTAGTTGAGGTAATAAATGAAAGAATCGTACATAGACATACTAAATATTAGAAGAATGGCATTTGAGGCTATTGCTAAGATTGCCTATGAAAATAGACCTCTTACAGATATAGGTCTTGAAGTTTACAATATTCTCCCAGGAGAAGAAGCTTCTTATAGAGAAAATATTTTTAGAGAAAGAGCTGTAATGGGAGAAAGACTTAGAATGTGTATAGGTCTTGATGCAAGAACTGCTGATAAAACCGAAGCCATTACCGAAGGTTTAGCTGAGATGGATGTGGATAGGAGAATTTATCATCAACCATTAGTACAAGTAATTAAGATTGCCTGTGAAGCGTGTCCTGAAAATAAGGTTACAGTTACAGACCAATGCCACGCTTGTATAGGACATCCATGTGTCAATGTTTGCCCTAAAAATGCTGTGGAATACACAGCAAAAGGTGCAAAAATCGACCAAGAAAAATGTATAAAATGTGGAAAATGCGTAGAGGCTTGCCCATACAATGCTATAAACCACCAAAAAAGACCATGTGCAGAAAGCTGTGGAGTTAAGGCTATAAAATCTGACCCACTAGGCAGAGCTAAAATTGACGAAGATAAATGTGTTGCTTGTGGTAGATGTATTATAACTTGCCCATTTGGAGCTATTTCTGATAAAAGTGAGATTTATCAATTAATAAAATCATTACAATCAGAAAGAAAAGTCTATGCTGTAGTTGCACCATCTTTTGTAGGTCAATTTGGCGCTCATGTAAGTCCAAAACAAATAAAAGAAGCTATAAAACTTTTAGGATTTGATGATGTGATCGAAGTAGGACTTGGTGCTGACCTTACAACTTTAAATGAAGCTCATGAATTTTTAGAACAAGTTCCACAAGGTGAAATTCCATTTATGGGAACATCTTGTTGTTTCTCATGGAAGTCCATGGTTAGAAAGAATTTCCCAGATATCAATGATAAAATATCAGAATCATCTACACCTATGATTTATTCAGGAAAACAAATGAAAAAACGTGATCCAAACTGTGAAGTAGTTTTCGTAGGACCATGTATTTCTAAAAAACTTGAAGCTCTAGAACCAGAAGTTGCAGAAGTAATAGATTTTGTAATTACCTACGAGGAGCTTTTGGGAATGTTACTTGCAAAAGGTATAGAACCAGCAGAAATAGAAGTTGAAGAAGATATAATGGACGCTTCTAAAACTGGTAGATACTATGCGGTAAGTGGTGGAGTTGCCCAAGCTGTTGAAAAAAGAATTCACGAAATAAATCCAGATGCCAAGGTTGATATAGAAAAGGCTGAGGGTCTAGCAGATTGTGTAAAACTTGCAAGAATGGCCAAGCTTGGCAAGATGAACGGCAAGCTAATAGAAGGTATGGCATGTGCGGGAGGTTGCGTTGGTGGACCAGGTACAGTCGTTGATGTAAGAAAATCTGGCAAGGCTGTTAAGGCTTTCTCAGAAGAGTCAATATTTAATTCACCAGCTGATAATACCTTGATACCAGAAGAAGATAAACCAGACGATTCAGTCTTACAAAAATAAATTTAAGGAACCTAGCTAGGCTGGGTTCTTTTAAAATTCTCATCTTTGCCTTTGTAGGGAGAAATAAAGAATAAACTTCATATTTGTAAATAAGATCATTTTTAGATATAATAATGGAAAGAATCTATAAGAGAGGAAAAATATGGGGCAAACAACATTGATGCTCATGATAATTACCATTATTTCAAAGGTTTTTGGTTTTGCTAGAGAAGCGGTGATGGCGTCATTTATCGGAGCAGGCGATTTAAAAAGTGTATATACAACAGCAAATACCCTCCCAGTAGTTGTATCAAACTTCGTGGCTATGGGTATTATTTCAGGTTTTATACCTATATATAACAAGGCAAAAAATGAGGAAGGCATTGACGCCGCAGAGAAGTTTACATCAAATGTTTTTAATCTTTTGATGCGTTTTGCTTTAATAGCAGTTGTTTTTGGTATTATTTTTGCAAGACCTTTTTCTAAAATATTAAGTCCAGACCTTGAGGGAGAGTGGTTAGATCTTGCAACAAATTATACTAGAATAATGATGTTCGCAGTTTTTGCGTATTTGTATTCTGCAATTTTTAGAGGATATCTAAACCTCAAGGGCAATTTCTTTGATCCTGCAATTACAGGGATTTTGATGAATATTGTGATAATAATTTTCACAGTTCTTACGGGAATTACAGGAAATCCTTACTTATTAATTATAGGTGCACTTTTGGGAAATGTTTTACAATATATTTTATTTCCGAAAGCTGTAAGAAAAGCTGGCTATGAACATAAGAAAATAGTCGATATTCACAATAAATACGTAAAAAGTTTGATGATTGTGGCTTTGCCAATAATTATATCATCTGCTGCTGGAGAACTTTCTATAATCGCAGATAACTCCATGGCGTCGTACTTTTTTGGTAAGGCAGCTATATCAAAACTATTCTATTCAAAAACAATGCTTACACTAATTACAGGAGTAATTACAGTTTCTGTTACAACAGCAATTTTTCCTAAGATTGCATCTTTAGGTCAAGCTGGGAAAATTGTGCAAATGAAATCTTCCATTTCATCAGCAGTGGTCACAACTATGACCTTAGTAATCCCTGCCACTATCGGGATGATGGTTTTATCTACACCAATAATCGAGCTTGTCTTTGAAAGAAAGGCCTTTACTAACGAAGATACAATTATAGTAGCGAGCCTCTTACAAGCCTATGCACCTTATATAATCTTCCAATCCCTAACTGATGTGGTGGATAGGGGATTTTATGCGGTTGGTGATAGTAAAACACCTGTAATAATTGTAGTAATCCAACAAGTTTTGAATGTTATATTAAATTTCATTTTAATTAAATATTTTGATATTAAGGGACTTGCTTACGCTACAGTTATTTCAACAGCCCTAGGTTCAATGATGATGATTTATAAATTTAGAGATAATTTTGGTTCTTTTAACTTTAAAATGACACTAATTTCTCTAGGAAAAATACTTCTTGCAACAGCCCTTATGGCTTTTATTGCAGATCGTATTTATATCTTGCTTGCCGTAAAGATTAGCCATATATTAGCTCTTTTTGCTGCAATTATCTTGGCAGGCTTAGTTTATCTTTTTGTTATACTAATAGCGAGGATTCCAGAAGTGATGAATCTTGTAAACCAGTTTTATCATAAATTTTTTGGCAAAAAACAAAGCAAAAGAGTAGCACAAAGAAGAAGAAAAAATAGATATTAAAATAAAGATGGCA
Source organism: uncultured Anaerococcus sp. (assembly GCA_900551095.1). Lineage (GTDB taxonomy): Bacteria > Bacillota > Clostridia > Tissierellales > Peptoniphilaceae > Anaerococcus. Next base: position 50,880 of record URUJ01000001.1, on the reverse strand, counting down.
GCTAAAAATAGCTTTGCCATCTTTTTTAGATTTTCATTATAGTATTTTTCATAAAAATTGAAACGATTTTTGAGAAATTTTCAAGACTACTTATCCTACAAAAATCCGCCCCATAGATTAGTTTCCCATTTTCTATATCTTTATCTTCTCCAGTAAAGACACCGAGAACAGAAATCTCTTCGTTTTTTATGTTTCTTATTTCCTTGGCGGTATCTTTTACAGCTACATCTCCGACGTATTGTTCTTTTTCTAGAAGTTTTATCGTGTTTATATTGGCCTTTTCGTCGTTTGGTCTTCCGTCTGAAAGGATAATCACAATGTGTTTTTCATTGTCCTTAGTTTTATCTATTAAGTCGTTTAGTACCCTAAAAGCCAGACCATCCCTGTTTGATCCGGACGCAAAATATTTGTAGATTTCCTTGTTGTTGTGTTTTTCGTTGTAATCTCTAAATAGATTAAATACTGTGTGATCTCTGAGAGTAGAAAATGACATAACCCTTATAGGTATGCCTACTTCATCCATTGCATTTTCAATAATATAGGCTTGATTTGCGATTATTTCCTGTCTGTTATGCTGACTAGCGGATGAATCTAAGATAAGGTCCACCTTGAAACTAGAAACGTCATCATTTTCTATATTATCAAAAATATTAAAATCTTTTAATACTTCTGCCTTCCAAGCTTTTGTAGAATCAACAATCCCGTAAGCCTTGCTCACCTCTGAAAAGTCCTCGTAATTTGCTATAGAATTTTTTATAGTCTGGGCGAGTTCCTTGATGGAACGGTTGTTTATTGCGAGATTTTTCTCTATATAATTCTTATTTTTTTCAAAAACCTCATCCCTATTTTTTTTATAAAACTTAGCATTTGGGCTATCTGTATAGACTCCCTTGGTAAAATACAAGTATTTTCCTGAGTGAATCCCTGTTGCGAGTTTCCTCTCAAGTGATTTTACCTTCATTTCTGGATAAATTGATTTGCCATAAAAGTCTTCAATAAATTCATTTGTTCCATGGTAGCCTTCCTTATCAACATTTAAAAGCACAAGGTGTCTATCCATGTCTTGGTTTTTTTCTTCTAGGTAAATATTTCCGGTAAATTCAGCTGAACCTATATTAAATTGATCTTTTATAAATTCATCCGAAAAATCAAAGTCTTTGGCATCTTTATTTTTGCTTTTGAAATCTTTAGGCTTCTTATCTTTAATCATCTCTTGAAGGAGGGATTCGTTTTCTTTTGATTTTTCAAAACGGAAGTAAGTCTTAAAGACTCTGTTTAGTTTTTCTATAAGTTTACTTGTGTCAAGCTCGTATATTTCAAAAATATCCCTATATATGGTTCTAAAAAATGGTCCTTCTGTGATTGGTTTATCAAGAATTTTTCCATAATATGCCTTTTCTATTTGCTCTGTTAGGTCATCTGCTTCGTGAAAATTGTATTTGCGAAGGACTTTTTTCGCAAAATCTTTCCTGAAAGAGTCAATCACGAGATTTTCATTAGCTAAAGTTTTGTAAGCAATATCTTCCATCAAGAGATTTGTAATAAAGGAAAATTCCTTGAAAAATGGACTTTCAGCCATGAGATAGTCAAAATATGAATCCAAGACCTTAAAATCAAATGTTTTGATAATAAAACCCCTGGTCATATTTTTATACAGCTGATCTATGGGATAGGATTTTTGTGGGATAAAGTCGTATTTTTCCGCAAAATCCCAAATGATGTTATACTCTCTTATTTTATCAAAATTCTCACTCATCAAAGACACTCTCGTCTATTTTTTCTGGAATTTTTGTTCTTATCAAGTCTAAAACCAAATCTCTTTCAAACTTATCAAAAGACTTATTAACAAGGCCCATTTTTATAGCATCAAAAGGATTAAGGCCGATTTTCATAGTCTCAATTGCACCTATTAAACCTCTTAAGTCAACAGATTTTGTTGAAATTTCATTATTTTCACTCTTCAATTGAAGCGAGATAAACATATCAATTAAAGCCAGTCTGTATTTTTCCTTAAGAGTTGGGAAATTATCTTTTAGGAGAAGGTTGAGATTTGATTTGGTAATATTAGGCACATTTATAATCATAAACCTTGATGCCAAAGCCTCGTTAAGCTCACGAGTACCTACGTATCCGTAATTCATTGTACCAATAAATCTAGTATTTGGATCAAGACTAATCTTATCAAAGCCAGAAATATCAATAATTCTCCTATGGTCTAAAGACGCATGGAGAACTGAAATCGCCTCGTTTTTTGCCATATTAATCTCATCAAGGATAGCAAAACCACCATTTATTGCAGCTTCATAAATAGGCCCTTTTCTAAAAGTGACCTCTCCATTTTTGAAAGTATCAGCTCCGATAAGTGAAGCAAAATCAGTATTCACATGGAAGGAAACATTATAAGTTGGTCTTTTAAAAAGGTAGGAAAGATTTGAAGCAAGGACATTTTTACCAGTAGCCTTTGCCCCTGTAAGAAGGATGTTTTTTCCCGCAAGAAGGGCGGAAATAGCTTGCTCCAAAACATCCTTGCCATAATATTTATATTCAGGCTTGATAATCCTATCGTTATTAGAAAGCCCGTATTCTTCTCTATATTTTTCTAATTGAGAAATCAACTTTTCGTCAATTCCCTGTTCTTTTAAATATTCAATCATAATTCACCTCGGCTTTATTATACAATTACGAGATAAAATATCACTAAATTTATATGAAGGATTAAATTAACAGAATAGGATTAAATACTGTAAAATACTAAAGATTAGCTTTTATTATTATTTATATGTTGTATAATAGAATTAGGAAAAATGGACTTAAAACACAAAAATAAATAAAGAAATAAAAATGTGAAAAGGAAGGAAAACATGAGAAAATTGAGAAAGTTTATGGCACTTTTGATAGCTACTATCATGATGGCATCAAATATCGCCCCAGCTTTTGCTATTGATGGGGGTGGAGGGTTGCCAAAACTGGTCAGTGATGACGATAAATGTCCTATTGTAGCAGGATCTAATATTCCTGTAAAGCCAGTAAAACCTGGAGATAAAGAGACGGCAGAAAGTCTTACAGAAAATCCCAAACAACCAGACATCTATACCTTGCGTACAGACTATAAGGTTGAGAGGATGGAGGCTGATGGAAAATCCTCTTATGAAATCAACTACCAACCCTACATAGGAAGTGTTGGAGCAGCTGCAAGCAAGGATGAAAAAGACAAGGTAAACAAAACTATTGACCTACCGGACTTTACTGGTTATGAAAAACCTCAAGAAAGTCATGAAATCACCTATGACTTGATAAAAGATAAAGCATTGGAAGGTAAAAGTGAAACCAATGATTTTGGTACTCATTATAAAGCTAACCAATCATTTGATTATGACGCTGACACCACTAAAATAAGGGTTAAGCACGTTTTTCAGGACATAGATAATTTTGAAAAATTTGGACCAAAGCCTGGTGAAAGTGAGTATACTATTACAACAGAGGAAGATGTCAAGGTAGGTTCTACTATAAAGATTAAGCCTTTGGGTGACGATGAAATAAAGGGCTTTGTTCCAGAACAAGATTTTATCAAGATACAAGTACCAAATGATACTGATGATTTTGTTGTAGAATACCGCTATTATCGTGACAAATTTAATATTAACTTTGATACTGATGGTGGGACAGAACTTCCTAGTCGTACCCTTTATTATGGACAAACAATCCCAAAATTAGATTTTGGAGTGACAAAAGTTGGTGCAGAACTTAAAGGATGGAAGGCAAATAAAGATATTACTTACGGTAAGAGTGGTGAAAAGACCCTTTCTAAAGAAACTCTTATTACAGAAAATGATTTTAAACAAGGCATACCATATGCAATGCCAGCAGAAGATCTAACCTTCACAGCCGATTGGAAAGAAAAAGATAAGGCACCTTACGTAATCCAATTTTGGACAGAAAAACCAGATTACAACGACAAAGACGACACACTTCCTTTGCGTGACCGCTACGACTTTATCGGGGCAAGAAGAATAGATGATGCAAAAACAGGTTCGACACCTGACCTTACTAATTTGGATATACATGGCATCACCTTCCCAGACTTAAATGAAGGACGATTGGAAAAGGCACAAGATAACAAAGAGGAATTTGAAAGATATTATTTCTTAAATGAAGATTTAACTAAAGTGCAAAATGCCTCTAAAAAAGATCCGAACGTTCAAAAAACTGTATCATCAACGGGCGAAACGGTCTACAATGTCTACTACGACCGCAGAGTCTATACCCTTTACTTTACAGCTGCTTATGGAGAGATAATTGATATGGTAGGTAGCTTCTGGCCTATTATAACAAGAGATGGACAAGTCATAGGGCAAGAAGGATCTCCTTATAAAGTAGATGCTCGCTTCAATCAAAGCTTGGCTGGAATATGGCCAAAGGATGCGGAAGTTTCAAATCTTCCGACTTCTTTTGGTAATGAACAAGGAGACACTGGCCTATTAGGCTGGATAATTAACAATAACTTTAGCTACGATATTTATCGTGACACGCCGCCTTATCGTTTAAGTGCAGAAGATTTTATCGACAGTGAAGATGTAATTGAGGGAAATGGTCACGCAGATCAAATACCTATAGGAGAAAATAAAACAAAAGCTAGGGACAAATATGAGATTTCTCTTGGATCGACATCCTATGAGCAAGCTGTTGTCCATCACATTGATATTATGAAGGACGATTTCGATGGCAAGGAACAAATCGATTATGGCATGTCCTACTGGAAGAGCGATACGGATTCAGTCCCTTATTATGACTTTATTTTGCCACATCTTCAAGGTTTTACCCTTAAAAAAGAGACAAGGCAGGCAGAATGGATAGGACTAAGAAAAGGTTGGGTTGAAAATTGGGGCGCAGATAAAACTTTTGATGAGTTAAATACAGAGAGAAATGAAAAAACTCCTTTTAGAAGTGACGCCGACAAGATAGAATACATCGATAAATTTCCTTGGGGCAAAAAATCCTTTGAAGGGGCAAATGCCTACAATTATGCAAACTACTCTCGTAACAAGTACAAATTAAAATTAAATAACGACCCTAAGACAGTAAAAAATGACAGCGAATATGGTGAGGGCAATATTTTAGATGTGCCTTATGAATATCCGCTAAAAGATTTAAAACTCGATACGAAACACAAACCTGCTGAGAGACCAACTTGGGTACCTGAAGATTGGGAATTTAAAGGCTGGGCTCTTGATCCTGCTGGCAAAAACCTCATTAAAATTGGAAAAGAAACAAAACTTCACTATGACCAAGTTGTCTATGCTAAGTGGGGAGAACCTGACAAAAAGTATAAAGTAACCTTTGACCTTGATGGAGGAAGTCTAGAATCTCTTAGTGAAAATACTCTCACCACAAGTACGAAAACCATCACAGAAGGCGATGCAGGAGAAGAAACAGAAGTCACCTATCCTATAAAGGAAAAATCAGTTGGCGATAAGCAAGTATTTACTGTTTTAAACAGACAAATATTAAATAAACCTAAAAATAAGCCAACTAAAAAAGGCTATGACTTTATGGGTTGGGAAGTAATTTATTATTTGAAGAATGAAGATGGTGAGTATACAGAGAAACAAGATACATCATATCATGACCAGTACGGCGTGCCAGAATTGTATACTTTTGGCAACGAAGTAGTAAGCCCTATCTACCTCAAGGCAATTTGGGTGCCAAACGACAGAGTTGATGTCAAAATAGAGCACTATTTCTTGGATGAGAATTTTAATTTTGTAAAAAAAGATGATGATGAAGCTTTAGAGGAAATGAGGGCGGGTCAGATAGCTTCTGCAACTGCAACTAAACAAAACGAGGAGTATTTGCTTGCATCTCATGATGAACTCATTAAAAAGTTAACAGGTGACTTAAAAGTCCAATACGAAGAATATAATGAACGTATGAAATCAAACAACTCATTCTATCAAAACCTTAGGGTTGAACCAGAAAAGATTGCAAATCCAGAAACTGGAGAGATGGAAGATAATCCTGAAGCCAAAAACAACGTCTTCAAATTCTTCTATATACCTATTAGGACACGTGAGTACAAGGTTAACTATATTGACGTAAGCTATAAGGGCTCAGCAGACGAAAAAGAAGGTGCGATAATTCCACAAGAAACAGTTGTTAATGGCAACCGTGACTTTGACGCAAGAAACTACAAAAAAATCCCAGGCTGGGTTTTAGCTGAGGGAGAAAAGCCACAACAACAACTTTTCTTTGATGTTAATAAAGAAACAAATGAACTTATTGGGATAAACGGCACAAATTCAGATGAGATTACTTTCTATTATAAGGACGTAAGACTAATAAGAGTCCCAGATGGTGACGATTCTACACCACCAAAAGACTATGTAAGAGTAACCTTTAAGGCTGGTGATAATGGACAACTTCAAGAAAATGGAGTTCCAAAAGAAGTTAGCTATTATGTAGTTAAGGGCCTACCATTTTCTAATATCCCAGTACCAAAAGTTAATAACCAAGATGGTGTTAATATCGTTCCGAATGAAGGTTTTGATTTTGAAGGTTGGCAAACAGAACTTTTAAAAGATAGTGATTGCGTAAATCAAGATTACACATTCATAGCAAAATTTGAAAAACCTAAAGGCAAGCTTACTATCAAAAAAGTTTTCGAAAATGAACCAGTTGATGAAGAATCACCAAAAATTATGAAAGCTCCTAAAGAAGAAGAACCAATAGAATTCGAATTTAAGATTACTGGTCCAAATAGTTTTGAAAAGACTTTCAAACTAAAAGCTGGCGATGAAAAATCTTTTGAAGATTTAGCTTATGGCGAATATAAAGTCACAGAAACAGATAGTAAAGATTATACAGCTTATTATGTTGAGGGCGATTATAACAAGGAAAGTTCTAAATTATCTAAAGATCCAATTTCGATTAATCTAGATAAGTTAAACAATGAAAAAGATTATCAAAAGACAGTAACTGTAGTAAATAAAAACGTCAAACCAGAACAACCAGGCGAGACTAATGAAAATATAATTGATATTGAAGTTAAGAAAGTTTGGGATGGTGGAACTAAGCCTGCTACTACTATTGAACTTTGGAGAAAGGGTTACGAAGTAGAAGATAAAGAATCTGGAACAATTGATGAAAAAGTAGATGAATTTACCACAGATGAAGGAGGAGAAGGTAAACAAAGTAAAACCTTCAAAGGCCTTCCAAAACACGACCCAAGTGGTAGGGAATTTACTTACTATGTCAAAGAGCCTAATATTTCAGAAGGCTACAAATCTTCAATCACTGGTTCTATGAATGAAGGATTTACAGTAACAAATACCTATCAGAAAATAGATATAGAAGCTAATAAAGTTTGGAAAGGCGAATTAAAAGAAGGTGAAAAAAGACCAACTATTTACTTCAAACTTTATAGGAAAATCAAAGGCGAAGAAGCCTTACAAGTAGAAGACCGAAAAGTGGAAAAACTTGAAAATGGTACAACAAAAGTAACTTGGAAAGATCTAGATAGGTTTGATGAAAAGGGCAATGAATATATCTATTCAGTAAAAGAAGTTGACAAGGATGGAGATGATTTTACTCCTGAAGGTTATACTAAAAAAGAAGATGGTCTAACAGTTACAAATACTAAAGATACTGTTGTGCCTCCAACTCCTGAGACTAAGACAATCACTGTCAAGGCGACTAAGATTTGGCAAGGTGGGCCTGACGCAGACCATGGTCAAGTAAATGTTATGCTTACCAGAAAAAGTGCCAATCCTAATAGTGTGGAAGAAGTTGTAATAGATAGTTTTACTATTGCTCCAGATGTTCTAACCAATATTGGGGAAAATCTTCCAATTAAAGATAAGGAAAATTATCTTTACACTTATAAAGTTGTAGAGCTTGGTGTTGACAATAATAATAATTATTATGTGGGAGAAAATATGTATCTATCAACTGTTGAAAAAGATGATGCGAACTCAACAGAAGAAATTTTGATATTTAAGGTAGAAAATGCCTACCAAGAGCCACAAGATCCAAATAATATAATTGCTTATAAGAAATGGGTGAATGTACCAAATAATATCACTAAACCAAGCGTATTTTTCCAACTTCAGAGAAATATCGACGGCGAAGTTCCTTACGATGTGGAAGAACAAAGAATTGAAGTAGGAAATGTAGTAAACCAGTATGGCTTTATAGAAGTAAGCTTTGGCAAGCAGGACGAAACTGATGAAGAAGGTAATCCATACACTTATTCAGTAAGAGAAGTCGATGTAAATGGAAATCCATTTGTAAGTTCAGATTATGAGACTACTGAGGATGGTCTTTATGTTGTAAACAAATACAAAACCAAAGACCCAATTCCAGTTCCAGATCCTGAGCCTACTCCAGATCCTACTCCTGATCCAAAACCAGACCCAGATCCTATAATTCCTGGAGAGGATGACACCCCATCAACTCCTGATAAACCGGATGAACCTGAAACTCCTGATAAACCAGAGAATCCAAAACCAGAAAAACCTGAAGATAAGATTCCAGAAAAGCCAGAAAAGGAAAAACCACCTATTAAAACTGAAAACAATAAAACAAGTCAATCAGGTACAAAATTTGTTAAAAAAATCAACCAAACAGGTACAAAGATAATAACAAACGTGAAAAATTTCCTAAATCCTACTACAGGTATCATAACAAATTATGAAATCTATATAGGACTTATGGCAGCGTCAAGTGTTGGATTATTCTTTACAAGAGAAAAAAAGAATAAGGACGAAGAATAAAATAAAAAGATCGTAGGCAAAAGCTTGCGATCTTTTTTTGACGATTAAGTGCAGATTTGGGCTGATAAAGCTATTGAAGGATAGGTCTAGTATGTGTGAGATAGTTTACGTTCGTTCATCTTGACCCTGCTTGGGGTAAATCTATGACAAAAAAATTATTTATAATTCTATTCTTTTACCCAAATAGGCATATAGATAAAATGAAATATATCTCTTGAATACGTGCAATCTCCTTTGACTTTTTTTACCTAGGTTATATAATGATATTACAATGTAACACAGAAAGGGAAGACTTATGACAACTTTAACAATTAGATTAAATAGCGATGATAAGGAGCTTTTTAAAAGAGTTGCTGATGAGAAAAGTAAATCCTTGTCAGATTGGGCGAGGGATACCTTGCTTAGAAATATAGAAGAAGAGTACGACGAAAAACTAATCAAGGATTATCTTCTAAATAAAGAAAATATGAAATTTTATACCAGCGAAGAAGTGAAAAAAGAGCTTGGTCTATGAGGATAATCTATTCTGAAGAGGCTCTCAAATCCCTTAAAAAATTGGATAGACCAGTTCAAAAGCTTATAATTTCCTATATGGACAAGATTGCTCTATTGGAAGAACCAAGAGCTAGGGGCAAGGCTTTATCGGCAAGTCTTAGAGGATTTTGGAGGTATAGGGTAGGTGACTATAGGATTCTTTGTGAAATCCAAGATGAAAAGCTAATTATTTGTGTCGTTGATATCGATCATAGGAAAAATATATATAAGAGATAGAATACCGCAATTTTGCGGTTTTTTCTAGTTATGATTGGTTAAAAAACGTAAATTATAGGTCTTTTATTTGAGGGATTGCTCACATACGTTCGGAATGACGTAGTTAATGAAATTAATGATATTGCTTGTCGCATACGGTCATGTCGAGCGTATGCGAGACATCTTATAAATGTGAGTGCTTCTTTTATAGACAAATAAACTTCCCTTGACATAGTCCTAAATAGTACTATAGTATAGACATGAAATAACAAATAATTGATTATTTATTTTAGAGAAAGAGGGTTTATGAATTATGATGTCGATCTTATTTTCTCTACTTTTTCTTTATTAAGATGTGCTTATGGACTTAATAGGGAGAGGATAAAGTTTTATGGTTTAAATGACTTAGAGACTATTATTCTCATAAATTTAGGTCTTATGAAAAATCCAACCCAAAAGGAACTTGCTGATAAGCTTAGTGCTCCTAAGCAAACGGTCAACAATATCATAAAAAGTCTTGAGGAAAGAGGGTTGATTGACCTTATCCAGGCTGATTATGACAAGAGAAAAAGAATTTTGAGGTTGACTGATAAGGGGAGAAAAAATAGGGAAGAAAGATTAAAGCCGATTACTGAGTCGGATAAAAGATTGTATGAAAAACTAGGCGATGAAAAGTTAAAAGAGATACAGGCTTCTCTTACTCTTTTGATTTCGTCAATTAAAGAAGATTTTATGAAGGAGGATGAATGAATAGTATAAAAGAATTTTACAAGTCCTTTTCCTATATCAAAAGATATTTGGGAGAGTATAGGAAAAATCGAAATATTTCTCGTGTTTTTACTACACTTGAAACTATCCTAGAACTTGCGATTCCAGCTATTATGGGTCTTACCCTTAATGAAGCTGTTAAGGGAAAAGATTTGGGACTTGCTATAAAATACGGACTTTTGATGATTGTTTTGTCGATTTTGACCATGTATTTTGGTATGAAGGCAACTAAAGATGCTAGTATTGCTTCAACTGGTATGGGACATAATGCAAGGCTTGCCCAGTTTGAAAATATCCAGAAGTTTTCTTTTGAAGATATTGATTATTTTGGTGTACCTTCGCTTTTAACTAGGCTTTCGTCTGATACCCAACAAATTGTATTTTCGACTTTTGTTTCAACAAGGTTTGTAATTAAGACTGTGGCTATGGCTATTGTTGCTTTTTTCTTGGCATTAAGATCAAGTCTTAAGCTATCACTGATATTTTTGATTGCCGTGCCAGTTTTATTCGCCCTACTTATGGCGCTAACTACCTACGCTATTCCAAAATTTAGAAAAGCTCGTTACCAATACGATAAGCTTAACTTGGTAATTGAGGAAAATTTAAATAATATGCGTGTTATAAAGGCGTTTTTTAGGAAAAAATATGAGCTAGATAAGTTTGGCCTAGAAAATGAAAAGATGTTTAAATACGCTGATGGGTCTCAAGGACCAATGTCGCTTGTATTTCCTATAGCAAATGTAGTTTTGTTTACTACTTTTGTTGGACTAACTTATTTTGGAGGCGTGGAGATAATTGAAGGAAGACTTGAGGTTGGTGATCTTGTTGCCTTTAATATGTATGCGACTATGCTTCTAGGTGCTTTTATCGGTTTGAGTATGGTTTTAACTATGTTTATGTCAGCTTCGCCTGGTATTACTAGGGTTGTTGAGGTAATTAGTAGAGTGCCTTCTATGGATAACGATAAAAAAATAGAAGGACTAAAATTAGAAGATGGCTCAATTGATTTTGATGATGTTTCATTCAAATATGGAAAAGATTCGGATTCTTATCAACTTGAAGATATAAATCTTCATATAAAAAGTGGCGAATCTATCGGTATTTTAGGGCCTACAGGCTCATCAAAATCTACTTTGGTTCAACTTATACCAAGACTTTATGATATAAATAAGGGCCAGTTAAAGGTAGGAGGTCATCCGGTAGAAAATTATGATTTAAAAACTCTTCGTGATGATGTTGCCATAGTTTTACAAAAAAATACCCTATTTTCAGGAAGTATTTCTGATAACTTAAGGTGGGGTGATGAAGAAGCAAGCAAGGATGAAATTGAACTTGCAGCCAAGGTTGCTCAGGCTGATGATTTTGTAAGAGAAAGATTAGATCAGTATGAATCAGTCCTTGGTCAAGGTGGTACTGGGGTATCTGGTGGACAAAAGCAAAGACTCACCATTGCCCGCGCACTTCTTAAAAAACCAAAAATTCTTATCATGGATAATTCAACTTCAGCAGTTGATACAAAAACTGAGACAGGCATTATTGATGGAATTAATAAATACAATAAAGATTTAACAAAGATAATTATTTCCCAAAGAGTTTCTTCTTTTAGGTATGTAGATAGGATTGTAGTTATGAATGAAGGAAAAATCGAGGCTGTAGGAAGCCACGACGAACTTTACAAAACTAATAAAGTCTACAGAGAAACTTATGATATTCAACAGCGAGGAGGTATAGATAATGAATAATGATTATAAAATGAGTGAAAAATCATATAGAAAAAAAGTTTCATTTTCATCTATAACAAGACTTTTATCCTACCTTTTTGCCTATAGATGGCAGATGATTTTAATAATTTCTTGTGTAATTATCTCTGCCCTAACACAAATTTGGGGAGTAAATATGCTCCAGCCAATAATTGATGATTATATCTTGAAATCCGATATATCTGGTCTAAAGAGAGCTTGTCTACAAATGGGAGCAATCTACGCTGTTTCTGCTATAACATCTTTTATCTACTCAAGACTTATGATAAGGGTAGGAGAAAGGGCTATAAGAAATATTAGACTGGAGCTTTTTGCAAAGATTCAAAAAATGCCTATAACTTTTTTTGATACTAATAAACATGGTGAAATAATGTCAAGGTTTACTAATGATACTGACGTGCTAAGCCAAGCTTTGGCAAATACAGTGCCAACTATCGTAAGAGCTACGCTAACTTTTGTCGGAACAATAATAGTAATGTTTAGGCTAAGCTTTAATCTAACTTTGACAATGATAATTGGTCTAGCTATTATGCTACCTATTCTTTCAAAAATAATTATGAAGTCTTCACAATCTTTCCGTGAAGGTCAGGGAAACGTATCTAACATGCACGGTTTCGCTGAAGAAAGTTTATCAGGTCAAAAAGTTATTAAAGTTTTCTCTAGGGAAGATAAAACCCTAAAAACTTTTAGAGAGAAATCTGAAAATGTTAGATCATCTTTTGCACAGGCAAATACCGTGGCTGGAAGGATGATGCCATTTTTAGTAAATATGGTAAATATACTTTATGCAGCTATCACAGTTTACGGTATATATATTACAATTAAAGGAAATATTACTGTAGGGGTGTTGGCAGCATTTTTATCAAATATTAGGCAAATTCAAAATCCAATAGTAAACGTGAGCCAACAGGCAAACGCAGTTTTCCAAGCAATGGCGGGAGCAGACAGGATTTTTGAAATAATTGATATGCCAATTAAGGAAGATACAGGTTTTATAGAACTTGTCCATGCAGTAGAAAATGCTGACGGAACAGTTAAAGAGAGTGATGACTTAACAGGTAGGTATGCTTGGATGTGGGATGATGGAGATAGAAAACATTACAAGATGCTAGAAGGAAGGCTAGAATTTAAAAATGTAAATTTCTCCTATGATGGAAAAAATAAAATCCTAAAAGATATTTCATTTTATGCTGATCCGGGCGAAAAGATTGCCTTTGTAGGATCTACAGGAGCTGGAAAGACAACTATAACAAATGTTATAACAAGATTTTACGAAATTGATTCTGGCTCAATTATGGTAGATGGAATTGATATTAGAGATATCAAAAAAGACGCCCTAAGACGTGCCTTTGGAATGGTTCTCCAAGAAGTAAACCTCTTTACAGATACTATTGAGGGCAACATAAAATATGGTAGATTAAGGGCAAGTGATGATGATGTAAAGTCTGCGGCTAGACTTTCTGGTGCGGATTCCTTTATAAAAAGACTTCCAGAAAAATATGACACCGAAATCCACGGTGATGGATCAAGCTTATCAGATGGCCAAAACCAATTAATCTCCATATCGAGAGCAGCCATTGCAGAACCTGCCATGCTAATCCTTGATGAGGCGACATCTTCAATAGATACAGCCACAGAAAAGGACGTAACAGAAGCTATGGATAATCTAATGGTGGGGTCAACTTCAATTGTAATAGCCCACAGACTATCAACTATCCAAAACGCTGATGTAATCATGGTTATGGATGATGGAAGAATAATCGAACGCGGTAACCACGAGAAATTAATAAAAGAAAAAGGCACCTACTGGCAACTATATACCGGTAAGCTTGAACTTGATTAATAATCTTATCCTCTCAACCCAAGCTAGGGATTGAGAGGATTTTTGTGTTATAATACAAATAAGGAGATTTTATGTTTAAAATATTTGTAGTTGATGATAGCAAGATTATTTCAGAAAAATTAAAAGAAGAACTAGAAAAATGGGGCTTTGGAGTTATCCTTGCAGATGATTTTGAAAAAGTTTTTGATATTTTTAAATGGGAAAATCCGGGCCTTGTTGTTATGGATATTGGTCTTCCATTCTATGATGGATATTTTTGGACAAGGAAAATTCGTGATATCTCAAATGTGCCTATAATTTTTTTATCCTCAAAGGAAGATACCATGAATAAAATTATGGCCATGGAAATGGGAGCAGATGATTTTGTGAGTAAACCCTTTGAAATGGACCTTTTGCTTGCCAAAATCAAGGCTCTTTTAAGGAGGACCTATGATTATAAGGAAAGTTTATCCAGGCTTGAAATCAAAGGATTAATCCTAGATTTAAAGTCCATGACTCTTATTTTTGGCGAAAAGAGTCTTGACCTATCTAAAAATGAATTTAAAATCTTAGAAACCCTTATGGTAAATAAGGGCAATGTTGTCTCTAGAGATAAGCTTATGACAAGTTTGTGGTCAACAGATATTTACATTGATGATAATACTCTAACAGTTAATATATCTAGGCTAAGGAAGTCTTTGGCAGGGCTTGGGGTAGATGATTTTATAAAGACTAAGCAGGGATTGGGTTATTATGTCGAGGATTAAAGATTTTTTGAAAGAAAATAAGGTATCTTTTATTTTCTTTTTTATAATTAATCTTACTTATTTGCTGGTTTTAATAAGCTTTGATTTAGAGAAATTTCCGGTTATTTATGGGTTTATGATAAATTCCTTTATTTTTCTGGTTTATTTTATATATAAGTATATAAATAAAGAGAAAATAACTTTTATAGAAATTTCCAAAAATCCAAGTCAAAGGGAAAAGATAATTTTAGATGAATATGAAAATCTCGATAAAAAATACAAAGACCTATTACTTGCCTATAATGAAATTGAAGGCGACCTTAAAGATTTTTATGGGCTATGGATTCATGAAATAAAAACTCCTATTGCTGAAAATAAGCTGATTTTAGATGATCCTAATCCAGACCTTGACCTACTTAGGAAGAATAACAAGAGAATCGAAGACTACCTAAATATCCTCCTTGGGTTTGTGAGATATAATTCAAAAACCAACGACTATGTCTTTAAAGAAGTTAGAATTGATTCTGTGGTTAAGGAAATAATTAGGGAAAAATCTTACGATTTTATTTCCAAAAAAATTAGCTTAGAAGTGAGCAACTTGGATTTCAAAGTGGTGAGTGATGAAAAATGGTTGAGTTTTATTATAGGTCAGCTTTTAAATAATGCTTTAAAATATACTCCAGCAGGTGGAAAGATAAAAGTATATTGTGAGAATAGTTCACTTATTATAGAAGATAATGGTATTGGTATTAAACAGATAGACTTGCCGAGGGTTTTTGAAATGGGATATACAGGTGAAAATGGCAGAAAGTTTGCTTCTTCAACTGGCCTTGGACTTTATCTTGTAAAATCAATTGGAAAGGACCTAAATTTAGGAATAAAAATCGAATCGGAAGAGGGAAAATTTACAAAAATTATGATATCTTTTCCAAAACTTACAAAATTGTAAGATAATGAGTCTCTTTGTAAGATAGACAAAGGGACTTATTTTTGTTAAACCTTTATAATTATATTATGAGAGGTGAAAATATGTTAGAAATAAAAAACTTAAGAAAAATTTATAAGGAAAATTCAGAAAACGCTGTGACTGCCCTTAGGGATGTGGATTTGAAAGTCGAAGACGGTGACTTCCTTGCAATCATGGGAGAGTCTGGATCAGGAAAGACTACACTTTTGAATATTATTTCCTTGATAGATAAGGAAACTAGTGGGCAAATTTTTCTTGATGGTAAGGAAATTTTATCTCTTTCTGATAAGGAAAAGTCAGATTTCAGGAGGGATAATTTTGGCTATATTTTCCAAGATTTTAATCTTTTAGATAATTTTGATGTGAGAGAAAATATCCTTTTGCCGTTAGTTTTAAGGGAAGAAAGCCCAGAAAATTTTGAAGATAAGCTTATGCCTATTGTCAATAAGCTTGGAATTGCTGAACTTTTAAATAAGTATCCGGCAGAAATATCCGGTGGCCAAAAGCAAAGGGTGGCTGTAGCAAGGGCCTTAATTATAGATCCAAAAATAATTTTGGCGGACGAGCCTACAGGTCAACTTGATTCTTCTTCTAGCGAAGATTTGTTAAACTATTTTGAAAAAATAAATTCTGAGGGAAATACTATTCTCATGGTAACCCACTCAAATATTGCAGCTTCCTTTGCTAAAAGAGTTTTATTTATTAGAGATGGAAAAGTTTTTAATGAGATTTACAAGGCTGATGATAGTCGTGATAAGTTTTATAAAAGAATTTCAGATTCACTAAACTTTCTAAGGGCGGCAAAAAATGAAACTCACTAAGCGCCTTGCCCTAGATGGGATTAGAAAAAATAAGGAAGTCTATCTTCCATATATTTTGATTTACGGATTTATGGTGTTTTCATTGACTTCAATCCTGCTTTTAATGAATGCCGATACTTTAAAAGATTTTTACGCCATGTCTAGCATCTATTATATCTTAAAAATTGCTATTTATGTAATGGGGATTTTTTCGCTGATATTTTTATATTATTCAGATGGATTTTTATTAAATAAAAGACTTAAGGAAATCTCCCTCTATGCGATTTTAGGTCTTGATAAAAAACATCTTTCAAAAATATTGGCCTTAGAATCATTGATAATATCAGCTTTGGGATATCTAATTGGTATAATCTCTGCTTCAGTCATATATAAATTGCTAGAAACAATTTTTTTGAAGCTTATGTTAATGGAAGGAAATTTCTACCTAAGTTTTGCTAGAGATGCCTATATAATTAGCTTTTTAGTTTTTGCGGGAATTTCCCTACTAATTTTGTTAACTAGGATTATAAAAATAAAAAGAAAATCAATCCTGGACTTATTTAAAGAAGAAAAAACCTTCAAAAGGCCAAGGGGCATGGTTTTAAGTGCGTTTGTATCATTAATTCTGCTTGGAACTGGATATTACTTAGCCCAAACCATGGACAATCCTTTAAGGGCTCTTTCCTACTTTTTCTTGGCAGTTGTTCTTGTAATGATAGGAACATTTTTCCTTTTTTCTTCACTTTCTATAGTGATTTTAAAATTGATGAAGGCTTCCAAATCTTATTACAAGACCGAAAGATTTATCTCGGTTTCAAGCCTTATTTTTAGATTAAGGTCAAATGCCAAGGGACTTGGATCAATTACAATCATGTCCACAGCTGCTATTATATTATTATCATCAGCCATAGCCCTTTATAGGAGTGTTGAAGATGTGGGATATAGGCAATATCCAAGAGACGTTGGCCTTGCTTCTGTAGATGAGTATTCTATAGACCAGGTTAAAAAAATTACCAAAGACAATAATCTAGAGGCAAGAAATATTCAAGATTACAGAAATATGCCTCTTGCATTTGAAAAAGATGGAGATACCTTTAAGGCCAGGAGAGAAGGCTATGCCTTTGAAAACCCAAATGCTATGGATGATAAGGCAATGGGAATACTCGTGGAAGTCAATGACGGATCGATAGCAGAAGCTTCGAATTTAAAAGATGGAGAGTTTTTACTTTATAAGTCCCCTAAATTGGCTGATCTTTCAGAACTTGATATAAATGGCCAAAAATTAAGGAAAAAGTCAGATATTAAAGATTTCCCATATAAAAATTCTGGAAATAATTCCATAGTTTCCCATATGTTTGATTTTTATTATCTAGTAGTCAGAAATTTAGATGAAAAATTAAGCATAGATGAAAATAAAATAGTCCATGTCTATAATTTTGATTTATCAGATGAGGATATGAAGGTTTTCAAGGAAAAAACTAAGGATGTCCAAAACGAATTTGGCATAGGCTTTCATGATGATTTTGTTTTGGAAGGATACAAACTCTACGGGGCAATATTTTTTGTAGGAATATTCTTAGGATTAATTTTTATGGTGGCAACAGGATTAATAATATATTATAAGCAAATCCAAGAAGGTTTTGCAGATAAAAATAAATATGAATCTTTGAGGAAACTCGGCATAGGTGAAGAAAAAATCAAAAAAACTATAGATAAAGAGGTTTCGGTATTTTTCTTCCTACCTTTGATAGTGGCAGGCATCCATGTGGCCTTTGCCTTTAAGATGATTTCAAAAATCTTTGTCATGCTAGGATGTGTCAATGACCCTATAAAGATTACTTCCTTTATAATAGGTTTTGTAATATTTGCCCTTTTGTATCTCATTTATTACAAATTAAGCAGCAGGGAATATTACAAGTTAATCTCATAAAATTTCGGCTCTTTCGAGCCGATTTTTTATTTTGCCCAAAATTCTTGACCAAAGAAGGCTCAAGAGTTATATTATAGGTATTAAGGAGTCTAAATGCAGAAAAAATCTTTACTTAATAATTATTTAAAATATCTAATCCCAACCATCACGACCATGACACTTTTTTCGACCTATACCATGGTGGATGGTATTTTTGTTGGTAGGGGCGTTGGTAGCGAGGGTTTGGCAGCTGTAAATATTTCTATGCCCTTTGTAACCCTGGCTTTTGCCTTTGCAATTTTAATTTCAATCGGGTCATTAAATCTCATTGCCCATGAAAAGGGCAGGGAAAATAAAAAAGGTGCTGACGAGTTTTTTAGCCTGGGAGTTACTATTTCGGTTATTTTTGCTCTAAGTCTTTCAATTATTGGCTTTATTTTTATAAATCCTTTAGTAATGTTTTTGGGAGCGAGTGGGCCAATGATAGATTTGGTTAAGGAATATTTGTCAATTATCATAATATTTTTGCCTTTTTACCTAACTTCCTATGTTTTTGAGATAATGGTAAAGGCTGATGGCAGACCTTCTCTTACAACTATTCTTATGCTTATGTCAGCACTTACAAATATTGTCCTTGATTATATTTTTATTTTTAAATTTTCTTGGGGACTTAGGGGAGCGGCTATTGCAACAGGACTTGCTCAGACTATACCTACTATAGGCTATGTAATTTATTTTTTATCTGATAAATCATATCTTAAGTTTAGAAAGTTTAGAGTAA
This sequence comes from uncultured Anaerococcus sp., assembly GCA_900551095.1. Taxonomy (GTDB): domain Bacteria; phylum Bacillota; class Clostridia; order Tissierellales; family Peptoniphilaceae; genus Anaerococcus. Next base: position 31,809 of record URUJ01000001.1, on the reverse strand, counting down.
AGGCTTTTATGTTTAAGGAAATTTTTTCCTATGGTTTTCCAGCATCTTTATCTGAGCTATCGACTGGATTTTGTATTTTGGTTTTTAATCTAGCCATAGGAAAGCTTTACGGAGAAGACGGTCTTGCGGCCTTTTCTGTAATTGCTTATGTGATGACTTTTGTTGTAAATACTATGCTTGCAGTAAATCAATCCAGCCAACCACTTTTGGGGTTTTATTATGGAGCAAGAGAATATGAAAATATTCCTATTTTGAGAGGCTATATGCTAAGGTCAGTTGCTATCCTTTCTGTGATTATGGTTTTTGCTATAGAAATGTGGCCGGGATTTTTTATTAATGTATTTTTAACTGATGTTTCGATAGAATTTATGATTTTTGCTTCAAGAGCTTTGAGGATTTTTGCTATAAGTTTCTTGATACTTGGATTTAATATCACAAACGGTGGTTATCTCACTTCTGTTGGTAGACCGAGATTTGACTTTATTATCACACTTCTAAGAGGGTATGTATTAGTAGCCATATTTTCTTATATAGTAACTGCATTTATGCCAAAAGAAACAATTTGGTATGTTTTATCAGTGTCTGATTTTATAACTATGCTTGTTTCTGTTTATTTGATAAAAAAAGAGCTTATAGCTTTGGAAAAAGAGAAGCGTATCCCTTAGGTTAAGCTTCTTTTTTTACAAGTTTTTAATGAGATCTTTCTAAAAGTTTTATTAGTTCACTTGACAATATAAAAATCTTATCATATAATATAAGAGTAAGCTTAAGAGGGAAAAGCTCCTAGGCAATGAAAAATAAGAGAATAATTAAATTATCCTTTACAAAGAGATTAAAAAATGATATAATATATTTATGCGGATGTGGCTCAGTGGTAGAGCATCGCCTTGCCAAGGCGAGGGTCGCGAGTTCGAATCTCGTCATCCGCTCCATTTTTTATTATGGCGCCATAGCCAAGTGGTAAGGCAGAGGTCTGCAACACCTTTACCCTCAGTTCAAATCTGAGTGGCGCCTCCAAATCATCCCCGGACGGGGATTTTTTTATTGAGTATTTTAAGTATTAATAGAAAGGATTTTTATGCTGATTATTTCTTATAAGTCAAGTGAAGTTTTTAAAAAATTTTTACAAGCAAATGATTTTTCCTTTATAGAAACAATTCCCAATCCAAATTTGGATAAGAGAATAGATGATCATCCGGATTTATCTTTGTTTAAAATTACAGACGATACGATTATCGTAGATGAGGGGGTGTATGATTATTATAAAGACAAGCTAGGTGGTTATAATATTATTAAGGGTGAAAAAGTAGGAGAAAAGTATCCAAGAGATTCTATTTATAATATTATTAGAATAAAAAATTATTATATTCATAATGATATTACAGAAAGAAATATTGAAAATTATTTGAGTGAGAAAAGGGTTAATCACTTAAAGGTCAAACAAGGATATACAAGATGTTCTATCATTCCTTTAAAGAATATACTTATTACCTCTGATTACGGAATTTATAAGGCTTTGAGAGAAAAAATTGCTATAAAGCTTGTAGATTATGACGAAGTTAGCTTGGATGGCTTTACCCAAGGGTTTTTAGGTGGTACTTGTGGTCTTGTAGGAAATAAATTGGTTTTTACTGGAGATATCACAAGGCATAGGGCTTATCCAGTCATAAAAGAAGTTTGCGATAGGGAAAATATTGATATAATATACCCTGAAACTCAATTAGTTGATCTAGGATCTATTATAGAAATTTGAGCTCTAAGCTTTTGGGAGCTTTTTTATTGGCTAAATTATCGTATAATATAGCTAGCTAAAGAGATAGGAGATTGTTATGAATATTGTAAAACCATCAACCATTGCTGGAATTATGGAGCTTTTACCAGAAGACCAGCTGGCTTTTGACAAGATGAAAAATATTATAGAAGAAACTTACAAAAAGTTTCAATTTTTGCCGATTGATACCCCTGTTATCGAAAAAAACGAGGTACTTTTTGCAAAAGGTGGCGGGGAAACTGAAAAACAAATATATGAGATAGCCTCAGAAACTAGGGATATGAGTTTGAGGTTTGACCTAACAGTTCCGCTTGCAAGATATGTCGCAGAACATTTTGCCGAATTGAATTTCCCATTCAAACGCTATCACATAGCTAAAGTTTATAGGGGAGAGAGAAACCAAAAGGGCCGTTATAGGGAATTTTACCAGTGTGATATTGATATTATTGGGCATAATAAACTAGCTATCGCAAATGACGCCATTCCACCTAGGGTTATTTATGAAATATTTAACAAACTTGATACACCTGATGTGACTTTTAGGATTAACAACAGAAAACTTTTAAATGGATTTTTAAACGCTCTTAACATAAGTAATACGACTGATATTCTAAGATTAATTGATAAAAAAGATAAAATTGGGATGGATAAGTCAAAAGTTGAACTTTTGGACTTGGTAGATAGTGAAAAAGCTGACAAAATCTTAGCTTTTATTGGATCAGATTTAACCAATGAAGAGTTACTTCAGAAGTTAGAAAATATTGTTAGCAATGATTTATATAGTGAAGGTCTTAATGAACTTAAAACTGTTTATTCTTATATGATTCATTTTGGAATACCAGATTCAAATATAAAAATTGACCCATCTATTACAAGGGGACTAGATTACTATACAGGCACAGTTTATGAAACTTTTATAAATGGCTATGAACAAATAGGCTCTGTTTCCTCAGGCGGTCGCTATGAAAAACTTGCTGAAAACTTCTCTAAACAAGCTTTACCAGGAGTGGGAATGTCAATTGGACTTACCCGTCTTTTCTACCAACTAAAAGAGATTGGTCTTATAGATAAAAATGAATCTAGACTTACAGATATACTCATTATTCCAATGTCTGATGAAGAGAATTTTTATGCGATAGATATATTTAATAAACTTCTCAAAAAAGGAATAGGAGCAGATATTTATCTAGAAAATGGAAAGCTAAAAAAGAAATTCTCCTATGCTGATAAGGTAGGTGTAAAATACGCCTATATAATCGGCCAATCCGAAAGAGAAGAGAAAAAAGTTTCTATAAGAAATATGGAAACAGGAGAACAAGAAGAAGTGGATTTTGATAGCCTATAAAAATAAAATAGCAAAATAAAAGATTGAAAAGAGCTTAAGCCAAAAAGATGACTTAGGCTCTTTTAAAATTTCTAGAATACAATATTTACAAGTAGCATGGCTATTGGCATAAGAATTACTGTGATTATGCCGGCTATAGCGATTGATAGGCCGCTCATTGCGCCTTGAACTTCACCCATAACCCTTGCTTGTGATGTACCAACGGCGTGGGAAGATGTTCCTATTGCAACACCTTGAGCTACAGGGTCTTTTATCTTAAATATCTTCATGACTGTTGGAGCGATTACTGCACCTGTCACACCCCTAATTACTACAGAAATTGCAGTTATAGCTGCAAGACCTTGATATTCTTCTGATAAGGATACTGCTATGGCTGTTGTAATTGATTGTGGGACGAGTGATGGCGTAAGTTCTGCTCCCATATTAAACAATTTGGATAATAATATAGCTAGAATCATTGAAAATATTGATCCTACAGTCACTCCTACCAATACAGGTAGGATATTTTTCTTAAGTATGTCTAAGTTTATATATAGGTCTATGATCATAGCAACTGTTGCAGGTCCTATGAAAAATGCGATGAAATCCCCGCCTTTTTTGTAATATTCATAAGGGATACCTGTCACAGATAAAAATCCTACGATTAATAAAATTGCTATTAATAGAGGGTTTGCTATTGGTGTTTTTACTTTAGAATTGATCCATTTTCCTATTTCATAGGCTGCAAAAGATAATATGATTCCAAAGTATGAGTTATTAAAAATACCTTCAATCATTTATTCCTCCTTTGCATGGCTTGAATAACAAGACCAGTTACTGCCATTGTAAGTAAAGTTCCTATAACGATTAGACCAACAAGGGAAAATAATTTTCCTCTTATGGCATCATAATTACTAATTATGCCTACTCCTACAGGAACAAATAAAAATGCTAGGTTATAAAGAATTCCGTCACTTGTAGTTTTGACATCTTCTACTTTTAATATTTTAAAATGAAGTGCCAAGAACAAGTAAAACATACCATAGACCGCTTCAGGGACTGGGAAGTTTATAAAATGTCTTGTGATTACGCCTAAAAATAGGCATAAACACAAGATTGTAAATTCTTTAAGATATTTCATATCTATTCAACTGATACGACTTTGCCAGGATTTAGAATCATATTAGGGTCAAATACTTTCTTGATTCCCCTAATTAGGTCTGTGTTGATTTTTCCTTCGTATTCTTTTAGATATTTAAGTTTGCCGTGACCAATTCCGTGTTCACCAGAAAGTTGACCGCCAAATTCATAGGCTTTTGCATATACTTTTTCTAAGAAATCATCAACTTGTTTTTTAAACTCATCAATTTTTTCTTCGTCATTAGATAAAGCGTAGATGTGTAGGTTACCATCACCTGCATGGCCGAATGATTGAACATCAAAGTCATAGTTTTCACCAATTTCATTTACATAGTTTATAAATGGAGCGATTTGGTTGATTGGAACAACTACGTCACATTCATCTACTAGTTTATATTGGCTGTCTATTGCTTCAAGGAAAGAGCTTCTTGCTGCCCATGCGTCTTTTATTGCGTTTGGAGTATCTGCAACAAGTACATCTATAGCGCCGTTTTCTACTAATAATTCTGCTGATTGTTCCATTAGAAGGTCAATCTCGTCTTCGTTGTCGCCATCAAAAGTGATAAGTAGGTAAGCTTTTACATCTGTACCTTCTATATTTTTAGGGAAAGTTTCTTTGCCGATGTATTTTTCTGAAGCAAGAATAATTTTTCTTTCCATAAATTCTATAGCTTGTGGTTTTAGATTAGCTCTAAATAATACTGGAACTGTAGCTATACATTCATCTAATGATTCGAATGGAACTATTAAGGAAATAGTGTGTTTAGCTTGTGGGATTATTCTAAGTGTTAATTCTGTAATAATACCAAGAGTACCTTCAGAACCAACCATTAGGTCTTTTAGCGAATAACCTGTAGATGTTTTAGAAACTACTGCACCGAATCTTGTAACTTCGCCTGTTGGTAAAACTACCTCCATAGCTCTAACATAATCTCTGGTTGTACCGTATTTTACAGCTCTCATACCACCAGCATTTGTAGAAACATTGCCGCCAAGAGTAGCAAATTTTTCACCTGGATCAGGTGGATACATATAGCCTTTTGTTAGACAATCTTCTGCAAGGTCATGTAAGAATACACCCGGTTGAACTTTAACAACTAAATTATCTAGATCGTATTCAAGAATTTTATTCATTCCTTGCATATCAATCATAACACCGCCATTAATTGCAACACCTGAACCAACTAGACCAGAACCAGCACCACGAGCTAAAACAGGAATCTTGTTTTCGTTACATATTTTCATTATGTTTGAAACATCTTCTGTTGATGTAGCTGCTATTAATACATCTGGTTGGTAGGAGCCGTAAATAGGCATCTCATCGTGGAAAAAGTCTTCGTTAATATCTTCGCCTGTATAAACTTTTCCTTTTACATTTTCTTTAAGTTTGCTAATGATTTCGTCATTAACCTTATTATATTGTGTCATATTACCTCCTAAATAGTTGAAAAAGGAGCATCCGCATCCGTTTTCTATGATTACGTTTTCATTATAACAAAAAAATTAACAAAGTGCAAAAATAATTTTTTTTGGCGAAGTTTTAAATTTTGTGAAAAGATATAAATTGATTGAAGATGCGAATATATAGTGTATAGTAGAAGTGAAGCTGATAATTAAATAATGTCAAAAAATGAATATTATTCATATTTTGCAGCTAATTTGCATAGTATATTAGACGTCCTTGAAATAAAGGTTGCAAAGCTTTTTATTGGCGGAAAGGTGTTTTTCTAAAAAACTTTGATTTTTATTTGACAATTGATTAAATGATTGTTAAGATAATAACAGTAGGATAATAATAGTTAGGATGTTTAATCCAAAGTCAAAATTTAAAGGAGAGATAATGTATAAATTAACTGACGAACAATTAGAAATGCAACAAATGTTTAGAGACTTCGCTGAAAAAGAAGTAGCACCTATAGCTATTGAAATAGACGAAGAACACAGATTCCCAGAAGAAAACGTAGCAAAAATGCAAGAGTTAGGTTTCTTCGGTATCCCATTTGACGAAGAATATGGTGGAATTGGTCTAGATACACTTACATATGTACTAGCTGTTGAAGAATTATCAAAAGTTTGTGCATCTACAGGTGTTATTCTTTCAGCTCATACATCACTTGGCGCTGACTGCATTAATAAATTTGGTAATGAAGAACAAAAAGAAAAATATTTAGTTCCACTAGCTTCAGGTGAAAAACTTGGCGCATTCGCACTTACAGAACCAGATGCAGGTACTGATGCTTCAGGTCAAAAAACAGTAGCTGTTAAAGATGGTGATGAATATGTTCTTAATGGTACAAAAATCTTTATAACAAACGCAGGTTACGCTGATACTTATGTAGTATTTGCTATGACAGATAAATCTCAAGGAACAAGAGGAATCTCTGCATTTATCGTAGAAAAGGGAACTCCAGGTTTTGAATTTGGTACTAAAGAAGACAAAATGGGTATCAAAGCTTCATCAACAATGGAATTAGTATTTAGAGATTGTAGAATACCAGCAGCTAACCTTTTAGGTGAAGAAGGAAAAGGCTTTAAATATGCTATGCAAACTCTAGACGGTGGTAGAATTGGTATAGCAGCACAAGCGCTAGGTATAGCTGAAGGCGCACTTAACAAAGCAATCAAATATGTTAAAGAAAGACAACAATTTGGTAGACCAATCGCTAAATTCCAAAATTCACAATTTAAACTAGCTGAAATGGCTATAGACATAGAAAGTGCTCGTCACTTAGTATACAAAGCAGCTACACTTAAAGACGCTGGCGAAAGCTACACAGTTGCAGCAGCAGAAGCTAAACTTAAAGCAGCAAGAGTAGCAATGGATGTTACAACAAAAGCTGTTCAATTATTCGGTGGTTATGGTTACGTTAAAGAATACGAAGTAGAAAGAATGATGAGAGACGCTAAAATAACAGAAATCTATGAAGGTACTTCAGAGGTTATGTTAATGGTTGTTTCTGGTGCACTTTTAAAATAAATAATAAGTAATAAGTAACGAAGGGAGATATATATGAATATATTCGTATGTGCAAAACAAGTACCGGACACAAATGAAATCAAAATTGATCCGGTTACAAACACACTAATTAGAAAAGGCGTTCCAAGTATCCTTAATACTTACGATGCTTTTGCTTTAGAGCAAGCTTTAAGAATTAAAGATAAAGATCCAGAAGTTAAGATTACTGTAATCTCAATGGGACCTCCACAAGCAGATCCAATGCTAAGAGATTGTCTAGCAGTAGGTGCTGATAATGCATACCTAGTTACAGATAGAAAATTTGGTGGTTCTGATACACTAGCTACATCTTATATTCTTTCAGAAGCTATAAAAAAAGTAGCTGAAACTGAAGGCGAGCCAGATATGGTATTTTGTGGACTTCAAGCTATAGATGGTGATACTGCACAAGTTGGACCAGAACTTGCTGAACACCTTGACCTCCCACAAATAACATATGGTTATACAGCAGAAGTAAATGAAGAAGGACTTAAGGTTCTTAAAGAGGTTGAAGGTGGAGCACTTGAAATTCAAATGACCCTTCCTGCTCTAGTTACATTTACAAAATATGGTGATTTAGAATTAAGATATCCAAAAATTAAAAATAAATTAAAAGCTAAAAAAGCAACAATTAACCAAATTACTTTCGAAGAACTAAAAGAAAGTATTGATGAAACAGCTATTGGTCTTAAAGGTTCTCCAACAAGAGTTAATAAATCATACACACCTACAGTTGAAAAAGTTGGCGAAATCTTCGAAGATATGGAAGCTGGCGACGCAGCAGATAAGCTAATTGCAGCTTTAGCTGATAAAAAGCTTATTTAAGGAGGGACTATGTCAGAAAATAAAAACCTATGGGTATTAGTTGAAACTAAGGAAGATGGATCAGCTGTTAATGTAGGCCTTGAATTAATGAATCCAGGCAGAAAAATGGCTGACATACTTGGTGGAAAATTAGTAGCAGTTATTATTGGTAAAGAAGTATCTAAAGCTAAAGAAGAAGTAAAAGATCACGGCGTTGATGCAATAATCACTTGCGAAGGCGATATTTATAAAGAATATAATACAGACGTATATGCAAATGCAGTAGAAAAACTTGTTGAAAAATACAATCCAAACACAATTCTAATTGGTGCAACAAACCAAGGTAGAGATTTAGGACCAAGAGTTTCTTCAAGACTTCACACAGGTCTTACTGCAGACTGTACAGAACTTGATGTAGACGCTGAAACAGGAAACGTTCAATGGACAAGACCTGCTTTTGGTGGTAACTTAATGGCACAAATTCTTTGTCCAGACTCAAGACCACAAATGGGTACAGTACGTCCAGGTGTATTCTCTAAAGAAGCTTTAGGTAGAAAAGACAACATAGAAGAAATTGAAGATAATATAGAATATACAGGCGAAATCAGAACAAAGATTCTTAACTTCATCCCAAGAGACGAAGGTGAAGAAGTTGATCTTGTTGGTGCTGAATTTATCGTATCTGGTGGACGTGGTTTAGGAGAAGCAGCTAACTTTAAAATCATAGAAGAATTAGCAGAAGCCCTAGGAGCTACAGTAGGATCTTCACGTGCGGCAGTAGATGCTGGATGGATTTCTCACTCACATCAAGTTGGTCAATCAGGTAAAACTGTAGGACCAAAGGTATATATAGCAGTAGGTATCTCTGGAGCTATCCAACACTTAGCTGGTATCAATGCTTCAGATACAATAGTTGCTATAAATAAAGACCCAGATGCGCCAATATTTGACGTAGCTGATTATGGTATTGTTGGAGACTTATTTGAAGTAGTTCCAGCATTAACAGAAAAAATCAAAGCAAGAAACGCTTAATATTAAAAATTAAACCACTATTTATTATTAAATAGTGGTTTTTCTTGTATATAGACGATAAAAAAATGGCTTGATATACGATTTGTTAATCGTTTTTCTAAAAATTGTTAAAATTTATACAAAAAAGATTGACAAAAAAATATCAACTGTTATAATATAAGTATAAGAAAGAAAAAATGGGTATAAAGTTAATGAAGGCTTTGTGCCAGTAAATATTTGTAAACGATTTATTTGAAGGGGGATGAATGACTTACAAAACTGTAAAATATGAAGTTAATGGTCATATAGCAAAGATTACTATAAATAGACCAGAAGCTTTAAACGCACTTAACTCAGAAGTACTAGATGAACTAAATATACTTCTAGACGAAGTAAGAGCTAACAAAGACCTAAGAGTAGCAATACTAACAGGTGAAGGCAGAAGTTTTGTTGCAGGAGCAGATATTAAAGAAATGTCAACTCTAACAGCTATTGAAGCAAAAGAATTTGGTCATAAAGGACTTTCAGTATTTAGAAAATTAGAAAGTCTACCTATTCCAGTTATAGCTGCTATTAACGGATTTGCTCTTGGTGGTGGTTGTGAAATCGCTATGAGCTGTGATTTTAGAATAGCAAGTGACAAAGCTTTATTTGGTCAACCAGAAGTTGGTCTTGGAATTACTCCAGGATTTGCGGGAACTCAAAGACTTCAAAGACTTGTAGGTCCTGGATATGCAAAATATTTAATCTATACTGCTAAAAATATCAAGGCTGACAAAGCTTATGAAATCGGCTTAGTTCAAGAAGTTGTAGAAGCTGACAAACTTGAAGAAACTGTAGAGAAACTTGCAGAAAAGATTGCTGCTAACGCACCAGTTGCAGTTAGAGCATCTAAAGAAGCGATAAATGTTGGTGGTCAAGTAGATATAGACAGTGCAATTAAAGTTGAAGAAAACTTATTTGCTCTAACCTTCTCAACAGAAGATCAAAAAACAGGAATGAATGCTTTTATCAATAAAGGTAAAGCAGAATTTGAAAATAAATAAAGGAGAAATTTAATGAAAATAGGTGTAATCGGTTCAGGAATTATGGGCGGCGGTATTGTAGAAACAGCTGCTAAAAATTACGAAGTTGTAGTTAGAGACATCAAAGATGAATTTCTAGAAGCTTGCAAGGCAAGAATAGAAAAATCATATACAAGAAATGTTTCTAAAGAAAGAATGACTGAAGAAGATAAAGAAAAAGCTTTAGCAAATATCACATATACAACAGAAGTTAAAGATCTTGCTGATTGTGATATCGTAATCGAAGCTGCAACAGAAAATCCAAAACTTAAAAAAGACATCTTTAAAGAACTTGATGAAGTGGTAAAAGAAGGTGCAATCCTTGCTTCAAACACATCTTCACTTTCAATTACAGATATAGCTGCATCTACAAAGAGACCAGAAAATGTAATTGGTATGCACTTCTTCAATCCAGTTCCAGTTATGAAACTTGTAGAAGTTATCAGAGGACTTCACACATCTGACGAAACAAACAAAACAATCTTCAAATTAGCAGAAGATTTAGGAAAACAACCTATCGAAGTTAAAGAAGGTCCAGGATTTGTTGTAAACAGACTTCTTATCCCAATGATTAACGAAGGTATCGGCGTACTAGCTGACGGTCTTGCAAGCGTTGAAGATATCGACAAAGGTATGCAACTTGGTGCAAACCACCCAATGGGACCTCTTGCCCTAGGAGATTTAATAGGTCTTGATACATGTTTAGCTATTATGGAAGTTCTTTACAACGAATTTGGTGATAGCAAATATAGACCAAATCCACTTCTAAGACAAATGGTAAGAGCTGGAGACCTTGGTAGAAAAACAGGTAAAGGCTTCTACGACTATAGCAAATAAGATAAAAAGTAAGTAAAAAATAAAGGAGAAATTATGACAAGAAAAGTAGTAATAGCAAGTGCAGCAAGAACACCAATTGGATCATACGGTGGTGCATTAAAATCAGTAAGTGCACAAGATTTAGGTATCACAGCAGTTAAAGAAGCAATTAAAAGAGCTGGAATCAAACCAGAAGATGTAGATGAAATGGTATTTGGTTGCGTACTTCAAGCAGGTCTTGGCCAAAACGTAGCTAGACAAATTTCTATTGGAGCAGGTATCCCTAAAGAAAAACCAGCAATGACATTAAACATCGTTTGTGGTTCAGGTTTAAGAAGCGTTTCTCTAGCAGCCCAAATGATTATGGCAGGAGACTCTGACATAGTTATAGCAGGTGGTACAGAATCAATGTCAAACGCACCATATCTTCTTCAAAATGAAAGATGGGGAGCTAGAATGGGCGACAAAAAGGCTGTTGATGAAATGATCAAAGATGGTCTTTGGGACGCATTCAACAATTACCACATGGGTATGACAGCTGAAAATATAGTTGAAAAATTCGGTCTTACAAGAGAAGAACAAGATGAACTTGCAGCAATGAGCCAAAATAGAGCTGAAAAAGCAAGAGCTGAAGGTAAATTCAAAGATGAAATAGTACCAGTAGAAGTTAAAGATAGAAAAGGCAATGTAACAATTGTTGACACTGATGAACACATCAGAGAAGGTGTTACAGCTGAAGGTATCTCTAAACTTAAACCAGCATTCAAGAGAGATGGTGGTAGCGTAACAGCAGCTAACGCATCAGGTCTTAACGACGGTTCTGCAGCATTAGTAGTAATGAGCGAAGAAAAAGCTAAAGAACTTGGTGTAAAACCACTAGCTACAATCGTAAGCTATGCAACAGAAGGTGTTGATCCTGCTATCATGGGTACAGGTCCAATCCCAACAGTTAGAAAAGCTCTAGAAAAAGCTAACTTAACTCTTGAAGATATTGACTTAATTGAAGCAAACGAAGCATTCGCAGCACAAGCTTTATCAGTAATTAAAGAACTTGGTCTTAATACTGATATAGTTAACGTAAACGGTGGTGCTATTGCACTTGGTCACCCAGTTGGTGCATCAGGAGCAAGAATCCTTACAACACTTCTATATGAAATGCAAAAGAGAGACTCTAAAAAAGGTATCGCAACACTTTGTATAGGTGGCGGTATGGGTACTGCAGTTGTTGTAGAAAGATAAGATAAATTTTAAGGTATGCAGGTAGTTCTTATCTGCATGCCTTTTTTGCTTGTTTTTATTAAAAATTTTAAAAATAATAGAAAAGAATGATAATAATTTTCAATTACGGGTATAATAAAAATAGCTTAAGAAAACGATATTATAAAAAGGGGATTATATGGATTATAAAAAACTATATGAAGAAAAATTAATTACTGTAAAAGAAGCAGCAGCTATGGTTAAGGACGGCGACTGGGTAGAATTGGGTTGGTGTGCATTAACACCAGTTGATTTTGACAAGGCTCTAGCTGAAAGAGTTAACGAATTAAAAGACGTTAAAGTTAGGGGCGGTGTAGTTCCTTATATGCCTTATACAGGTCAAGCAGACCCAACAGGTGAGCATATAACTTACCATTCTTGGCATGCATCAGGAACGGAAAGAAAACTGATAAATGCTAATAAAACTGGTGCATTCTTTGCTCCAATCAAATACAGCGAACTTCCTAGATATCTAGCAGAAAATGCTCCAAAAGCAGCTGTATCTGTTATTCAAGTTAGCCCAATGGATAAACACGGTAACTTTAACTTCGGTATCTCAGTAAGCCACACTATGGCATCATTTGAAAATTCTGACAAAATAATACTTGAAATTAACGAGAATGTACCTAGGGCTCTTGGTGGATTTAATAACTGTATAAATATCAAAGATGTTGACTATATCTTTGAGTCATCAAACTACCCAATGCTTACATTACCAAAAGCATCTTTTGGTGAAGAAGAATTAAAAGCAGCAAGTTTTGTCGTAGATAAATTAAGAGATGGAGATACTATCCAAATCGGTATAGGTGGACTTCCAAATGCTATAGGATCTGAAATTGCAAAATCAGACCTAAAAGACCTCGGTGTTCACTCAGAAATGTATGTAGATGCCTTTAGAGAAATGGCATTAGCTGGAAGAATCACAGGACGCAAGAAAAACATAGACACTGGTCGTCAAACTTATGCTTTCGCTGCAGGAAGCCAAGAATTATATGATTATATAGATGATAACGAAGAATTGATGGCAGCTCCAGTTGATTATGTAAATGATGTTGGAGTAATAGCATCTCTTGATAACTTTGTTTCTATAAACACAGTTTTACAAGTAGACCTATGGGGCCAAATCTCAGCTGAAACTGTAGGAACAAAACATATTTCTGGTGCAGGCGGAGCTTTAGACTTTGTTCTTGGTGCTTATAGATCAAAAGGTGGTAGATCAATCATTGCCCTTAACTCATCAAGAGTAGGTAAAGATGGCAAGAGAATTTCAAACATCGTACCAACTTTCGCTCCAGGAACTCAAGCTACAGCTGTAAGAAGCAATACCCACTATATAGCTACAGAACAAGGTATCGCAAATTTCAAGGGATTAACTACCTGGCAAGCAGCAGAAGCTCTAGTAGGACTTGCCCACCCAGATAATAGGGACGAGTTAATCAAAGCTGCTGAAGAAATTGGTATTTGGAGAAATACAAACAAAAGAATCTAAGAAATTAAAAATCAGAGCGGAGATTATCCTTGCTCTGATTTTTATATAAAATCTAATTAATTAGTCGTGGAGTTTTTAAATTATTAATAAGGTCAAAAATAGGTTGTAAATATTTGTATGAATCTGGATCGTTTTCTTTGATAAAATTTATAAGGTCAAGCATCCAGACTACTACATATTTATTTAAGTAAAAAGCTTGGATGCCATTGGCTAAAATTGACCTTCTACCATTTATAACAATATCATCTCTCATTTGGTCAAAGTATTGCAAAAGCATTTGTCTATTTGAATCATCTTCTATCAAGGCATCAACCATGGCAAGGAGAGATTTGAGGTATATTTCTGGCAGAGAATTGAAATAGAATTCTATGGCCTTATCTTCCCTTAAGATAATATCTTCTGTGATATTTTCATTATCATTACCCCTATAATCCTTGAAATATTGGCACTTATTAAAAGATTCAAAAAAATTCGGGTACAAAGCGAAGGGATAGGAAGAATTTTCGATGGTTTCTCTAAGGAATTCTAATTCATAGTTTCCATTATCGAAAACTGAAATAAAAATTGGTGAGAGGATTACCAAAAGTTTTAACTTCTCATTATCATTGTCATTTAAGATTTTAATAGAAAAACAATTTTTGATTTCACTTTTATTTTGAGATATTTCCTCTAAATTATAATTATTGTTAACTTGATAGGATATTTTTTTGCCGTATTCAAATTTATTTAAAATCATTTTATCAAATCTGCAAAGGTGCCCTTGCTAGCTCTTTTCAAATCTTCTGGTCGAATTTTTATAGAATGGCCAACCTTACCTGCAGATACCTTTATAAAATCCATGTTTTTTGCCTTTTCATCGATCAATACTGGATAGTCTTTTTTTAGGGCAAGGGGAGTTGTGGCACCTCTTTCGTAGCCAACGGTTTTTTTAAGGTCTTTAAGAGCAAGCATGGATAGGCTCTTTACGCCAACAGCTTTTGCAGCTTTTTTAAAATCTATTTCGTCTGCACCGTTTATTACTAATATATAAACGTCTCCATCTTTGGATTCTGTAGCAAGTGTCTTAAAGATTGTGTGAATGTCCTGATTTCCTTCTTCTGCTAAATCAACAGAAGAAACAAATTCATGGTCTAGTTCGTAGTCTATATGTTCATATTCTATATCTAAAGTATCAAGAAATCTCATTGCATTTGTTTTTATTTCTTTTTTCATTATATCACCTCTAAATAACTATACGGGAATAATAAAAATTGTAATATTGGGTATAAAAAAATAGAAGGAGTGGCAATGAGTGAGAAAGTGGTTGTTAATTATGTGTATGATTCCTGTTATAGCCTAGCCTACGGGGATTATTTTTTGATTTTTGATTATGCAGAAGGAATCCTTGAAATACCAGAATCAAAACACATCATGTTTTTCGTGTCAGATAAAGATAGGAAATCCTATACGAACGAAATATTCAATTTAGAAAATCTAAATTCAGTAAAGTATGTACTCAATAAAAATATAAGCAATTTGAAATACCAGGATAATATTATTTTTCTAAATAATGACGAGCTTGGTATGAGAAACTTAAAGAAGTTATATAAAAAAGACAATGTATACCTCCTTGGGGGAGGAGAAGCTATTAAAATAATATCAAATACGGGTGAAATTTTCATAAGAACCATCTCGCTAGATTGTGAAAAAATAGGTTTTCTAATAGAAATTGAATCTCTTGTAATATTTTTTGGAGGAACTGTTGATTTTTCAAAGATTAACGATGATATTTATCTTGACTTATTAGATGAATTGGAATTTGAAAATCCAGATATGATTTTTTTACCTATCACAGATTTAGATAAAGAATCTTTTGCCTACTTAGATAAACTTATAAATGATTCTGATAGTCAAATTTTATTTCCAACAAAGATTGGAGATAGGGAAGAAGAAAGCATTGAATTTAAGAAATTTTATAAGGCAAAAAATACGGATATTAGAACTATAAAAAAGGCTAATTACAAGATTGAAATAGAAATAAATTGTGATTAACTATCTAGTATTACTAACTAGATAGAGGTATAATACGGAGTGAAAATGATTAAAAATATAAATGAATTAGAAAATATAAGCTTACCAAGTTGGGAAAGTTTGCCTGATGATGGCATATATAAAGAAGAATTATTGACCTACTTAAAAGAGGTCTTAAAGCCTTTGTATGTAGTAGACAAAAATGTGATAACATCATCCATGATAAATAATTATGTCAAACTTGGCTATATAGATAAACCTACAAAAAAGAAGTATTTTAGATCATCTATAGCCCAGCTTATAGTGATATCTATATTTAAACAAATAATAACAATAGAAGATTTGGCCAAAGGAATCGACAGTGAAATGACTAACTTTGGTTTAAAAGAAGGTTATGAAAATTTTGAAAATATATTTAACCAAATAAGAAAAGATGTTTTAACAGGGGAAGATGTTACGAGGATTTATCTGTCTTATGATTATTCTGATCACCACTATAAGGTCCTTTCTTATTTGGTTATTTCACTTTTAACAAAATTATACACTCAGTTAGCGATAGATAATAGTGAGGAGATATAATGGAAAAAATTGCTATATTAGTAGATTCGGGCGGAGATTTAAGCCTTGATTATATCAAAAAAGAAGGGTTTTATTATTTACCATTGTATGTATATTTAGATGGTGAATATTTAAGAGATAGGATTGATATAGGTCCCGAAGAATTTTATAAATGGGTAAAATCAAATGATAAATTACCGAAAACATCTATGCCATCTCCAGGAGATATACAGGATTTAATGGAGAAAGTTAAAGAAGATGGCTATAATAAGTTAATTTGCATTAATATCGGGAATAAATTTTCTGGAACTTTCAATGCCTGCAAGTCCGCAGAAGTAGAAGGGCTTGATATATATGCCTTTAATACTGGAAATTTAACTCTTGGCCAAGGATATTATGCAGTTTATGCAAAAAAACTTATAGATGATGGACTAGGCTTTGGTGAAATTTGCAATAAATTAGAAGAGAAGATAAATGATTCTAAGGTATTTTTCACTATAGAGACCTTTAAATACATTGTAGAAGGTGGAAGAGTGCCAAGGACTTTTGGTAAGATTGGCGATGCTTTATCAGTAAAACCAATAATAAGAACAGATCCGCCAGAAGGTGGTTTTTCTATAGAAAAAATCGCTAGAGGCGAGAAGAAAACTCTTCGCCAAATGGAAAAAATTATAAGAAAGAAACTAGAAGGTGTCAAAGACTATTACTTTTTTATATCTGAGGGAGATTATATAGAAGGATTTAAAAATTTAAAAGAAAATCTAAAGGATATTATAGAAAATGCACTAGTATATATGGAAGGTCAAATTTCTCCAACTCTTGGTGCTAATACGGGACCAGGCCTTGTTGGAGTCGGATTTTTCATCCTTGACTAATAAGTTAATGATAAAAATAATAAAGTTGGATTTTTATAATAAATAATTTGACATATTATAATTTATCAAGTAATATGATATATGTAAACAACGAAGAAGTACCCAAACTCACCTAACGGCATAAGCTTTTAGGTTAATAAGATATAATTAATTAGATTATTTGCGGGTACTTTGTGCCCGCTTTTTTTATACAATACATTGGAGGTATAACTATAAAAGATTTAAGAATCAATGATGAAATTAGAGCTAGTCAGGTAAGACTAATTGACGAAAATGGTAACCAAGTTGGTATCACTTCTCTAAGAGATGCTCAAGAGATGGCTGACGAGAGAGGTCTTGACCTAGTACTTATGAGTCCAAAGGCAAAGCCACCTGTAACAAGGATAATGGACTATGGTAAGTTTAAATATGATCAAGAAAAGAAAGAAAAAGAAAACAGGAAAAAACAAAAAAATGCTCAACTTAAAGAGACAAGATTTTCTTTAAATATCGAAGATAATGACTTGCAAACCAAGGCAAATCAAACAAAAAAATTCTTAAACAACGGGGATAAAGTCAAAGTATCTATAAGATTTCGTGGTAGGGAACTTGGTAGAAAAGAACCTGGCTATGAATTAATGGATAAGTTTAATGCTATGCTAGATAACTGCGGCAAGATTGACAAAAAGCCTAAGATGGAAGGCAGATCTCTTGTAATGTTTCTAGAACCAAATGATGAAAAAGGAGAATAAGATGGCAAAGAATAAAATGAAAACTAAGAGAGCAGCTGCTAAAAGATTTAAAGTAACAGGCTCTGGCAAAATCATGAGAAGAAAAGCTTACAAAGGACACTTAACAGCTAAGAAATCACCAAACAGAAAAAGAAGATTAAGAAAACCAGCTGAAGTTTCACAAACAGTGAACAAAAACGTAAAAAGACTAATTGGTGCATAGGAGGATATAGATGGCAAGAGTAAAAAGAGCAGTAAACGCAAAAAAAAGACATAAAAAAGTATTAAAACAAGCAAAGGGTTATTACGGTTCAAAAAGCCTTCTATTCAAGACAGCTAACCAAGCTGTAATGAAATCTCTATCATATGCATATATTGGTAGAAAACATAGAAAAAGAGATTTTAGAAAACTTTGGATTGCAAGAATCAACGCTGCAGCAAGAATGAATGGCACAACATATTCTAAACTTATGGGTGGCCTAAAGAAAGCGAATATTGACATTAATAGAAAGATGCTAGCTGAACTTGCAGTTAACAACCCAGAAGAATTTGCAAAAATAGTAGAAGCAGCAAACAAAAACGCTTAATGATAATAGAATCGGTATCCAATCAAAATTTTAAGTTAATAAACAAGCTTAAAAAGAAAAAGTATCGAGATAAAGAAAATTTATTTACAATAGAATCTAGGAAATTAGTGGATGAAGCTATAGCTTCGTCTGCTGATATAGATTTTATTTTTTTAAGAGAAGGTGTTTCCTATAAAAATCAAGACAAAACTTTGGTATTTAGCGAAACTCTTTTTAATAAACTATCATCAATGTCAAGTCCTGACGGGATTGGCGCTGTCATTAAAAAGCAAAAACCTAGAGACCTTTCATCAGAAAAAATACTGTTGCTTGATGGTATAAATGATCCAGGTAATATTGGCACTATGATTCGTTCTGCAGAAGCTTTTGGCTTTAAGGATGTGATACTAATGCCAGATACAGTTGATATCTATAATGAAAAATCATTAAGAGCGTCAATGGGATCGATCTTCAGGTTAAATATTACAAATATGACTTATAGAGATGTAAATAGATTAAAACCAATTTATAAAATCCTTTCTGCAGATATGGTTGGGATAGATGTTACTGGTTTTAAGAAAGATTCGAAAATAATCCTTGCTATAGGTAACGAGGCCAACGGTTTAAGTCAAAATATGAGAGAAATTACAGATAATTTTATTAAGGTACCTATGGAAGGCGAGATTGAATCTTTAAACGCAGCAATAGCTGCAAGCATAATTATGAATAGACTTATGTGATGATTCGGAAAGACTTTAGTTATTCTTATACAGCAAAAAAGGGATGTTGAGAGCCTTTTAAGTCAAGACTAGGGTTATTCACCGATGAACTTTGAGATGAATTTAGTAGTCGATACGTAAACTTTTCGTTAAAGTAATGAGCGGATTTATTTATAAATCAATTAAGGTGGTACCGCAGAATTATATCTGTCCTTTGTAGAGGACGGATTTTTTTATTTGGAGGAAAAATGGAAGAAAATTTAAAACAGGTTTTATCCAGTGCAAAGACTGAAATTGTAAATGCTGACAGCCCACAAGTCTTGGAAGATTTGAGGATAAAATATCTTGGTAAAAAAGGAATTATTACTGATCTAAAAAAGTCAATAGCAAAGCTTCCTAATGAGGAGAAACCAAAAGCAGGCAAGCTAATTAACCAAACAAGCAAAGAAATAGAATCCTTACTTGCAGAAAAAAACGAAATAATTAAAAAAGAGCTTTTAAAAGAGAAAATAAAAGCTGAAAAAATAGACGTGACAGCTCACTTTGACAAATATGAGTCCGGTCATTTAGCAGTTATAAACCAAACTATGGAAGAACTTGAAACTATTTTCCAAAACATGGGTTTTGATGTAGTAGCAGGCCCTGAAGTTGATACAGTAAAGTACGTTTTTGATGATTTGAATAGTCCAAAAAACCACCCAGCTAGGTCTACATCAGATACTTTCTATATCAATGATGAAGTTCTATTAAGACCTCATACTTCAAGTATGCAAATTAGGGTGATGAATGAAGGCAAACTTCCAATTAAAATGGTATCTGCTGGTAGGGTTTTTAGAAATGACGAAGTTGATGCAACCCATTCGCCAATGTTCCACCAATTAGAATGCCTAGTTGTAGATGAAAATGTGTCAATGGCAAACCTTAAGGCAACTCTTGAAACTTTTATCCACGAAATGTTTGGAGATAAGATGAATCTAAGATATAGACCCCACCATTTTCCATTTACCGAACCATCCCTAGAAGTAGACGTAACTTGCCCTGTTTGTATGGGTGAAGGTTGTCCTGCTTGCGGTAATACTGGCTGGTCTATGGAGTTATTAGGTGGAGGCATGGTTCATCCAAATGTCCTTGAAGCGTGTGGAATTGATAGTGAAAAATACACAGGCTTTGCCTTTGGTCTTGGAGTTGATAGGATTGCCATGGTCAAATACGGCCTTGATGATATCAGACTTCTTTATGATAATGACAAGAGATTTATAGAACAGTTTTAGGAGGAAATATGCTAGTACCTTTAATTTGGCAAAAAGATTATATAGAAATAGACAAAGATTTAAAAACTATCACAGACAGGCTTTCTGAAACTGGTTCTCACGTAGAAGAAGTTTTTATAAAAACATCTAATCTTGAGGGGATAGTTGTAGGTCACGTTTTAAAACAAGAAAAACACCCAGATGCTGATAGGCTACAAGTTTTATCAATAGATGTTGGGAAAAATGACCCAATTACTATTATAACCAATGCAAAAAATACTAAAGAAGGCGATTACCTTCTAGTAATCACATCTGGGACAAAACTTGATGATGGTACTCTTATTGAAGACCACGACTTTTTTGGCATTATAAGCGAAGGTATGCTTACAGCCTATAGTGAGCTTGGTTATGATGATTCTGTAATTCCAAAAGATCTTAGGGAAGGGGTTATAGTTTTAGAGGGAGAATATAAACCAGGAAGCAAGGCTTCTGAAGTTTTATATTCAAACACACCAGTTATAGAATATGAAATAACTCCAAATAGACCTGACTGCCTATCAATAATCGGTATGGCAAGGGAAAGTGCGGCAAGTTTTGGCGGCAAAATCAACCTACCAGAAACTGATTATAAAAAAAACGGCAAAGACCTTAGAGAAATATTTGATGGTTTAAACTTAATTACAGATAATTGCGATAAGTTTATTACCCGTGCAATTACAAATGTAAAGATCGAACCATCACCACAATGGCTACAAAACTATCTAATGCTTGCCGGAATGAGACCTATAAATAATATTGTAGATATCACAAACTTTGTTATGCTAGAAACTGGTCAACCTCTCCATGCTTATGATCTAGATAAATTAAATGGTCCAATTACAATTAGAGAGGCTGATGAAGGTGAGATTGTAAAAACAATTGATGGCGAGAATAGAAAATTAGATGATTCTATGATTATAATAGCTGATAAGAGTGGACCAATTGGTATTGCAGGAGTTATGGGTGGTTTTGATACAGAAGTATCTTATGAGACTAAAAATATTATCCTTGAAACTGCCCACTTTGATGCAGATTCTGTCCGCCAAACCTCTAAAAAACTTGGACTTCGTTCAGAAGCATCAACAAGGTTTGAAAAGGGCGTTCCAATAGAAATGGCTGATTTTGCTTCAAGGCGCGCCCTACACTTGATTGATAAATTAGGCTACGGGAAAATTTACGACGATTTATACCAGGCAGGAAGAGAAGCAAGTGGTGAAAAAAAAGTAAAACTTCGTATTTCAAGATTAAAAGCCCTTACAGGTGTGGATTTTACAATGGAAGAAGCAATCCATAACCTTGAGCTTTTAGAGTTTGAAATTGAAAAAATTGATGATGATACAATCCTTGCAAAAGTTCCATTCTTTAGACTTGATATTGATATAGAAGCAGATCTTATAGAAGAAGTCGTAAGACTTTACGGAATGGGTAAGATTGAATCCAAACCACTTGTTTCTTCACTTAAAAAAGGCGAGAGATCTCCTCTAAGACTTTTGAAAGATGATTTAAAAAGAAAATTAGTTGGTCAAAAATTTTCGGAACTTGCAACTTACTCTTTCATTTCTCCTAGAGAATATGATAGACTTGGAATTTCTAAAGATTCCAGATTAAGAGAGTATGTAAGTCTTATAAACCCACTTGGTGAAGATTTTTCTGTGATGAGAACAACTCAAATACCTAATATGCTTGATGTTATTTCTAAAAATATCAAGTACGGCCAAAAAGATATGAGATTTTTTGAACTTGATAGGACTTTTGAGAAAACAAGCGATATTCTTCCAAAAGAAAACCTCACTTTAACTATGGGACTTTACGGAGAATATTCTTTCTATGATATGAAAGATTTCTTTACAGAAGCGATGAGAAATAGCGGATTTATTGGATTTTCTTACAAGGCTAATGAAGAGTTTTTCGCCTTCCACGCAGGCAGATGTGCTGATATTTACTTTAATGGTGAAAAAATCGGAGTAATAGGAGAGATTTCCTATGAAGTGCGTGAAGAGTATAATATAAATAAGGGAGCGATCATTTTAGAGATTAATTTAAGTAAGATTGCTGATGAAAGAATAATTGATAAAAAATACAAGCAAATCCCTAAATTCCCAGCCATAGAACGTGATTATTCCTTTGTGGCAGATAGAAATGTGGAATCAGAATTAATTGAAGAAATCATGAAAGAAAAGGCAGGAGAGATTCTTGCTAAAATTGAACTTTTTGATATTTATACCGGCAAAGGAATTGCTGATGATAAAAAATCAATTTCTTATAGGGTTTGGTATAGAAAAACCGACAGGACTCTTAAAGAAGAAGATATCAAGGGTGTAGAAGAAAGTATCCTTGAACAGCTAAGAGCAAAAGACATAGTATTACGTGCATAGGAGAAAAAAGTGAGCGAGATTAGACTTGAAGTTAAAATTGACGGTGTAAAATATCCTCTTGTTAGCAAAGAATCAAAAGAGAGTATAGAAAAAATAGCAGCTTATGTTGACGGCAAGATTAAAGATGTAAAATCTGATAAGCTCACTTTTGATAGGCAGCTAATTTTGGCCAGCCTTAATATTGCAGATGAATATTTTAAGGATAAAGAATCTTTTAGAGAATATTATGAGGAAAACAAAGAAGCTATAAAAAATTATCCTATAATCAAAGAAGAGCTTGAAACTTTCAAAAATGAGTATGGTTCATATAAAATTGAACTAGAAGAAAAAAAAGAAGAAGTTAAGGATTTAAAAGTATTACTTCAAGAAAAAGATGCTGAGATAATAAATTTAACAAAGGCTGAAAATGACGCCAATAAATTAAGAGAAAAAATCAAAAACCTACAAAAACAAGCCATGGATTTAACTAAAGAAAACGAGATATTGAAGGGAAAAATTGATGAATAAGACAGAGATCTTAGCACCGGTTGGAAATCTAGATATGCTATACGCAGGGATAGCAGCAGGGGCAGATGCTTTTTATCTAGCCCTTGATGATTTTGGAGCTAGGGCCTATGCGGAAAATTTCACCTTGGAAAATATTGAGCAAGTTATAGACTACGCTCATTATTTTGACAGAAAAGTTTTTGTAACGATGAATATTCTTATAAAAGATTCTGAGATTGACAAGGCTATATCATATATAGAAAAACTTTATGAGTTTGGAGTAGACGGGATTTTGATTCAAGATATAGGTTTTTATTCTATAATAAAAGATAAAATGCCTGGCCTCGATTTTCACGCATCAACTCAGATGGCTGTTAGAGACTATCACGGAGCCAAGGCTCTGATGGACTTAGGCTTTAAAAGAATTGTTATAGCTCGTGAAACACCAATAGAAGAAATTAGAAAAATAGCAAAACTTCCTTGTGAAAAGGAAGTTTTTGTCCATGGGTCACTTTGTGTTTCATATTCTGGAGAATGTTTGATGAGCTCATATTTTGGAGAAAGGTCTGCTAATAGGGGTAGGTGTGCAGGTCCATGTAGGCAAAAATACCAATTAATAAATAATGGAAGAACCTATGGGACAGATTTCTATCTAAATATGAAGGATTTAAATGTCATTGATAGGCTTGATAGTTTGACTGAACTTGGAATAGATTGTCTAAAAATCGAAGGAAGAATGAAATCTCCTGAATATGTTTATAATAGTGTAGTCGCTTACAAGAAAAAATTAAATGGTAATAGTTATGATGATAAAAAACTTAGAGATATTTCAAATAGGGGCTATACAGAAGGATTTATTTTTGACCAAAGACGTGATTATATCCTGAAAGAAGGCGGTATTAAGCATAGAGTTGTAGGAAAAGTTGAGTTAAATAACAAGAAGAAAGCCTTCCAAACTTATTCAGACCTTCACAAGGGAGATAATCTTGAAGTCACAACAGAAAAGGATAAAAAACTTCCCTTGACTCTAACAGAAGATTTCAAAAAAGGTCAAATTATATTTTTAGATAAGTATAGGGATGCAAAGTTAGGTTCAAATATCCTTATGCTTAATGCTGAAAATATCAAAAACGACTTGGAAGATGGGCTAGAAACATACAGAAATTTACCAGTAAGTCTCTATTTTGAAGGAAAGCTTGGTCAAAAACCTAGACTCAAGATAGGCTACAGAGATATAGAAGTGGATGTTAAAGGATCTGATATAGTAGATGAAGCAAAAAATATATCCTTAGACGAAAAAAGAATTAGAGAAAACCTTGACAGATTTAAAGATGAAATATTTAAGCCTATTAATATTGAAATAGATATCGACGAAGGAATTTTCTTAAGGAAAAAAACTATAAATAAACTAAGACGCGATGCTATTAATCTTTTAAAAAAAGAGATAGCAGGAAAGTACAAAAGAAAACCTGTAAAAATCACAAAGCCAAAACTTATGGAAAAAACTTCAAAACACATTGAAAAAAATATCGAACTTATGACAAATAATATAGATCCAAAACTTCTTGGCGATTTTGATAAGGTTTATATAAAAGAATACGACCCTAAATACAAAGGCCTAAATTTGTATTTAAATTTAGATAGTCATATGGATTATAATATAGATGATTTGATGACGTATATAAAAGAAAATTCAATTAAGGGTGTGATTTTCAACAATTATAGGGACCTTGATTATATTAGTGATTTTAAGAGAAATAATATAAAGATTAGAATTGGTAGATATTTAAATGTTATCAATTCCTATAGTTTTAATTTTTATGCTACTTTTGCAGAAAAAATCGAATCTTCAGTTGAAAATACTTTGGAAAATATAAATGATAATGCGAAAAGATATGATATCGAGGCTTTAAGTTTTGGTAGAATTGAGCTTATGAACATGGAACATTGCCCATTTTCCGTTATAAAAAATTGCAATTTAAAGGGATGTGCTACTTGCAAATTTAAAGAAAGTGAACTTGTTAATATAAACGGCGATAGGATGAAACTTGTAAGAAGAAATTCTCTGACAAAGATTTATCCTTATAAGGCAGCAGGTTTTGATGAAAGTTTTTTTGGTGATGAAGTATCAACTTTAATTTCAGTATTTACTGATGATGACATAAGAAACTATAAAAATAAAAGTTATAAAGATAAGTTAAATTACGAAAGAGGAGTTATTTAATGCAGGCGAAAAGCTTAGATGTTTTAGAATATAACAAAATTTTGGAAAAGCTTTCAAAAATGGCACGTTCAGGCCTGGTCAAAAAACAAATCTTGGAACTAAGGCCCTCGACAGATGTGGAATATTTGGAAGATGAGCTAGAGAAAACTGGAGCTATGGCAAAGGTAATTGCTAGAAATGGTAATATTGATATCTTTGGGCTCTATGATTTCACAAATATTGTTGGATACATTAGGAGAAATGGAATCCTTGATCCTGTTGATCTTTTAAAGATTTTAAGCTTTTTAAGAGTCTCAGAATATCTAAAAGAGTATAGCCGTAATATTGATGATCCCTATATTCTAGATTTATTTGATAGAATTTCAACCAATGAATTTCTTAAAGAAGAAATAGATAGGTCAATTTTAAACGAGGAAGAAATTGCTGACAGTGCGTCAAGAGAACTTTTGTCAATTAGAAGGAGTTTAAGGCGTAAGGAAGAGGAGATTAAAAACAAACTCAATTCATATGTGACTAGTCCAAAATACGAGAGCGCACTCCAAGACAAGGTGGTTTCTGTAAGGGATGGCAGGTATGTTGTACCTATTAAGACCAACAAACGTTCAGTAATTAATGGAATTGTCCATGATAAGTCAGCTTCTGGTAATACACTTTTTATTGAACCGTCAGCTATTGTTGAGCTAAATAATCAATATAAAGACCTAGAACTTAAGGAAGAAGCAGAAATCAGAAGGATACTTGATAGATTGTCAAGGTTTGCTGAAAAATTTGATGTAGAAATTTTAGAAAATCAAAAATTAATTTCAAGGATAGATTTTCTTCAAGCTAAAGCAAAATTTGGTCTGGAAAATGAATATTCACTTCCAATACTAAACAAGGAAAAGATTATAAATATAAAGGGGGCTGTTCATCCGCTTTTGCCCGGCAAAGTTGTGCCAATAGATGTGGCTATAGGTGGAGACTATACAACCCTAATAATAACAGGACCAAATACAGGAGGCAAGACTGTTTCTCTTAAAACTGTGGGTCTTATTATTCTAATGGCTCAGACAGCTATGTTTATACCTGCTGAAGAAGGATCAACAGTAAATGTTTTTGATGATGTATTTTTGGATATTGGTGATAAACAGTCAATAGAGATGAGTCTTTCAACATTTTCTGCATCTCTTACAAATATTGTAGATATATTAAATAAGGTTACAGAAAATTCTCTGGTCCTTCTCGATGAAATTGGTTCGGGAACTGATCCAATAGAAGGAGCAGCTCTTGCGATTTCAATTCTTTCACATTTGACAGAAAATGATG
The DNA here is from genome assembly GCA_900551095.1 of uncultured Anaerococcus sp. Classification (GTDB taxonomy): domain Bacteria; phylum Bacillota; class Clostridia; order Tissierellales; family Peptoniphilaceae; genus Anaerococcus. The sequence continues at coordinate 5,021 of URUJ01000001.1, read as the reverse complement.
TGATGACCTTCGCTACAACTCACTATAGCGAATTAAAATATTATGCTATGGAAAATGATAAGGTGATGAATGCCTCAGTTGAGTTTGACGTAAATACTTTATCCCCTACCTATAAGCTAGAAATCGGAACACCTGGTAAATCTAATGCCTTTGAGATTTCAAAAAGACTAGGACTTTCAGATGATATTTTGGCTAAAGCTAGGGAACTAATAGGTGAAGATACTAAAAACATCAACAAGATTCTAGATCAAATCGAAGACGATAAGTCCGAGATGGAAGCGAAAAATAAACAGATTGAATCTTATAGGCGAGAAATCCAGTCAATTAAGGATAAACTTAGAAACAAATCCAAGGAAATAGACGAAGCTAAAGAAGAGATTATAAAAAAAGCAGAAGAAAAAGCTAATGAAATTCTAGATAAGGCCAACAAAGAAAGCCAAGAAATGCTCAAGGAAGCAAAAAAATCTAAAAATGCTAATACCAGGGATATAGATAGGTCATTAAATAAAATTAGAAATAAGTACAAAGATTCCTATATCGAAAGAGAAGAGGATAGATTTGGGCAAAAAAGGTCAAAGGATATTCCTGATGAGCTAAATATTGGTGATATTGTAATTGTGGCAGGACTTAATGAAAAAGCAGAAGTTATTGAAGAGCCGGATAGTAAGGGAAATATAAAACTTCAAATGGGTATTCTAAAGATGGACTCCAATATCAAGAATGTAAAGAAGGTTGAGGGAGAAAATCAAACTGAGAAAAACATTAAGAAGGTGTATAGTGTTAAAAAGGCTATGAATATTTCTGCAAGCTTAGATTTAAGAGGGCAAAGATATGATGAAGCTATGAGAAACCTAGATAAATACCTTGATGATGCCATGCTTGCAGGACTTGATCAGGCGAAAATAATCCACGGCAAGGGCACAGGAGCCCTAATCAAAGGTGTAAGCGAAAATCTGAAAACTGATAAGAGAATTGAATCTTATAGGTTTGGTGATGATAAAGAAGGCGGTTATGGCGTTACTATAGTCAAATTTGCCTAAGGAGGAAAAATGAAAGATTATAAAGAAATTATTTCAAAGAAATTAGAAGAGAAAGATATAGGCCTATCTTCTGAAGAGATTTACAAGCTTATAGAAAATCCACCTCAAGAGAAAATGGGAGATTATTCTTTTCCATGTTTTCAACTTGCAAAAACTCTAAGAAAAAATCCTGCGTTAATAGCAACAGAAATGGCTAAAACTTTAGCCCTTGAAGATTTTACTGAAATCAAGAACGTAGGACCTTATATAAACTTTTTCTTAGATAGAAAAAAATTTGAAAATGAAGTAATAAATACAATCATAGAAAAAAAAGAAAACTTCGGCAAATCCGACATTGGCAAAGGGAAAACTGCAATTGTAGAATTTTCTTCTGTAAATATTGCAAAGCCATTTCATATCGGTCACATAAGGTCCACTGTAATAGGCGATGCTCTTAGAAATATCCATGAATTTTTAGGCTACAATACTATAGCAACAAACTATATTGGTGACTATGGTACTCAGTTTGGAACAATGATTGCAGCTTATAAACTTTGGGGGGATGATGATAAGTTAAAGGCAAATCCTATCCAAGAGCTACTAGATCTTTACGTTAGATATAATACAGAAGCTAGCGAAAATGAAGAAATGATGGATGCTGCTAGAGAAGAATTCAAGAACCTTGAAGAAGGCGAAGAAGAAGCAACCAGATTATGGTCTTGGTTTAAGGAAATATCTTTCAATGAATTTGATAGAGTTTACAACTTGCTAGATATAGATTTTGATAACTACAAGGGAGAGGCTTATTATTCAAAATATATGCCAGAAATTCTAGAAGAATTAAAGGAAAAGAACCTCTTAGTAGAATCTGATGGGGCACAAATTATAGACCTTTCTGACTTTGACCTACCACCATCAATTATAATCAAATCAAATGGTTCATCTGCCTATATCACTCGTGATATAGCGACAGCTATAAATAGGAAGAAAGAATATAATTTTGACGAAAATCTTTATGTAGTAGCCACCCAGCAAAATCTCCACTTTGAGCAACTATGGAAAATCCTAGAACTAATGGGCTATGACTTATACAAGGGATGTAAGCACATATCCTTTGGCATGGTAAGTCTAAAAGATCAAACACTATCAACAAGAAAGGGACAAGTTGTATTCCTAGAGGATGTTTTAAATAAAGCTATAGAAAAAACTCGTGAAATTATGGAAAATCGTGAAGACACAGTTGAAGATATTGATGAAGTATCAAGAATTGTTGGAATCGGAGCGGTAAAATTCCAAGAGCTATACAACAACAGAATCAAAGACTACGTATTTGATTGGAATGAAGTATTAAACTTCGAAGGCGAATCTGGACCATACGTTCAATACACCTATGCTAGGGCAAAATCAGTCCTAAGAAAAGCAGGGGTAGGAGAAATCAAACCAATAGAAATAGAAAAAATCACAAATGATGAAGAATTTTATCTAGTTAAAAAACTAGCTGGTTTTGAAGATATAGTAATAAAAGCAAAAGAAAAATACGAACCATCTCTAGTAACTAGACATTTAACAGATATAGCAAAAAGCTTCAACAAATTCTATAATTCTGCAAAAATCATGGTAGAAGATAAAAAACTAAAAGAAGAAAGACTAGCCCTAGCTTATGCTACAGCAGTAGTAATAAAAACAGCCCTAGGACTACTTGGAATAAAAACTGTGGAGAAGATGTAAATGAGCAAATTTAAAGACTTTATAGTTGTATCTAAAATAGCTTTTGGAGAAACGATAAAAAAGCTAAACAAATCCTACATGGTCTTTATCTTTATCTTAATAAATACAATCTTTGAAAACAATGAATTTAGCTTTGGAGTAGTAGGTGGAACAATAGGGGGAATTGTAAATTACTTTATAGGAGTGATAATCTCTTGCTTTGTGATACAAAGTTTATCATCTGTAGTAAAGTATGGCAATACAGGAAAAAATTCTCTTGAAAACTCAGTAGGAAACTTTTTTGCACCATTAATAGAGACCATGTTTTGGGTTTACCTATTAGAGATGTTCTCAAGCCTACTAATGGTCAATTTCCCATACCAGGCAAAAATATTTATAGCAATAGCAATTAAAATACTCCTATCATCAATCTATGAGCAAATTTATTTAAATGGTAGAAGTGGAGTGAATGCAATAGTAGAATCAGTAAACTTTGTAAAAAACAACCCTCTTCACTATGGTTTATATAGCTTAATATTTGTTGGAGTAGAATTTTATATTAGCGTAAGATATGCAATTGGCCAACCAATGGGATCAGGAAAAATACTAGCTTGTCTGATAATAGCACTTATACACACAGGATTTATGCTCTTTAGAGGGATTTTATTTAAACATTTAAATGAACACTCCTACAGACAAAGAAAATTCATGGGGTGGTGCTAATGGATATATTAGCTGACTACTTCATAAAATATACAGATAGACTAGCCTATATAGAACTAAAAGAAGGAAGTACTAACAAAGATTTAAAAGATATATCACTTCCAATCTACATGGAAGATATGAAAGAAGGTATAGAAACAGGAGAATTTGCAAGCGAGATAAATCTAGAAATAATCTTAGAAGCAATGCTATTAAACATAGCCATAGATCCTGATTTCATATATAGAAAATCATATGAGAAAATCTTAAAAAAGTATATTAAAAATATAGGTGATTATACAGCAAGTAAATCAATAAAATACGAAGAAACCGACAAAACCAAGGCACTACTAATATCAAGAGCAGGATATATATTAGATACAAAAAACAAATACAATTCATATCTGTATGCAAGACTCCTTTGGCCGTTAGCCTACAAGGATGAAGAAGAATATAAGAATTCCTTCGTCAAAGAATCTCTTATAATTCTTCAAGAGATACTGCATGAAGATGATAGATTTAAACTATCTTATTATGAGCTAGGAAATATCTATGCAAATCTTGGAGAGTATATAAAAGCAAGGTCATACTATAATAACGCATTAAGGCTAACTGAAGATGATATGGCAAAAAATGATATAAGAAACAAACTAATCACGATAGATGACAATGCTGAGATAGAACAATCCTTATACTATATAGGGAAAAGTAACTATAGCGAAGCAATAAGAACACTAACAAAACTCTTATCAAAAACAAAAAGAGCAGACGCCTACTATTATCTAGGAGTAGCCTACCAAAATCTTGGACAATACGAAAATTCAATAATGGCTTTTCGAAATTCATTAGAACTAAACACAGACTTTAGAGAATTATATAATGACTACGCAATAAGTTTGTATTTAAATAAAGAAGAAATAAAGGCTATAACGATAATAAATGAGGGACTAAAAAAATATCCTCAAGATCCAAGAATGACTTATAATAAGATACAAATAAACTTAGTGCTAGGAAATATAGAAAAAGCCAAAGATGATATAGAAGAACTATTAACCTACGACGATTTAACAGAAGAGATAAAAGAAAACCTAAAAATAATAAAAAATCACTATAATATTTAGAAAAAGCCCCTTTGAGGGCTTTTTTAAAATTTTTAAAAAAATAATTTGACAAAGCCAAAATGAGATGTTATAGTATTAAATGTCGGCAAGAGAGATATCAAGTCAGAGACAAAGAAAATCATAAAAAAATGATAAAAATCCTTGACAAGATAAAAAACGTGTGGTATTATATTAGAGTCAGCACACGAAAGATGCTAGACACTGAACCAGAAATGTTAAAACATTTCATACAAATAAATATCAATGATTTTTGATGATCTAAACTAGATCAAAAAAAATCAGTAAAAGAAAAACAACTATAACCTAGTTAATTTCTTTACTAAAATGATTCTTGAAAAAGAATATAAATCACGCATTTGGCAAAAAGTCAGATGTAAATGAAAAGCCAGAACAAAATGGCTCTCATACAAATTTTTAATGAGAGTTTGATCCTGGCTCAGGATTAACGCTGGCGGCGTGCATAACACATGCA